>NZ_CP043320.1:2895629-3217366 GCF_008807395.1 Pseudomonas sp. C27(2019)
CGTTTTAAAGTGAAGCTGCGCCAGCGTTCATTGCCAATACTAACCTCATGAAAACCCTCGCCATGTTCTGCCAATGTAGCTTGCGGCATATTCGGGGTGTGCACTAAAACCTCGCCACGCAAAGAACTTACTTGACAGACCAAACCACTTTGTAGCCCCAGCTCAATAGTGCTAAATGGACTGGCCTGATGTGTCGGCAAGGGTTGCGGTAGTTGCCCTAACAAACCGGCAACCATACGCGCAGACGAAGCCAAGCGCTCATCTAAAGCGACCGTCATTTCACGGCGTAAATCGCCCAATAACCACAGCGCAGCTAAGCTCCATAAGACAATAAAAGTGCCACCTAAAATCAGTAATAAACGATTACGCAGGCTCATGCAGTTCACCCATTCGATAGCCTAAACCGCGCACGGTCTTTACCACCTCACTGCCTAATTTGCGGCGTAAATTATAAATATGCACATTGATGGCATTGCTTTCCACACCATCACCCAAGCCATACAAACTGTCCTGCAACTGTTCAGCACTTAATATATGCCCTGGATTTTGCAATAGCGCACCAAGTAGCGCCTGTTCACGACGTGATAAGGCAACAGCATGACCATGCAGTGTGACTTCCCGAGTAGTAGGATCAAAGGTTAAACCTTGGTACTCAATCAAATGGGTACTGCGACCACTGCTGCGTCTTAATAAGCTGTGTAATCGCGCGGCCAGCTCACGTAAGTCAAACGGCTTAAGTAGATAATCATCTGCACCCGCTTGTAAACCTTCGACCCGCTGCAGCACTGAATCGCGTGCGCTTAAGATAAGCACAGGCAGTGTCACGCCTTGGCTGCGTAAACGCGTCAACAAGTGTAGGCCATCTTCATCTGGCAGACCTAGATCAAGAATCATCGCATCAAAATGCCCTAATTGTAGGGCCTGCTCAGCAGCACCTGCGTGGGCTAGATGATCTAGGCTAAAACCCTGTAGTTGCAAGCCAGCCACTAAGCCTTGGGCTATCAAAAGATCATCTTCGACCAATAAAATATGCATAAACCGCCATTCCTCAACCCGCGTAAAACAAAACTATGGCAAACAACATAAGCGCCACAGCCTACAATACTTTAAGCAAAACTTAACTGTTAATGTTGTCTTAATAGAGTAACCGCATAGTGATTGCAAACTTAGTAGGAAAAACATCTATGCGCGCTTTTGTTATGGCGTTATTGCTGCTGTTCAGTAGCCTAACGCACGCATTTATCAGTAATCAGCAGGATTTTTTACCGGTAGAAGAAGCTTTTCATTTTGAGTTGCTCGATGATGCTGAGCCCAATCTTTTAGTCTGGCAGATTGCGCCGGAGCACTATTTATACCGCAATAAACTAGGCATTACCGATGCCAATGGCGACCTTGTGCCCATTGATTACCCAGAAGGCATTGAGCATTCCGATGACTTTTTTGGTGACACACAAGTCTATCGTCACTTTTTACAATTACCATTAGCTGCAGGTGTACAACAACCCCTAGAGGTAACATGGCAAGGCTGCGCTGATGCAGGCTTGTGCTATCCACCGCAAATTAGCAGCGTTGGTGGTGATCCAGTAACAAACAGTGCAAGCGCTGCAACAGCGGTAGGTTCAGGCTTAGCCGAAGATCAATCGATTGCTGAGCGCTTAGCTGGTTCAGGCCTTTTATTAAATATAGCAGCCTTCTTTATGATGGGCGTGCTACTGGCCTTTACTCCCTGCATGTTGCCCATGCTGCCGATCTTAACCAGCGTTATTGCTGGTTCAAAAGCGAGCGGTTGGCAAGGCGCAAAACTGGGAATCGCCTTTGTTCTACCGATGGCGTTAATGTACGCGGCTTTAGGTGTGCTAGCCGCAAGCCTCGGCAGTAATCTCTCAGCAGCGCTACAGCAACCGTGGCTACTCATGCCTTTTGCTGGCATATTTATACTCTTAGCCTTGGCCCAGTTCGGTGTCTTTACCTTACAACTGCCGAGTTTTATTCGTGAGCGATTACAGGGCACTGATCAAAAACTGAAGGGCGGCAGCTTAATCGGCGCGGCCAGTTTAGGGGCATTATCAGCCTTACTGGTTGGCCCATGCATGACTGCACCGCTGGCAGGTGCACTGCTGTATATCGCGCAAAGTGGTGATGGCGTGCGTGGTGGCTTAGCCCTGTTTTCACTGGGTTTAGGCAGCGGCTTACCCCTGCTTCTGGCCATTACTATAGGTATGCGCTGGCTACCTAAACCCGGTACGTGGATGCAAAGCATTAACCGCGTATTTGGTTATGTTTTGCTAGCCACCGCTATTATTGTGCTACGCCCAATATTAACCGGTCCGTTATTGCTAGGCTTATGGGGTGCATTACTGTTAGCTATTGCGGTACAGGTCAGCCATATTGAGCGTCCTAGTTGGCGTTTTATCAGCCGTTATATGGCCTTACTGCTGGGTATTTGGGCTGGCATACTGTTGTTTGGCTCAGCGGCAGGGGGCGACGATCCTTTACGTCCACTGGCCAACTTTAGCGCGCCGAGCAGCACAGGAGCTAACACGCAGAGCATGCAACGCTTTGCCGATGTGCAGCAGTTAAACGTACAGCTAAAACAAGCAGAGCAGGATGGAAAATGGGTACTATTGGACTTTTATGCAGACTGGTGTGTCTCATGCAAAGTCATGGAAAAAACTGTATTTGCTAAGCCTGGGGTACAAAATGCTTTAGCTGATATGCGCTTACTGCAAGCTGATGTCACTTTGAACACAGCTGAGCAGCAACAGTTGATGAAAGATTTACAAATCATGGGACCACCAACTATTTTGTTTATCAACCCGCAAGGCTCAGAACAACGTACGCAACGGATCACTGGTGAAATATCAGCCAGTGAATTTTTACAATACTTAAGCGGCGCCCAGAAGGACGGTTAATGTTAAGTTTTAATTTAGGCCCTTTGGCCATTCCCATGGATTTAGCACTGCTCTACGCTGCCTTTTTTATTGCATGGTTTAGCGGCTGGCTAATCGGTAGAAAGCGTGGCAGCAATCCTGAGTCTGCGCTATTCAGTATGCTGTTTATCGGTGCACTGGTGGCACGTGCTGCATTTGTTATTCAGTATTTCCAGCAATACAGTAACAATCTCTGGCAGATCATTGATATTCGTGATGGTGGTTTTTTATTACTGCCCGGTTTAATCGCAGCGCTTCTTGTCGGCTTGTATAAGGCTTGGCGGCAAACCTCTTTACGCGTGCCATTAGCGATTGGTGTTTGTATTGGCTTTGTTGCATGGGGCGCAAGTTTTTCGGTACTCAACGCCTTGCATAGCAGCCAACAAATACCCGATATATCCGTGCGTGATATTGACGGGCAACCTGTGTCGCTGCAAGATTTGGCAGGTAAGCCACTGGTGATTAACTTATGGGCCACTTGGTGTCCGCCATGTCGGCGAGAAATGCCAGTGCTCGCAGCTGCACAACAGGCCAATCCGGATATTCGTTTTGTCTTTGTAAACCAAGGCGAAGGCCAGATTTTAGTTGAAAAATTCTTAGCGCAACAGCAACTGAGTTTAGCTAACAACCTGCTTGATACAGGCGGACATCTTGGTCAGGCGGTAGGTTCATTATCTTTACCCACCACATTGTTTTACAGTCCCGATGGACTATTAAAGAATAACCATTTAGGTGAGTTATCGCATGCCAGCTTAAAGCATGCATTACGTCATATCAGCACAGCACAAGATGCAACTCAGACCGAGGAATAACGATGACATTTAAAAAAATCTTACCGGCGCTAGCTCTGCTAACACTGCCAATCATCACTCAGGCAGAAACCTATCCTGCACCTGTAGAAGCGATGCGTGAGCGTGGTGTAGAAGTCTTAGAGCGCTTTGATGCACCCAGTGGTTTAACCGGCTACACGGCATTATTTAACGGCCGCCCACTGGCTTTATATGTGACCGAAGATGGTAAGCACGCGCTAATCGGCAGCTTACTCAACGCTGAAGGTGAAGATTTAACAGGCGTTGTGTTAGAAGAGAAAGTCAGCCGCCCACAAAGTAAAATTATGTGGGGCAAACTCAAAGACAGCACTTGGATCGCCGACGGCTCTGACAAGGCAGAACAGATTGTCTATGTTTTTACCGATCCAAATTGCCCCTACTGCAAACGCCTATGGAAAGATGCACGTCCATGGGTTGATGCCGGTAAAATTCAATTACGCCATGTCATGGTCGGCACGCTAGGTGATAGCAGTCAAAAGAAAGCAGCGTTCTTATTATCTAGCAAAGACCCTGAAGCAGCACTTATGGGTAATGAAAGTGGTGAATCACCCGCCAAAGAAGCAAAAACCATTGAAGACAAGCAACGTCAACAACTGGATGATAACCAACAGTTGATGGCCATGCTCGGCGTGAGCGGTACACCTGCTATTTTACAACTTGATGAAACCGGCATGATGCAAATGCACCCAGGTGCACCGCAGGGCGAACAGTTGATAGAACTATTCGGCCCGCGCCCCTAATCAAGTACAACAATACAGCCAAGCTTCACTGTGCGCTATTGACGCGCACAGTGAACGCCGTCAGCCAATGCACGGCACAGCTTGAGCACGCCATTAACTGCGATGTCTGGCGTCGCAGCTTCTGCAATTAAGTCTACAAAAGCAGAGCCCACCACTGCACCATCAGCCAAACGAGCGATATTGGCCGCATGCTCAGGTGTACGAATTCCAAAGCCAATGCAAACCGGTAGCTCAGTATGACGGCGCAAGCGCGCTACGGCTTCTTCAATATGCTCCATGCTTGCTGAACGACCACCGGTAACTCCCGCAACCGAAACGTAATAAACAAAGCCAGAACTGTTATTGAGCACCTTAGGCAAACGCACATCATCTGTAGTCGGCGTGGTTAAGCGGATAAAGTCCAAACCTGCAGCTTGTGCTGGATCGCAAAAATCAGGGTTATGCTCAGGTGGCAAATCAACAATAATTAAACCATCCACACCTGCCGTTTTCGCATCCTCAATAAAGCGCGGCACACCGTAATGATGGATGGGATTAAAATAGCCCATCAACACTACAGGGGTATGTTGGTTTGCCTCGCGGAACTCGCGCACCATTTGCAGAGTTTTAGTCAGCGTTTGACCGTTTTTTAAAGAACGAATATTGGCTAACTGAATCGCCGGACCATCTGCCATCGGATCAGTAAAGGGCATACCCAGCTCAATCACATCTGCACCGGCAGCTGGCAAGCCTTTAAAGATACGCATTGCTGTGGCGTAATCTGGGTCACCAGCAGTAACAAAGGTAACCAATGCAGCACGGTTTTGTTTTTTCAGTTGCGCAAAGCACGCTTCAATACGACTCATACTGACAACTCCTGTTGCTCAAAGTGGTGCATGACTGTTTGCATATCTTTATCACCTCGGCCAGACAAGTTCACCACCATTAAATGCTCTTTGGGTAATTGAGGCGCACGCTTAAACACTTCTGCAAGGGCGTGTGATGTTTCGAGCGCTGGAATAATGCCTTCTAATTTACAACACAAATGGAAGGCCGCTAAGGCTTCATCATCTTTAATTGAGGTGTATTCGACTCGACCAATATCATGCAACCATGCGTGTTCGGGGCCAATGCCTGGGTAATCCAACCCTGCAGAAATTGAGTGCGCATCAACAATTTGTCCATCATCATCCTGCAGCAGGTAGGTGCGGTTTCCGTGCAAAACGCCTGGACTGCCACCTTGTAAACTGGCCGCGTGTTCACCGGTTTCAATACCACGACCCGCGGCCTCAACACCAATAATTTTCACGCTGGCATCATCCAAAAACGGATGGAATAAACCCAACGCATTTGAACCGCCACCAATACAGGCAATCAAACTGTCAGGCAGACGGCCTTCTTGTGCCTGCAACTGCTCGCGGGTTTCTTTACCAATCACTGCTTGGAAATCTCGCACCATCGCCGGGTAGGGGTGTGGGCCAGCCACCGTACCAATCAAATAAAAGGTATCACTAACATTTGTGACCCAATCACGTAGCGCCTCATTCATTGCATCTTTAAGCGTACCTGTTCCCGCCACCACTGGACGTACTTCAGCGCCAAGCAGCTTCATGCGAAATACGTTGGCTTGCTGACGATCTATATCCGTGGTGCCCATGTAGATCACACACTGCAAACCAAAACGCGCAGCAACAGTGGCAGTGGCAACACCGTGCATGCCTGCACCCGTTTCAGCAATGATGCGTTTTTTACCCATGCGCCGGGCCAACAAAATCTGACCAATACAGTTATTAATCTTATGCGCACCAGTGTGATTGAGTTCTTCACGCTTAAAAAAGATTTTTGCACCACCACAGTGCTCAGTTAAGCGCTCAGCAAAATACAAGGGGCTGGGACGACCCACATAATCACGCTGAAAATAGGCTAATTCTTGTTGAAAAGCAGGATCATCCTTAGCTTTTTCATATTCACGACCTAACTCAAGAATCAAAGGCATTAAGGTTTCTGCGACATATTGGCCGCCAAAGTCACCAAACAAACCCTTTTCATCAGGGCTATCATATAAAGAACTCATTGCCGACTCCCAAATCTAATTAAAATAGTGCTATGGCGACTAAACTACCTGATAGCGTTGCTTACGAAAAGCGATATGATTGCAGCAATAGGTTAGGAAAACTCACATGTCTGATCATTTTAACTTACCACCACTTAACGCTTTAAAAGCCTTTGAAGCTACAGCTCGCTTACTTAGTATCACCCTTGCTGCAAAAGAGCTGCACGTCACTCATGGTGCTGTCAGTCGACAAGTTAAGCAGCTTGAAGAGCATTTAAGTGTGGCGTTGCTGAGCAAACATGGGCGTGGTATTAAACTCACTGATGCCGGTGTGCGCCTCTACGAAGCCAGTCATGCCGCACTGGCGCAAATTGATAGTGCCTGCGCAGATATTCGTCAACGAACCCAGCACGCACCCTTTGTTCTAGCCTGTCCAGGCAGCTTGCTGGCACGTTGGTTAATACCTCACCTTGAGCAACTGCAGCATGACTTACCTGATCTACGCTTACAGGTGATCACCAACGCAGGTGATGACAACCTACAGCACTCAGAAGCAGATGCCAGCTTGGTATTTCTAGATCAACCCTGCCCAGAAACAATGCAGGCTTACACGCTGGACGTCGAACGCATCGGTCCGGTGCTCAGTCCGCGCTATCAACACGCAGCAACACTATCCACAGCGCCACCTGCACAACTATTAAACGAGCCTTTACTCTTTACCCGCTCACGGCCGCAGGCGTGGCCGCAATGGGCACAAGCACAACAACTGCCAGCCAGCGATTTTAATTATGCGCAAGGCTTTGAACACCTCTACTACTTATTAGAAGCCGCTGTGGCCGGACTTGGAGTGGCGATTGCGCCAGAGCTCTTGGTGCGCAACGATATTGCAAATGGACGTTTGCTTGCACCCTGGGGCTTTGTCGAAACATCAGCAAAACTTGTGCTGCTAGCGCGCAAAAACCAGCACACACAGCGTGCGCAACAACTCGCAAATTGGCTGATCAATAGCCTTTAATCAGCGGCTTAACACAGCAACTGATTTTGCTCTATACTCAAGATAAGTTAAATTTTTTAGCGCTTCACTTTTAGTCTGCTGTAGGAGGCATTATGCAAATCTCAGCAAACGCATTCTCCGCGGGTTTATCCGCCATCAAAGCTGGTCAAGAACAAATGACCAGTGCTGCTCAGGCCATTGCTATGCAGAGCAGCGCAACCAGCGCATCTGCGGCAGCAACACCAGCTGTTGATATGGTTCAAATCACTGAGCAATTAATGCAGCTTGAACAAGCCAAACAAATGAGCCAGCTCGGCGCTCGTGTCCTCAGCTCTGCTGATGAAGCTCTTGGCACCCTAATTGATACTCAAGCTTAAGAAAATAAAATCAAATAAAGTCTTCGTGCAATGCTTGACAAGAATAGGATAGATCCGTAACTTTCAAACAGTCGTTTGATTAACATTAAGTATGCGCAATCATTTCTACTGCGCTGCTAGCAACAGGCCTACTTACACACTGTATAGGCACACTTAATAATAAAGTCTCCAGTAGAGGTTGATAGATATGGCTGAATACAAAGCCCCCTTACGTGATATCCGTTTTGTACGCGATGAATTGTTGGGTTACCCAGAGCACTATGCAAACCTGCCTGGCTGCGAAGACGCAACACCGGACATGGTTAGCGCAATTCTTGAAGAAGGCGCAAAATTCTGTGAAAACGTTATCGCTCCTCTGAATCGCGTGGGTGATAGTGAAGGTTGCACTTGGTCGGCTGAAGGCGTTAAAACACCAACTGGCTTTAAAGAAGCGTATCAACAATATGTTGAAGGTGGCTGGCCAAGCTTGGCTCATGATGTTGAGCATGGCGGACAGGGTCTACCTGAGTCACTGGGCATTTCTATCAGTGAAATGGTGGGTCAAGCCAACTGGTCATGGGGCATGTACCCGGGCCTATCACACGGTGCAATGAACACCTTGCACGCGCACGGCACTGAAGAGCAACAAGCCACCTACTTGAGCAAACTGGTATCTGGTGAATGGACTGGCACCATGTGCTTAACTGAATCACATTGCGGTACTGACCTCGGTATGCTGCGCACTAAAGCAGAACCGCAAGCCGATGGCAGTTACGCGATTACCGGCACCAAGATCTTTATTTCTGCCGGTGAACACGATTTAGCCGATAACATCGTTCATATCGTGATTGCTCGTATCGCCGGAGCACCAGAAGGCACTAAAGGTATTTCACTGTTTATCGTGCCTAAATTCCTGCCCAATGCTGACGGTGGTGTTGGCGAGCGCAATGGCGTGCAGTGCGGCTCCATTGAACACAAAATGGGTATTCACGGCAACGCCACCTGCGTGATTAACTTTGATAGTGCAAAAGGTTTCTTAATTGGTCCAGAAAATAAAGGTTTGAACTGCATGTTCACCTTTATGAACACTGCGCGAATTGGTACTGCATTACAAGGTTTGGCACACTCTGAAGTGGCCTTCCAAGGCGCTATTGAATATGCCCGTGATCGTTTACAAATGCGTTCATTGACTGGTCCTAAAGCCCCTGAAAAAGCGGCTGACCCAATCATTGTGCACCCTGATGTACGCCGCATGCTGTTAACCATGAAAGCCTTTACTGAAGGTAACCGTGCAATGCTGTACTACGCAGCACAGCAAGTTGACATCATGCAACGCAGTAAGGATGAAGAAGAACGTAAAGCCGCAGATGCCATGCTGGCATTCTTAACACCAATTGCAAAAGCATTTATGACCGAAGTGGGTTTTGAAGCAGCCAACGAGGGTTTGCAAGTATACGGTGGCCACGGCTATATCGCTGAGTGGGGCATGGAGCAAAACGTTCGCGACAGTCGTATTTCTATGCTGTACGAAGGTACCACCGGTATTCAAGCACTGGACTTATTAGGTCGTAAAGTTCTAATGACTCAAGGCGAAGCACTAAAAGGCTTCACCAAAATCGTACACAAGTTCTGCAAAACCAACGAAGCTAACGAAGCCATTCAAGAGTTCGTTACGCCGCTGGCTGAAATCAACAAAGAGTGGGGCGAGATCACCATGAAAGTGGGGATGGCTGCCATGAAGGATCGCGAAGAAGTCGGTGCTGCATCGGTTGATTACCTGATGTACTGCGGTTATGCCTGCCTCGCTTATTTCTGGGCAGATATAGCACGCGTAGCTGCTGAAAAACTGGCTGCGGGCACTGATGAAGAAGCGTTCTACAAAGCGAAGCTGCAAACTGCACGCTTCTACTTTGCACGTATTCTGCCACGCACACGTACACACGCAGCTGCAATGCTGTCAGGTGCTGACAACCTAATGGATATGGCTGTAGAAGATTTTGCTCTGAGCTACTAAGCAGCATCTGTTGTTAACGCTGTATCAAAACCCGCTGCGTGAGATACCCACAAGGTTTATTTCATTCAGCGGGTTTTTTTATCTGCACAAACAAAACTAAACAGTCATAAAAAGAGTTTATTAGTTTCAAACGTCTATTAATGTAAACTTAAATTTCAATTTTGCTTACCCATATACTGCCTTGTGTTGTGTCGCTACACAGCTGAACTGGCGCTAATAATAAAGAGGAATGCCGCATGGCTGACTATAAAGCACCTTTACGTGACATGAGTTTTGTACTCAATGAAGTGTTCGAAGCAGGTAAGCTTTGGGCACAGCTGCCCGCCTTAGCAGAGGCAGTCGATGATGAAACAGCTGCTGCTATTTTAGAGGAAGCAGGTAAAGTTGCCGCAGGCTCAATTGCTCCTACCAACCGCAACGGCGATGAAGAAGGCTGCACTTGGCATGATGGTGTGGTCACTACACCTCAGGGCTTTATCGAAGCCTATAAGACCTTTGCCGAAGGTGGCTGGGTTGGCGTCGGCGGTGATCCACAGTTTGGCGGTATGGGCATGCCAAAAATGATCACTGCGCAAATTGAAGAAATGATTAACTCTGCCAACTTGTCCTTTGGCTTATACCCCATGCTCACTGCAGGCGCGTGCTTATCTATTCATGCACACGCCAGTGAAGAACTGAAAGAGAAATACCTGCCTAAAATGTATGACGGCACCTGGGCTGGCTCAATGTGCCTGACCGAACCCCATGCAGGTACGGATCTAGGCATCATCCGCACTAAAGCAGAACCACAAGCGGATGGCAGCTATAAAGTCACAGGTACAAAAATATTTATCACCGGCGGCGAACATGATTTAACTGAAAATATCATTCACCTAGTGCTGGCTAAACTGCCGGATGCGCCAGCAGGTGCTAGAGGCATTTCATTGTTTTTAGTACCCAAAGTGATAGTCAATGATGATGGTTCGCTTGGTGAGCGCAATGCTGTGTCATGCGGATCCATTGAGCATAAGATGGGTATTCAAGGTTCAGCCACCTGTGTGATGAATTTTGACAACGCAACAGGCTATATCATTGATGCGCCCAACAAAGGCTTAGCAGCAATGTTCACCATGATGAACTACGAGCGCCTTGGCGTTGGTATTCAGGGTTTATCATTGGGTGAACGCTCGTACCAGAGCGCCATCGAATATGCTAAAGATCGCATTCAAAGCCGTGCTCCAACTGGCCCTGTCGCGCAAGATAAACAAGCAGACCCAATCATTGTGCATCCTGATGTACGCCGTATGTTGTTAACCATGAAAGCATTGAACGAGGGCGGCCGTGCATTTTCCAGCTATGTTGCTATGCAGCTTGACATTGCCAAGTACAGTGAAGAAGCAGAAGCGAGTCAACGCGCAACAGAGCTTGTGGCGCTGCTGACACCGATTGCTAAAGCCTTCTTAACTGATGTTGGCTTAGAGTCAACCATTCATGGTCAGCAGATTTTTGGCGGACATGGCTATATTCGTGAATGGGGTCAAGAGCAACTGATTCGTGACTGCCGTATCACCCAAATTTATGAAGGCACCAATGGTATTCAATCGCTGGATTTAGCTGGTCGTAAAATTGTCGGCAATGGCGGTGCGTTTTATCAGCACTTTTCCAATGAAGTAAAAGCCTTTATTTCATCTGCTGATAGCAGTTTGGCCGAGTTTACTACGCCACTCAAAACAGCAATTGAAAACCTTGATGATTTAACCGCTTGGTTACTGGCCGAAGCTAAAAACAATCCAAATGAGATTGGTGCTGCGTCTGTTGAATACCTACAGGTATTTGGTTACACCGCTTACGCCTACATGTGGGCATTGATGGCGCGAGCTGCACAAGGCAAAGAGCAAGACGATGATTTCTATGCCAGCAAAATGGGTACAGCACGCTTCTTCTTTGCCCGCTTACTACCGCGTATTCAGTCGCTGAGCAGCTCGGTTAAAGCAGGCAGCGAGTCGCTGTATTTGCTCGATGCAGCTCAATTTTAATTAAGGAAAACACCATGCCTTGTAAGCAATTGCTTACAAGGCATGTGGTCATTTGACCACTATGTGTTTGTATTCATCTAAGTAGAATAGAGCACAAGGAAAGACGAAGGAATGCTTTTAATTATTACGGATCAATGATTAACGCCAAGCTGGCTAAAGCAAGGAAGCCAGGAGACAGTCTGCAACCCCCGCTCACGCGGGGGTTTTTTAATGCCCCGCGCTTAACTCAATACACAACCCCTGTACCACGTAAACCGCAATAGCCACTAGGGTTTTTATCCAAGTACTGCTGGTGCATGGCCTCTGCATAATAAAAAACGGGCGCTAAAGCTATTTCTGTTGTGATCTCTGCGCAACCCGCTGCAGTTAAACGTGCTTGATAATGTACACAACTGGCTTGTGCTTCCTGCAATTGTTGCTGGTCCATACAATAAATAGCAGAGCGATACTGGCTACCAATATCGTTGCCTTGGCGCATACCTTGTGTTGGATCATGTGACTGCCAAAACACCTGCAATAAATCAGCAAAACTAGTCTGCGCAGGATCAAACACAACCAGCACAGACTCAGTATGACCAGTCAAGCCAGTGCAAACCTCCTCATAACTCGGCTTAGTCGTATGACCACCGGCATAGCCTACAGCGGTGACCTGTACTCCTGGCTGCTGCCAAAAACGTCGCTCAGCACCCCAAAAGCACCCCATAGCAAATATTGCAAAATGCTGATGATCGGGGAAGGGCGGATAGATACTCTCTTGCAGAACTCGATGTTTGGCTGTCTTTTGCGGATCAGACCTGTCTTCTGCAGCAATAAATAAACTGCTATCTATTAATGTTTTATACATGCTTGGCCCTTCACTTATATGCTTAAAAATACCTCATGCGTTAAACTAACACGTCCAGCAACACCTCTGTGCAGTTGACACTAATCAAGCCAACTGCACGACATTTTTGCTGCACCGTGCCTTTTACTCGCAAATTTGCGATAATAGCCTATTAATTTCTAATGGACGCTAATATGACTGCTCTGAAAAATGATCGTTTTCTCCGCGCCCTGCTTAAACAGCCGGTTGATGTGACACCTGTATGGATGATGCGTCAAGCAGGCCGCTACCTGCCTGAGTATAGAGCCAGCCGAGCTCGCGCAGGTGGTTTTATGGATTTATGCATGAATGCTGAGATGGCATGCGAAGTCACTTTGCAGCCGCTGGAACGCTACCCATTAGATGCTGCAATTCTTTTTTCAGATATTCTAACCATCCCTGATGCAATGGGTTTAGGTTTGTATTTTGAAACCGGTGAAGGCCCGCGTTTTAGAAAAGTTGTCGATAACGCAGAAGCCATTGAAGCATTACCGATTCCTGATCCAGAAAAAGATCTTGGTTATGTTATGAACGCCGTTCGTACCATTCGCCAAGAGCTTAATGGTCGCGTGCCTTTGATTGGTTTTGCCGGTAGCCCTTGGACCTTAGCCACTTATATGGTTGAAGGCGGCTCATCCAAAGATTTTCGCAAAAGCAAAGCGTTGCTCTACGATGACCCACAAGCTATGCACATGCTGTTAGACAAGCTGGCGCAATCTGTGACCAGTTATCTTAATGCGCAAATTCTTGCTGGTGCACAAGCCGTACAAATTTTTGATAGCTGGGGTGGTAGCTTATCGTCAGCGGCATACCAAGAGTTCTCATTGGCGTACATGCAAAAAATCGTAAACGGTTTAATCCGCGAAAATGAAGGCCGTCGTGTGCCGGTGATTTTATTCACCAAAGGTGGCGGTCTATGGCTTGAGTCCATGGCGGATACTGGCGTTGAAGCTCTTGGCTTAGACTGGACTTGCGATATGGGTGTTGCACGCCAACGTGTTGGCGACAAAGTAGCACTACAAGGCAACATGGACCCGACTGTGCTGTATGCCAACCCAGGCGCAATTGAAAAAGAAGTTGGCCGTATTCTAGAAAGTTACGGTTCAGGCCCAGGTCATATCTTTAACCTTGGCCATGGTATTACGCCAGAAGTGAAGCCAGAAAATGCGGGTGCATTTATCAATGCCGTGCATGACTTATCTGCTAAGTATCACCAAGGCTAAACCCTGTTATGTTAGAAAGATTAAGGCCGCCATCTAGCGGCCTTAATTGTTTCTAGGGTGCAACCTTTGTTAACTATTAACGCTGCAAATCTCGCACCACATCAACCAATGCTTGCAGCTCAACAACACTGAGCTTATCAGCATAAGATGGCATCATCCTGCGACCGCCTGCTATGGCTGCATAGATGTCAGCATCCAGCGTTTCTGCCTGCCAAGCCGCATTAGTTAAGTTTTGAGAAAAGGTAAGCAGTCCAATAAAGGTGTTGGAGCGCCCATTTTTACCATGGCACTTAGCACAATACTCAGCGTACAAAGCAGGGCCATCAGCGACTAAACCGTCCATTTGCTGTGCCTGCCCAGCGTATGAAACAAACAAAGCAGCCACGGCCAGTAGGCACTTCATGTACTTTTGCATAATCACCTTACAAAGCAGTACTGGTTACCTCACCGGTAACCCAGTAATACATTCTGCAGCTTTTATTTGATGGGTGGTTACAGTAACTCTCCCCCGATTAATCATCACCTTAGCATAACTTAGAGCATGAATTGATGCAGTTTGCGACCTCCACTAGCATCTCTTTAAAGCATTTTTTGCCATCCTGTATAAAACCATATTATAAGTATTGAAATACGGCAGTTTATGCCTATGCTCTAGTTAACACATAAAGCCACTTACAACACGGATAAACACCGGTTAAAAATGGTGCGCTGCTTACTGTTAGTAAATAAAAACCACAGGACATCTTATGCACGCTTTACAGGCTTTAGCGCTAGATCCCAGCACAGGCTGGCTGCAAGGTGCACAGCATCTACCGTCTAATAACTGTAATGCTCGGCCAAGCTCTGAAATTTCCTTACTGGTTATCCACAACATCAGTTTACCACCAGGGCAATTTGGCACAGGTATGGTTGAAGCCCTGTTTACCAATCAACTGCCTGTTGCTGCACACCCTTACTTTGCAGGCATCGCACATTTAAAAGTATCTGCTCATTTTTTCATCAAACGTGACGGTTCTATTACTCAATTTGTCAGCTGCTTAGATCGTGCTTGGCACGCAGGTGTATCGCAATTCAATCAACGCGAAAACTGTAATGACTTCTCACTCGGTATAGAGTTGGAAGGGGAGGATGATCTTGCCTATAGCGAAGCCCAGTACTACAGCCTCAATCAGTTGGTCGATGAACTGACTAAACATTACCCTATGATTACTGCAGACCGTATCTGTGGACATAGTGATATTGCCCCTGACCGAAAAACCGATCCTGGCCCCGCGTTTGATTGGCAACGTCTACAGGTTAAATATCATGGAGAAAACGCATGAGCTTTCTAGTTTTAATCCTAACCATACTGATTGAAAAACTATCACACTGGCGTAGCGCATTACAAAAAGATCAATGGTGGTATGAACAACTCAAGCGCAGCACAAAACTACTGCCTAAGCAGCATACATTGGCGTTATTACTGGCGCTGAGCTTACCTATTATTGGCTTGGCAATACTGTTGTTTGTTCTAAAGTCACTGTTGTATGGCTTGCTATTGATTCCTGTACATCTGGTTATTGTTTTATATAGCCTAAACCGTGGCGATATACGCACAGCTTTAGGCCCTTTTCGCGATGCTTGGCGGCGCCAAGATACCCATGCAGCAAGCTTAGCCGCACAGCGCGATCTACTCATTCAGTCAGAGGAGCCAGCAGGCCTTTTACAAGCGGTACAAGGCTATTTGCTGTGGCAAGGCTACCAAGGCTTCTTCGCCATTGTTTTCTACTACTTGCTGGCTGGTCCTCTTGCTGCATTAACCTATCGCTTATTGGTCCTTAGCGCCGAGCAAGCTCAGTGGCCTGAAGCCGCAGGCCGAGCCACACGTCTTCTGCATATTTTAGATTGGCTACCAGCACGATTGCTGGGTGCAAGTTTTGCATTAATTGGTAACTTCATCACCGTTAACCGTGCGCTGATGCATGATTTGCTCTGTATAAATAAACCTGCCGACGCCCTTTTAAGTGAAGCAGGCCGCGCAGCTGTTGAAGCAGAGAGTGACGCTTTAGGTGAAAAAGGCACCCGAACTTTAGATAATATCTGGCTACTTTTAGTCCGCTCAGCGGTACTTTGGTACGCCTGTGTTGCCTTATGGATACTATTTTTCTAGTTGAACGCATAGCTTTAAAGCGCTTAAGCCCTGTGGAGAACCCCACTTAGGCCTAGGGTAATAACCTGTGGATAAGACTGTTGAAAAGCAGGCTGTGGATAACTCGCCTACTTATACACAGCTTATTCGACTAAAACGCACACCTAGAGCACCCCTTTAGCACAGACTATAAAATCCTGTAACGCTATGATTTATAAACGATTAAATAGTTTATCAACAGAATATTGTCTCAGTAGTAATTACAGCAGTAATAAGCTTTATATCTTCTTTTCTAATTCAATCTACTACTCAGCAAGCAATGAAAAGCAGGGTTTTTTAAAAAGAAAAACAGTACTTAATAAACAAATGCCGCAGATAATTGACCTAAGCCTCAGTTTTCAATAGAATTGCCCGTCTATTTAACGGGGACCACTTTGGGCCCCCTTTTTGCCCAAGAAGTCACCAGGTAGCGAATCATGAAACGTACATTTCAACCCAGCACTCTAAAACGCGCTCGTAACCACGGTTTCCGCGCACGTATGGCAACAGTTGGCGGTCGCGCTGTTATTAAGCGTCGTCGTGCAAAAGGCCGTAAGCGCCTGAGCGCATAATCCAATCGAGCACAGCATGAATCTAGGCTTTGGCCGAGAAAAGCGTTTGCTGGTACCTCAGCAGTTCAAATCTGTCTTTGATTCAGCAACATATAAAGTGCCAGGCAAAAGTGTCTTGTTACTTGCTCGTGAAAACCAACTCGAACATCCACGTCTCGGGTTGGTTATTGGAAAAAAAAGCGTAAAACTTGCTGTTGAGCGCAATAGAATAAAACGTCAAATACGAGAATCGTTTCGCCATAATCAACATATTTTGAATGGTGTAGATATCGTAATTGTTGCCCGTAGGGGTATTGCTGACTTGTCTAATATTGAGCTTCGACAGCAGTTTGATAAAATGTGGAAACGTTTGGCACGCCAGCGTTTATCCGCATCACAAGCAACACCTTCTGATTTAGCAGGGCAAAGTAATGCGTAAGTTGGTTATCTTGCCAATTAAATTTTATCGCTATGCAATCAGTCCTATGATGGCAAGTCATTGCCGTTTTTATCCCAGTTGTTCGTGTTACGCCATTGAAGCTATTGAGCAGCATGGTGCGATGCGTGGCAGCTGGTTAGCTATTCGACGACTTGGACGTTGTCATCCTTGGAATGCGGGCGGTTTTGATCCCGTACCAACTCCTTCCTGTTCATCTTCTACGGCCGAGTAATTATGGATATCAAACGTACGATCCTGCTCGTAGCCTTAGCTGTTGTGTCTTATATGATGGTTCTTCAATGGAACCAAGACTACGGCCAGGCACCAGTAACAGCTGCAACTACACAATCAAATTCAGTCAATTCGCAGTCTTCTGTTAATGATTCTGTACCGCAAAATACAGCACATGCTGCGAATAATGATGACCTGCCGATTGCTGTAAATGAGCTGACTCAAGATCCGACGTTAACCAACAATGTTGTTAGCGATAACTTGATTTATGTACAAACCGATGTGCTGCAGTTAGCCATTGACCCAAATGGTGGTGATATCGTTGAGTTAAAACTCAGCCAATACCCTCGCAATGCATCCAACCCCGATATTCCATTGCAGTTATTTGAAAACAGTAATGAGCGAATCTATGTTGCACAAAGTGGTTTAGTTGGCGCTAATGGACCTGATGCGCGCCCCAGTGGCCGTCCTGTTTATAGCGTTAGCCAACAACACTTCAGTTTGGCAGACGGGCAAAACGAGTTAAACGTTGATCTGTCCTTTCAAGAAAATGCTGTAAATTACACCAAGCGCTTTACCTTTCACCGTGGTTTAAGCACCGAATGCTCTGCACGTGAAATCAGTCAGCGTAAAGTTGAGTGCATTAATCAGCAGGCGTATCAAGTTCAACTGACTTACTTGATTGACAACCAAAGCGATCGTGATTGGCAAGGTAATTTATTTGCCCAACTCAAACGTGATGGTCAAGGCGACCCTTCATCTACCACTGCCACTGGTACTGCAACCTATTTAGGTGCAGCATTGTGGACAGCAGAAGAGCCTTACAAGAAATTATCCATGAGCAATATGGATGATAAAAAATTCAGTCAAGCCATTCAAGGTGGCTGGGTTGCTTGGTTGCAACATTACTTTGTTACGGCCTGGGTTGCTGATTCAGAGCAAACCAACCAAGTGACTACGCGTAAAGACTCGCAGGGTAATTACATTATTGGCTATACCACGCCAGCATTAAGTGTTGCTCCAGGTCAGCATGCGCAAGCCAGTGCAATCTTATATGCCGGTCCTAAAATTCAAAGCCATTTGAAAAACCTTTCACCAGGCCTTGAGTTGACAGTTGACTATGGTTTCCTTTGGTTTATTGCTCAGCCTATTTTCTGGTTATTGGGTGTTATCCACAGCATTTTAGGTAACTGGGGTTGGTCAATTATTGTCCTGACCATCTTAATTAAGTTAGCTTTCTTCCCACTGTCTGCTGCCAGTTACAAATCTATGGCACGTATGCGCGCTGTTGCGCCAAGAATGGCAGCGTTAAAAGAAGAACATGCTGGTGATCGTCAAAAGCTGTCACAAGGCATGATGGAGCTGTACAAAAAAGAGAAAATTAACCCTCTGGGTGGCTGCTTACCAATTTTAGTACAGATGCCAGTTTTCCTCTCTTTGTACTGGGTATTGCTGGAAAGCGTGGAAATACGCCAAGCACCCTTTATGTTCTGGTTAACTGACTTGTCGAGCAAAGATCCGTTCTTTATTCTGCCAATCATCATGGGTTTGAGTATGTTTGTACAACAACAACTCAACCCAACACCACCGGACCCAATGCAAGCTAAAGTAATGAAGCTGCTGCCGATTATCTTTACTTTCTTCTTCCTGTGGTTCCCATCAGGTTTGGTATTGTACTGGGTGGTCAACAACGTCCTGTCGATTGGTCAACAGTGGTATATTACTCGCAAGATTGAAAAATCAATGGCGGCCGCTAACGCAAGTTAGTCGAACCTAGCGAGTTCACAACGCCCCTTTTTAGGGGCGTTGTGCTTTGTGATTAGTGTTGAGGAAAACCTTATGCCAATGTCGCGTGACACCATTGCTGCTATTGCCACGGCACAAGGCCGTGGCGGGGTAGGGATTGTTCGAGTCTCAGGTCCATTGACCAAGCATATTGCTGAGCAGATGACAGGGCGTTCATTAAAACCGCGTTACGCGCATTACGGTCCTTTCTATACGGATAACCAGCAAGCCATTGATGAAGGCTTAGCCCTCTATTTTGTTGGCCCTAACTCCTTCACCGGTGAAGATGTATTAGAACTGCAAGGCCATGGCGGGCCTGTGGTTTTAGATATGCTGTTGCAGCGCTGCGTTGAGCTTGGCGCGCGCTTAGCACGACCCGGCGAGTTCAGTGAGCGTGCTTTTCTTAACGATAAACTCGATTTAGCCCAAGCTGAAGCCATAGCCGACTTGATTGAGGCCAGTTCAACTCAAGCCGCACGCAATGCTTTGCGTTCGTTGCAGGGCGTGTTTTCTCAGCGTGTTAATGCGCTCACCGAACAATTAATTGCTCTGCGTATTTATGTGGAGGCGGCAATTGATTTTCCAGAAGAAGAAATCGACTTCTTAGCCGATGGCCATATATTACAATTGCTAACTGCTGTGCAAAAAGAGCTAAAAGAGGTGGTGCGCGAAGCTGGTCAAGGCGCGTTATTGCGTGATGGTATGAGCGTCGTAATTGCCGGTCGACCCAACGCCGGAAAGTCCAGTTTGCTCAACAGTTTGGCCGGTTATGAAGCAGCCATTGTGACCGATATTGAAGGCACAACGCGGGATATTTTACGTGAACACATTCATATTGATGGTATGCCGTTGCATGTCACAGATACTGCCGGTTTGCGCAGCACCGCTGATCAAGTTGAAAAAATCGGTGTCGAACGGGCATTAAAAGCCATTAATGAAGCTGATCGTATTTTATTGGTGGTAGATGCCCATTCTGCAGAAGCCAATGATCCTTTTTCCTTGTGGCCAGAGTTCTTAGATAGCACGCCGCACCCAGAGAAAGTTACCTTAATCCGTAACAAAGTGGACCTTTCCGGTGAATCTATTGAGATGCACAGCAATGCCGATGGTCATGTCACTATTAATTTGTGTGCACGCAGCGGGGAAGGTGTAGAGCTGCTACGTGAGCATTTAAAAAGTTGCATGGGTTACAGTCAAACTGCTGAAAGCAGCTTCAGTGCTCGCCGTCGTCATCTCGATGCGCTGCAGCAAGCTGAGCAATGCTTAGCGAATGGCTACCAACAATTGACCCAGGCCTCTGCCGGAGAGTTATTGGCTGAGGATTTGCGTATGGCACAACACGCCCTAGGTGAAATCACCGGCGAATTTAGCGCAGATGATTTGCTAGGGCGTATTTTCTCAAGTTTTTGTATCGGTAAATAAAGCGTGTTCAGTTGGCCACTCGGCAGTGGGATAACTCATCCATTGGCCACATTTAGAATTTACCCGCTGTAAACTGGAAGTTAATAAATATAGCTAAGATGCCTAAAGAAAAACGCGAAGCGTCGCAGCAAGCGTTAAAGAAAATATTAGGCCTGTAAGGCTGGAAGAGTTGTCCATAACGGGCAAAAAAAGGATTAACAAGCGAGCAGCATGATGTTTCAGGATGAAGAGTTAAAAGTAGAGCAGTCCGCCATTTCCTTCATCGTTGGCAATAGTAATGAGCGAGCATGTCGCTCGCACTAAGCATGAGACCACAGCAGCGGAGAAAAAGGCAATTGAGTGCTGGCAGCGTTCCCCGAATCGCTGGGAAGTTGAATGCCACCCTATTTTCTCAACGCCTAACGCAGTATTCCCATCAGCGTGTATCAAACGGCTGAAATAGCGCTTTGCAGCCATTTATTACGCCACTATCTGACCTCAAGATGACCTGAGTCAAAGAGTTATCAGGGCAAGCTTTTATGCTTGCCTATACATGTTTAAGCGTATTTTCTTTGTGCTAAATATATACACAGACTACGCAGTCATTGATAATCAAAGGCATGCAGCAGTTAAAGAACATAGACAATCACTTTGTTTTTAGTGTTGTTCTAAGACCTATGTTCAATGCTGCAATGTGTCTCAAAGTAATGACACTCAGCTCAAGCTTTATCGTGCAGTATCGATCGGTGATGTTCACGAAAGCTTAAGTAAAAATAATGTGACGATGCAGTCACCTGATAGCCATCACCGTACTTAGCCCGGTCGATCGGCAATCACTGTCGATGAGGAGACAACCATGGGAATGTGGAAACTTAAGCGCAGGGATTTCCTAAAAGGGGTGGGCCTTACTGGTACAGGGGTTATGCTCAGCGGTAATGTTTGGGCACTCAACCGTTTAGAACCTGTTGGCGATACGCTCGCCACTGAATACCCATACCGCGCCTGGGAAGACCTGTACCGCAACGAGTGGGCATGGGATAAAGTAGGCCATGCTGCACACTGTATTAACTGTATGGGTAACTGCGCATGGGATGTATACGTCAAAGACGGCATCGTTGTCCGTGAAGAGCAGATTGCCAAATACCCACAGATACACGATGACATACCTGACGCTAACCCACGTGGTTGTCAAAAAGGTGCAATTCACTCCACGTCCATGTACGAAGCTGACCGTCTGCGCTATCCACTGAAGCGTGCTGGCGAGCGTGGTGAAGGTAAATGGCAACGTATTTCTTGGGATCAAGCAACTGAAGAAGTGGCCGACAAAATCATCGATATTTTTGTCAAACACGGCCCAGGCAAGCTTAAAACTCACCAAGGTTCGGGTAACCAAACCATGGTTCGCCATTCAGGCCCCGCGCGTTTTGCTGCCCTAGTCGGTGGTATTCAGCTTGACGGTTTTACTGTCGTGGGCGATTTGATGACCGGTGCCCATTTGGCCTACGGTAACCCACTGGAAAGTTTTTCCTCTGATGCTTGGTTTGATGCAGATTACATCATGCTCGGTATGATCAACCCGAACGCAACCCGTATCCCAGATGCTCACTATATCTGGGAAGCCAAATACAACGGCGCGCGCATCACCAGTACTGCACCGGATTATAACCCCAGCGCCATTCACACCGACCTTTGGATGCCAATTGAGCAGGGTTCTGACCCCTTCTTGGCGATGTCATTTGTCAACGTAATCATTGAAGAAAGACTGTTCAAACCTGATTTCATGAAAGAGCAGACTGACTTACCGATGTTAGTACGCATCGATAACGGCAAGCTACTGCGTGAAGCTGATTTGGAGGAAGGTGGTTCAATCGAAGTGTTCTATCACTGGGATCTGAACACCAAGCAAGCAGTTAAAGCTAAAGGCTCAATGGGCGACGACACTAAAACCCTAGAATTGGGCGATGTTGATCCAGCGATTGAAGGCACCTTCGAAGTGGAAGGCATTGCCGTCACCACATCGTTTGAGTTTGTGAAAAAAGAAGCGGCGAAATATACGCCAGAAAATACCCAGCAACACACAGGTATTCACCCTGATATCGTGCGTCAAGAAGCACGTTTGCTGGCAAAAGCTAAAAAAGCCATCATCATGCTGGGTTACATAACTTCAAGTTACTCAAACTGCCTATACACAGGTTGGGGCTATGCATTGACACTGGCTCTGACTGGTCACGGTGGTCGTACAGGTGGTCTTGATACCTCTTGGGTTGTTTGGAATCACCCGCGCTGGTGGGAACTTGCCGGCTTTGAAGGCAAAAAATCAGCCCGCCTGGAAGCAGGTGGCTTAGGTGAGTTCTTACGTGGCGGCATGATGGAAGGTGCGCGTAAGCACTTTGATAATAAAAAACTGAAAGAACGCGTCGGCTTCGATCTCGATGAGATGGAAGAGATGATGAATGAATCAATGGAAAAAGGCTGGATGCCTTACTACGGCGAAATCAAAGGTATGATTTCGATCGCAGATAACACGTTCCGTCGTAACAAAATGTCGGAAAAATACCGCGAAGAACACTTGCGTCAAGCTGAAGAGTTGTATGTGAACATTAACGTGCGCATGGACTCCACTGCTGAATGGGCAGACTATGTATTGCCAGCTGCAAGTCATTATGAAGCATGGGATATCCGTACTCAGGGTTACCACCGTTTTGCTAACATCTTCACCCGTCCGGTAGAGCCAGTAGGTGATTCTAAGCCAGACTGGGAAATCATGGCGTTGTTGACCAAGAAAATTCAGGAACGTGCGATTGCCCGTGGTATTGGTCCGATCCAAGATGGTGATGTTACTCGTGATCTGCATACCATTCACGATGACTTTACCCGTAATGGCACACTGAACACGGATTACGATGTACTCAAGCACATTATTGAAGACTCGCCTGAGTTCGGTGGTGTGACCATCGAAGAAGCCGCTGAAAAAGGCTTTATTGTAATGAACGAGCACGCTGGTCTGAACCAGCCTCTTGAGTCAGATCGCGGCTATGACCCGTTCACCGCGCAAACCGATGGCAAGAAGCCTTATGACACACTCACCGGTCGTATTACATTCTATTGTGACCACCCATGGTTTGAGAAACTGAAATCTACCGTACCAACAGCGCGATTACACGCGGGGCCTAAGGCATCTAACTATCCGTTAGAGTTCTATTCACCGCACGCTCGCTGGGGTATTCACTCCAACTGGCGTAGTAATAAATACCTCCTACGTCTACAGCGTGGTGAGCCGAATATTTACATCAATCCGCAGCTGGCTGAGCAACGGGGTATTAAAGACGGTGATACGGTACGACTGTTCAACGCTAACGGTGATTTCTTCGCACAAGCGAAGTTCTACCCAAGTATCCCAGTGAACTCGATCATGATGGAGCATGGATGGGAGCCGCATCAGTACATTCATCGCAGAAATATGAACGTTTCCAACGCAGTATTCTTGCAGCCACTAGAGCTTGCAGGTGGCTGGGGACATTTGAAGTTTGTTTATTGCGGATGGAACGCCAACCAGCACATCCATGAGAGCTGCTACGACATTGAGCTGGCAAAACCCGAAGATATTAACGACCCAAGAGCCGTTTAAGAGGAGATTATCATGACTGTTAAACGCCAACTCAGCATGGTCCTGGACCTAAATAAATGTATTGGTTGCCAGACCTGCACTGCAGCTTGCAAATTGATGTGGACTAACCGTAATGGTCGCGAGTTCATGTATTGGAACAACGTGGAGTCACAGCCTGGTAAAGGCTACCCACGTGACTATGAAAACATGGGCGGTGGTTTTGATGCCGACGGCGCGCTGCGTTTAGGCCGCCAACCGAGCCAAGAAGATTATGGTATTCCATGGGAATACAACTACGAAGAAGCGCTAATGACCGGTACCGATCCTTGGTTACGTCCTCACGTTAAACCAACGTGGGGCGCTAACTGGGATGAAGATGAGGGTTTAGGTGATTACCCGAACAGTTACTACTTCTATTTGCCGCGCTTGTGTAATCACTGTGCTAACCCTGCTTGTTTAGCAGCCTGTAGCCGTAACGCGATTTATAAGCGTCAAGAAGATGGAATCGTTTTGGTTGACCAAGAACGCTGCCGCGGTTACCGCTACTGCGTTAATGCTTGTCCATACAAAAAAGTTTACTTTAACGAGCAAATCTCTAAGTCAGAAAAATGTATTTTCTGCTACCCGCGAATTGAGAAAGGCCTGCCCACTGCTTGTGCACAACAATGTGTTGGTCGTATTCGTTGGATTGGCTACCGCGATGATGAAGAAGGCCCAATCCATTTATTGGTAGAAAAACACAAAGTTGCTTTACCTCTGCACGCGGAGTGGGGTACTGAGCCTAACGTATTTTACATACCACCAACTTCACCACCTAAGTTTGGACCTAATGGTGAAGAACTGGATGAGCCACGTATTCCTTTGGCGTACTTGGAAAGCCTATTTGGCCCACGGGTCAGTGAAGTCTTGGATACACTGGCTGCAGAGCGCCAACTGAAGGCCGAAGGTAAAGATAGCGAACTGATGGATACATTGATCGGTTTTAAACACTCTGAAATGTTCAAGCTGAGCTAAGACAGGGGTTAACATATGAGCGTATCTGCAGACTTGCTGAGTCGCCAAAATGAAGCTGAGCGGGCCG
Source organism: Pseudomonas sp. C27(2019) (assembly GCF_008807395.1). Classification (GTDB taxonomy): domain Bacteria; phylum Pseudomonadota; class Gammaproteobacteria; order Pseudomonadales; family Pseudomonadaceae; genus Denitrificimonas. Next base: position 2,920,888 of record NZ_CP043320.1, read on the forward strand.
AGGCCCGCGAAGCAATTTATCGCTTAGCCGCTGTAGCTCTAGGGTATCCACTTGAAGAAACCCTAGAAGCTCTACAAGAGAGACGTTTGCAAGCAGCGCTCGACGCTGCATTGCAAGCACTCGGTGAAGCGCCTTGGCCTGAGCTTGCAGTAAGCAGCTGCCTTGATGATTTAGAAGTGGGTTATATGTCCACCTTTATACATGGCAAACGTGGTAAGCCGCGTGTAGCACTGGTGGCAAGTGCCCATGAAAGTTTAATTGGTGGACAAACACCCGGTGCATTCTTACTCAATGTGCAAGCGTTTTATACTCACTTCGGTCTAAAAGCCGCGGTCGATGATGAGGGTCATCAAGATGAACCTGATCATTTAGTCGCCATGCTCGAGTTTTGTGCATTGTTGTGCTATCTCGAAAGACAAGCGCTTGAACAGGAAAAAGATACTGCACCGTATCGTCGCGCACATCGTGATTTTTTAGTGCGTTACCTGCTGCCATTATTGCAGGCGATACGTGCAGGCTATGCTAAAGAAAATCAGTATGGCTTGGATCTGAACCTTGCGCATTTAGTTGAAATTTTGCCAGATTGGGCAATTAATCAGCAACGCGCACTAGAAGCTTTAGTAGGTGTTTATCCGCACATCGCTTCATCATCAGATTCAGCCGTTCAGTCCTTGTGGGACTGAGTATGCCCTTATAAATGAGGAATTATGCCATGAAATTGCGTCATTTTTTAACAGGCTCCTTAACTCTTGCACTCTCACTAGCAACAGCTAATGTTTGGGCTGATAAATCAGAACTAAACCCTAACGTTGAAGAAATAATACCCGGCCAAACAGTCGAGGTTAAACACTTCTCAGGGTCAACATACTTGCGTACTCAAAATGATCCTGATGATTTGATTTGGGATCGTTTACCGATGTATAGCACCTACTTACTGCCTGCACCACCTGTGCATCAGTCCGTAATGTTGCGCTATGATCAAGGCGGCTCAACTGGTAAGTATATTAAGTTTCAGGTGGCCCGCACCGATGAGCGCTTTTATATTCGCATGAATTGGAAAGACGATACTGAAAACCGTGGCACAACCGTTGATGAGTTCCGTGATGGCGTTGCCGTACAGTTTGCTCTTGAGGGGCCTGAAACATCCTACATGATGGGTACAGGTAAAGATCAGCCAGTTAATATATGGTACTGGCTCGCAGATCAAGATAGGGTTGAGAACTTAGCCGCTGGTGGTTTCGGCAGTACCACAATTTTAGAAAACCAGACAGTGTCTGGCTCTAGCAAATATGCACCGAAACAAATTAAGAAAGATAATACTTGGTATGTGGTAATGTCGCGGCCACTTAAAACGACTAACAAGCACGATATAAATTTTGATCGTGAAACCATCCCGATGGGCTTTGCTGTATGGCAGGGTAATGATACCCAGCGCGATGGTAACAAGCGTATAACCCATAATTGGATTTTACTTGACGCGCGCGCAGCTGATAAAAAATAACGAATAAGGATACATCCATGTCGGTTTCCACTTTCCCCGCTCGCGATCCTTTGGCTTTAGTGCCTGAAGATTGTGGACGGGGCCACGCCTGTCAGTTTTGTCCGGAAGAAGAACAATGCACTCTGGATAAAGGTCAGCATGAAAAACGCTTGATTGAATCGCGTCTTGCTGAGATTGGTCAAATCATTATGGTCATGGCCAATAAAGGCGGTGTCGGTAAAAGTACAGTATCGGCAAACCTTGCTGCTGGCTTAGCGGCCCAAGGCTATAGCGTGGGTGTAGCTGATGCCGATATTCACGGACCCAACCAAAGCCGTTTCTTCGGCTTTGTGGGGGAGCGTGTGCGTTTAAGTAAGCAAGGACTGCCTGCAAAAGCCTTTAATTACGAGGGACTTAAATACCCTGTAAAAGTAGGCTCGTTAGCTTTTATGATGGAAACTGACGACACTCCCATTGTATGGCGTGATGCGTATAAACATGATTTTATGCACCATTTAATTGGTTCATTTGATTGGGGGCCGCTGGACTTCCTCGTCATTGATATGCCCCCCGGCACTGGTAATGAGCTGATTACTCTTGCCGATATGCTAGAAGGTCATGACGTAGCAGCACTTCTCGCCACTACTCCGCAAGAAGTGGCATTGATGGATAGTATAAAAGCTGTACGTTTTTGCCAAGAGCGTGGTTTACCTTTAATCGGTGTCGTTGAAAACATGGCTGGGGTCACCTGTCCAAATTGTGACGAACATTTCCATGTTTTCCCAAGGGCTCACCTTGCAGAGGCGCTTGCCGCCGCAGATGTTGAGTCTATCGCACAAATTCCCCTGTCTTTGGCGTTATCCACAGCTTCAGATAGCGGTATTCCGGCAATTCTATCCGCACCTGACAGCGTTGAAGCTCAGGCTTTTGCACCAATGGTCGATGCTTGCGTTAAGCATGCGCAAGCAGTTTTTGCAGAAGCAGCAAAACATTCATTACATGAATTTAGCCAAGCCAGCTTACCTACTGCAGAGTTGGAGCAGGCACTCAGCGCTGTGCCCGCAGAAGAGCAAGAAGCACTGCGCCAACAGTTACAAGATTTGCTAGGCAGCTCCAACAACCCAACATCATAAGAGAGTAAGGGTTGTTGTATCTGTTACTAAGCGATTCCATTCACCTTCTTACTTGAGAGTGCTGCTATGAGCGAAACCCCTTCAGCAAGCCGTCGTCAATTTTTCAGCAAAATCCTAGCCACCGATACCCAAGCACCAAACCGTGCTGCATGGCATCGAGTGCCTGAGGTCGGTGCAGGTGACGGAGATGTGTTGTGGTCAGGTTTAGTGATCAATAATAATTTGATGGTAGTTGGTGATGAAGGCATGGTGATCCGCTATAACGGCGTAGCGGATAGTGAGGGAAAGTTCTGGCAGCATATGGAGGTACCCACACGCTTACCTTTACATGGCATCTGGGGACAATCATTAGACAATATTTTTGCTGTAGGCTGGATGGGCTGCATCTTGCACTTTGATGGAGAGCAATGGCGCAGCTTACGCGGTGGTGTCATTGAAGAAAAAACTGAACGCTTTGCCTCTTGTGAAGAAAATACTCCATTATTTGCTATTGATGGAAATCAGCAAGGTCAGGCTTGGGCGGTCGGTGATAACGGTATAATTTTATATTTTGATGGGCAAACATGGCAACGTGAAGAGAGCCCGACAAAAATAAACCTACGAGCAGTAGTGTGTGCGGCCGATAATATGGTGTATGCAGCGGGCGGCGAAGGCACTGTTTTAAGGCGTGATGAGCACGGCCAATGGACTGATCTAAAATGCCCTTTAGGTTCAGGCTTCCAAACCCTATTGATTATGAATGATGGCAGTTTACTGCTAGGTGGTGGCCGTTACTTTGTTGACCAAGGCGGCTTTCGTGGTGAGTTAGTCCTTTATAAAGATGGCGTATTCAAAGCGCTCAAATTCAATGAAGTCATGCCACGTCTGCGTGCCATCAAAGCTTATAAAGACGGCATATTGATTGTCGGTGATAAAGGCCACCTGTACTACCTAAATAACTGGCGCATCGATAAGCTTGAAAGTAATACGCGACATGACCTAATGGATATCATTCCCTTATCAACCGGTGAAGCATTGGTAGTAGGTGATTTCGGTACCATTATGACCGCAGCAGAGGATTTTACTCTAGCCTTAGCGCCACCACCGCAAGAAGCTGAGAAAAGCACTTGGCAAACATTATCATCACCCAGTAAAAAACAGCTTTGGAACATTACCGAAGGCAACGATGGTTATTGTTACGCCAGTGGTGAAGCCGGTACTGTGTTACGCATCAAAGGCGATCAATGTGAGCAACTGCCTGCGCCCAGTGACTTAGCAGTGCATTGTCTATGGGACACCGGTAAAGGTTTATTTGCTGCTGGACAGGCTGGTCGTATTTATCGTTTTGATGGTGAACAATGGACATTGCATTTTGACCTTCACCTTGATGTCACAATTCTAGCGATGTGGGGCAGCAGCCCAAATTCAATTTATGCAGTAGGCGATGAAGGTTTAGTCCTACATTTTGATGGCTTACGCTGGCAACGCATGCCTAGCGGTACAAAGTCGGCATTGTACAGCTTATGGGCTTGGGACAATGAGCACCTTTTAGCGCCTGGTGATTTTGGTCTGATGCTGCGTTATAACGGCAAAGAATGGGCTGAGTTTAATATTGGCAGCGAGAGTTTTCTCTATGGTGTTTGGGGTGATAGCCTCAGTAACATCTATACCGTTGGTTTATCAGGCACTATGGCGCACTTTAATGGCCAGCGCTGGCAGCAAATGCCAACTCGCCTGCGCGAAGACCTTTTAGCTATTTCTGGCTCTAAACAAGCAGGTGCTTTTGCTGTTGGCACAAAAGGCTGTGTGCTACGTTTAGACGCCGATCAGTGGGTCACTGAGTCAAGCGGTACAACTGCCGGTTTACGCTCAGTGTGTGCCACCGAGACTGGTGCCGTCTATGCTGTTGGTGATCGCGGTACTATCATTTTGCGCCCCTGTTAATCTCTCCCAGGCAAGCGTGCACACTGCGCAATGTATGTGTGCACGCCATCTTGCTAAACATACCATTTTAACTCTTCTCTGTATTTATTTCAAGCACAGGCAGCAGCGCTATAGCCGCTGTGCATCTGCGTGAAAATTACCTTTCTACGCCTCTTCTTCGATCCACTTATTGGATTCGTCTGTCTACTTGAGTGCGGCTACTGCTCTAATTAAGCCGTTCGTCTTACTTTTAAATCGTATAAAACTGTTTTTATGGAGAAAATTTCACCATTAAACTCTGTGGAGAAGCGCACTTAAGCTTGGTTGATAAGCAGTGGTTAAGTCTGTGGATAACTGTTCTTGTGGATAACTAGAGGCTTTATCCACAAGCTTAATACGCTTATCCCATAATCACACCTAGCCTTCTCAACAGCCTTAAATGCCGTATAAGTTATTGTTTTAATTGGTTATTTTTAAGGTGCCCACAAAATAATGGCTGACTAGTAATAGCAATAATAACAAGCTTTATATCTTTATATTTAATTTATATTTGTTTACCTGCGCATTCACTCACGGGTAAAAACCTTGCAATGAAACGCTTATGCAAAGTAGCGTAAAAATCTATACTATTACTCGTCTAAAGCTCGCTAGCAGTAAACCAAATAGGTCATAAGCCAAAAGCAATGTGGTTAAACCCACCTGTGCAATGCTGAGCTCATCCGTTTTTATATAAATCCTGAGGTGTCTGGTGGATTATCCTTCCCGTTTTGATGTGATCGTAATTGGTGGTGGCCATGCTGGTTCTGAAGCCGCGCTAGCTTCGGCACGAATGGGCGTGAAAACGTTATTGCTAACACACAATATCGAAACCCTCGGACAAATGAGCTGTAATCCAGCCATTGGCGGAATCGGTAAAAGCCATTTAGTCAGAGAAATTGATGCCCTTGGTGGTGCAATGGCTATTGCAGCGGATCTGAGTGGTATTCAATTTAGAGTTTTAAATAGCCGCAAAGGACCAGCAGTGCGAGCCACTCGTGCACAAGCTGACCGTGTTCTTTACAAAGCTGCGATTCGTGAAGTGTTAGAGCATCAACCCAATTTGTGGATTTTCCAGCAAGCAGTTGAAGATTTAATTGTTGAAAATGAACATGTGCGCGGTGCAGTCACACAAATGGGTTTGCGTTTCTTTGCAGATAACGTAGTGCTAACCACCGGAACATTCCTTGGTGGTTTGATTCATATTGGTATGCAAAATTATTCAGGCGGTCGTGCCGGTGATCCACCCGCCAACGCCTTAGCTCAGCGCATGCGTGAGTTACCGTTACGTATTGATCGTTTAAAAACCGGTACACCACCGCGAATTGATGCACGTTCAGTGGATTTTTCTGTGATGACTGAACAACCTGGTGACACACCGTTACCGGTTATGTCTTTTTTAGGTCGTCGCGAACAACACCCTAAGCAAGTCAGTTGCTGGATTACCCATACCAACAGCAAAACCCATGACATCATCACTAGAAACCTTGATCGTTCACCCATGTATGCCGGCGTGATTGAGGGGGTTGGTCCACGTTACTGCCCATCCATTGAAGACAAGATTCACCGCTTTGCCGATAAAGACAGCCATCAGATCTTTCTAGAACCTGAAGGTTTAAAAACCAATGAGCTGTACCCTAATGGTATTTCAACATCCTTGCCGTTTGATGTTCAGCTGGATCTGGTACATTCGATTCGTGGAATGGAAAATGCGCACATCATTCGCCCTGGTTATGCCATCGAGTATGATTATTTTGATCCGCGCGACTTAAAATACAGCTTAGAAACTAAAGTAATTCACGGTTTATTTTTTGCTGGACAGATTAACGGCACCACGGGTTACGAAGAAGCCGGTATCCAAGGCTTATTAGCCGGAAGTAACGCTGCTTTACGTTCACAGGGTAAAGACAGCTGGCATCCACGCCGCGATGAAGCCTATTTGGGTGTATTGATTGATGATTTGATTACCCTTGGTGCGCAAGAACCTTATCGCATGTTTACTTCACGCGCGGAGTACCGTTTGATTTTGCGTGAAGACAATGCCGATATGCGCTTAACTGAAAAAGGCCGTGAAATTGGTTTAGTCGATGACCACCGTTGGTCAGTTTTTGAAGCCAAGCGTGAAGCTATTGCGCAAGAAGAGCAGCGCCTAAAAGATACCTGGGTCCGTCCAGGGACGCCTGCTGGTGAAGCAGTGATGGCCAAATTTAATACGCCATTGACTCACGAGTATAATTTATTGAATTTGCTGGCGCGCCCTGAAATCAATTACCTTGATTTAGTTGCAGTGACCGGTGGGGGTATCACTGACGAGCAAATAGCTGAGCAATTGGAAATTAAAACCAAATATGCTGGTTATCTCGATCGCCAGTTGGATGACATTGCTAAACTGCGAGCCAGTGAAGCGGTAAAGTTACCACTGGATATGGATTACACTGTGATTTCTGGATTATCCAAAGAAATTCAGCAAAAACTCATAGCCAGTCGTCCTGAAACTTTAGGACAGGCCTCACGTATTCCAGGTGTCACGCAAGCAGCGGTATCTTTGTTGATGGTGCATTTGAAAAAACGCAAGGCTACGCAATCGTTGGAGCAAGCAGATTCATGAGTGTGAATACACAGCATGCGCAGGAATTAGCGCAGGGTGCACAGCAACTTAATGTTATTTTGAGTGAGTTACAGCAACAACAACTGCTGCAGTATTTGGCTTTATTGATTAAGTGGAATAAAGCGTACAATTTAACTGCGGTACGCAACCCCGATGAAATGGTCTCACGGCACTTGCTCGACAGCCTCAGTGTTGCTCAGTATGTTGAGCAGTACGGCAGTGATTGGTTAGATGTTGGCAGTGGTGGTGGTATGCCGGGCGTGCCGTTGGCGATTATTTTTCCACAGCGAAAATTTACCCTGCTGGATTCTAACGGTAAAAAAACACGTTTTTTAACCCAGGTTAAACTGGAGTTAGAGTTGGATAACTTAGGTGTTGTTCACAAGCGAGTTGAAGCCTTTACCCCAAAACGGGCATTCTCTGGCATTATCTCGCGAGCTTTCAGCTCGCTTGAAGATTTTACCAATTGGACCCGCCACTTAGGTGACTTAAAAACACATTGGTTGGCGATGAAAGGCGTGCACCCTGATGATGAGCTGCAAGCATTGCCAGAAGATTTTCGTCTTGATAGTTGTCAGATTCTCAAAGTGCCAGGTTGCCAAGGGCAGCGGCATTTATTGATTTTACAGCGCCAAGAATAACGTAGGAGATAATATGGGCAAGGTCTTGGCAATTGCCAACCAGAAAGGCGGTGTCGGTAAAACCACAACCTGTATTAACTTGGCTGCCTCATTAGTCGCTACGCGTCGTCACGTGCTGTTGATTGATCTTGACCCCCAAGGCAATGCCACCATGGGCAGTGGCATTGATAAGCACAGTTTGCAGCATTCAGTGTTGGACGTATTGACTGGACAAGCTAATCTTATTGATGTGATACAGTTTTCTGAACAAGGTGGTTATCAGCTGTTACCTTCAAACCGTGATTTAACGGCTGCTGAAGTGGTGTTACTTGATTTGCCAAACAAAGAGCGCCGCTTACTTGATGCCTTACAGCCGGTGCGCGGCAATTATGATTATATTTTAATTGATTGCCCACCATCCTTGAGCATGCTCACAATCAATGCCTTAGTGGCTGCCGATGGAGTGATTATTCCAATGCAGTGTGAGTATTTTGCCTTAGAAGGTTTAACCGACTTGATTGGTAGTATTCAGCGCATTGCTGCAGAGCTTAATCCGACGCTGCAAATAGAAGGTATTTTACGAACCATGTATGATCCGCGGTTAAGTTTGACCAATGATGTCTCGCTGCAATTAAAACAGCATTTTGGTGACACGCTGTATGACACAGTCATTCCACGCAATGTGCGTTTAGCTGAAGCACCCAGTCATGGGTTGCCGGTTTTGGCATATGACAAACAGTCTCGTGGAGCATTAGCTTATTTAGCGCTAGCAGGCGAGTTATCACGCCGCCAGCGCGCCAGTCAGCGTGCTGCAACACGCACATAAGGAATCATATTATGGCGGTTAAAAAACGCGGTCTCGGACGAGGGCTAGATGCTTTATTGGGTGGCGCAACGGCTAATACCTTGCAAGAGCAAGCCAAACAAGTGGATGCTAATGAATTAGAGCATTTAAATGTAGAGTCTATTCAGTGCGGTAAGTATCAACCGCGTGGCGACATGGATCAGACGCGTCTTGAAGAGTTGGCGCAATCGATCAAAGCACAGGGTGTTATGCAGCCGATAGTGGTGCGCCTGATTGCTAAGAATACATATGAAATTATTGCTGGTGAGCGTCGCTGGCGTGCAGCAAAAATCGCCGGCTTAAAAAGCATTCCGGCGATGGTACGCAATGTCAGTGATCAAGCAGCGATTGCGATGGCACTGATTGAAAATATTCAGCGCGAAGATTTAAGCCCAGTAGAAGAAGCAGTCGCTTTGCAACGCTTGCAAAAAGAATTTGAATTAACCCAGCAGGAAGTGGCAAATGCTGTAGGCAAATCACGCGCCACCATAGCCAATTTATTACGACTACTGGGTTTGCCTGATGAGATTAAAACGCTATTGGCGCATGGTGATTTAGAAATGGGCCACGCGCGGGCTTTATTAGGTTTGCCTGTAGATAAACAAGTTGAAGCGGCGCGGCATGTTGTCGCAAAAGGACTGACAGTTCGACAAACAGAAGCTATGGTGCGTACTATTCTTGCTGGCAAACCTGAGAAAGAAAAAACAACTGTTGATCCTGATGTTAAGCGCCTAGAGCAAAAATTGGCTGAGCGTTTGGGCGCCCAAGTACAAATAAAGCATGGGGCAAAAGGAAAAGGGCAGTTGGTAATTAAATATGGCTCTCTAGATGAGTTACAGGGAGTTCTGGCTCATATCAATTAGAGGTAACCCCCTCTTAAGTCCAATATGGACACATTTGAGTTGATAGGTGCTGCATAGAAGCCTATACTCTCTGCGCAATTTTGTAGTGGCGAGATAACGAGTAAGCAAATTCAAATAAAAGGCGAAGAAAAGTGGCCATACGCAACAAAACGCCGTTTTATCAGCTGCCCGCGTTTCGAACACTCGTTATACAGTTAGTCGTTGTTACATTGTTGACCATAGTATGTGCGGCGACACAAGGTGTGATTGCAGCATACTCGGTGCTAATAGGCGGTATGATTGCTTTGATAGCCAATGCCTATTTCACGTATAAAGCCTTTCAGCTTTATGGTGCACGCTCAATGGAAGCGATTGTCCAGTCATTTTGGGCAGGGCAGGTAGGAAAGATGGTCGTAACAGCAGTGCTTTTTGCACTGGTGTTTATAGCAGTGAAGCCTTTCAATGTAGTGCTATTGTTTTTAGGCTACATTTTGATTCAGCTGACCTCAGTGGTTTCACTCTTTTTAAGTAAAAACTGGTAAACGTTAAGGATTGAGGCATATATGGCAAATAGCAATGCTGAGTATATCCAGCACCACTTGCAAAACTTAACCTTTGGCAAAATTGATGGTACTTGGCGCGTTGCCCAGAATACTCAAGAGATAAACGAAATGGGTTTTATGGCAATCCATTTAGACACCATGTTTATGTCTTTGCTGATGGGTTTTATTTTTCTATTTGTTTTTAGAAAAGTAGCTAAGCGTGCGAACTCAGGCGTACCAACAGGGATGCAAAATTTCGTTGAGATTTTTGTAGAGTTTGTACAAAATATGGTGCGCGAAACCTTCTATGGTCGCAGCGCCTTAATAGCACCACTAGCGCTTACGATTTTCATGTGGATCCTGTTGATGAACAGTCTGAAATGGATTCCCATTGACGTAATACCTGGGCTTGCCGGTATGCTAGGTATCGAATACTTCAAATATGTTCCAACTGCAGATCCAAATGCGACCTTTGGTATATCTATTGGCGTATTCATTTTGATTGTATTCTATAGCATCAAGATCAATGGCTTTGGTGGTTTTGCCAAGCAGCTTTCCTTCACGCCATTTAATCATTGGACGTTAATCCCATTTAACTTGGTTCTTGAAATATTAGGCCTGTTAACCAAACCATTTAGCCTTGCATTACGTTTGTTCGGTAACATGTATGCAGGTGAAGTTGTATTTATTTTGATTGCGCTGCTGCCTTTTTGGATTCAGTGGTCGCTGTACGGGCCTTGGGCGATATTCCATATACTGGTAATCCCGCTTCAAGCCTTTATTTTCATGGTGCTGTCGATCATTTACTTGAGCTCGGCCCACGAAACCCATTGACGCAAAAGTGAGCGTTAATTTTACCTTAAGCTGTAACTTAACTTAAAAACTCTAGGAGTAACTATGGAACTCGTAATTTTATCGGCAGCGCTCATCATTTGTATGGCCGCCTTGGCTACTGGTATTGGCTTTGCTTTGCTAGGCGGCAAATTACTGGAAACAACAGCGCGTCAGCCAGAGCTGGCTCCACAGTTGCAAACCAAAACCTTCATCATGGCTGGTCTACTTGACGCCGTGCCAATGATTGGTGTTGGTATGGCAATGTACTTGATCTTCGTTGTTGCGCCAGGAATGGCAGGCTAATCTAGCGATTTCATCGCGCAGTGAAATGTTTTGCTGCGCGAAGTTTTTATCAAATAAACAATGAAATGGCATGAGGTACATTAATGGCTATTAATCTGACACTCGTTGGTCAGTTGATCGCCTTCGCTATTTTTGCTTGGTTTTGCATGAAGTTTGTATGGCCACCCATTACAAACGCTATGGATGAACGCCAAAAAAAAATAGCAGAAGGTTTAGACGCAGCCGGCCGTGCCGAGCGCGACCTTAAGTTAGCACAAGAAAAAGCAACAGGTATGTTGCGTGAAACTAAGCAAACAGCTGCTGAGATAATTGATAAGGCAAATAAAACTGCTAACGAAATTATTGAAGAAGCTAAGCAGCAGGCGCGTACTGAAGGTGAGCGTTTGATTGCAGGCGCAAAAGCTGAAATTGATATCGAAGTGAGTCGTGTTAAAGAAGAGCTTCGTCAACAGGTTTCAGTGCTTGCAATTACAGGTGCAGAAAAAATCCTCGGTGCAACTGTGGATGCTAAGGCACATAACCAGCTGGTCGAGCAATTGGCCGCAGAACTCTAAGCGAGGCAAACTATGTCAAATACGAATACGTTTGCACGACCTTACGCAAAAGCTGCTTTCGAATATGCAGCCACTGCAAGCAAAGAAGATGCATGGAGTACTATGTTGTCTTTTTCAGCAACTGCAGTTGAGCAGGCTGAAGTTGTTAAGCAATTAGGTAAGCCTGAGCTTAGCAAAGAAGGTAAGGTAGAGTTTCTGTTACAGCTGTGTAAAGACAATACAGATGACGAGTTTGCAAACTTTCTCCATCAGTTAGGGGAAAATAACCGTCTAGGTTTACTTCCAGCTATTAGTGAGCAGTTTTCTGAATATAAAGCAGAAAAAAACCGCACATTAGAAGTTGAAGTAGAGTCTGCTTTTGAACTTAGCGCAGAACAACTCCAAACACTGGCTGCCGCCTTATCTAAGCGGCTTGATCGTACCGTTAAACCCAAAGCGATTGTAAACTCCGCTTTAATTGGCGGTTTGCATATTCGTGCTGGTGACTTAGTTATTGACGGCTCGATCCGCGGCAAACTGAATAAGTTAGCCGAAGCGTTGAAATCCTGATTTGAGGGGCATGGCATGCAGCAACTGAATCCTTCCGAGATTAGCGAGATCATCAAGCAGCGTATCGCTCAGCTTGATGTATCTGCGCAAGCCCGTAATGAAGGCACAATCGTCAGCTTGTCTGACGGTATCGTACGTATCCACGGCTTAGCCGATGTAATGTACGGTGAAATGATTGAATTCCCAGGTGGAATTTTTGGTATGGCACTCAACTTGGAGCGTGACTCCGTTGGTGCGGTAATTTTGGGTAGCTTCTTCGGTTTGACCGAAGGCATGAGCGCCAAGTGCACAGGACGTATCCTTGAAGTTCCGGTTGGTCCAGAACTTTTAGGCCGCGTTGTTGATGCGCTAGGTAATCCTATTGATGGTAAAGGTCCTGTCAACGCTAAATTAACCGATGCAATTGAGAAAGTTGCACCCGGCGTGATTTGGCGTAAATCGGTCGATGAGCCTGTGCAAACAGGTTATAAATCGGTCGATGCGATGATTCCAGTTGGCCGTGGTCAGCGTGAGTTGATCATTGGTGACCGTCAGATTGGTAAAACTGCTCTGGCTATTGATGCCATCATTAACCAAAAAGACAGCGGTATTAAGTGCGTTTACGTCGCCATTGGTCAAAAGCAATCAACAATTGCTAACGTGGTACGTAAGCTTGAAGAAATGGATGCACTGCGCAACACAATTATTGTTGCTGCCAGCGCATCTGAATCTGCAGCGCTACAATACTTGGCACCCTACGCGGGTTGCACTATGGGTGAGTACTTCCGTGACCGTGGTGAAGATGCGTTAATCGTTTACGATGACCTATCTAAGCAAGCGGTTGCTTACCGTCAAATCTCCCTGTTGTTACGTCGTCCACCAGGTCGTGAAGCCTATCCAGGTGACGTGTTCTATCTCCACAGTCGTTTGTTGGAGCGAGCATCACGTGTATCCGAAGAGTACGTTGAAGAATTCACTAAAGGTGAAGTGAAAGGTCGAACCGGTTCTTTAACTGCGTTGCCAATCATTGAAACCCAAGCCGGTGACGTATCAGCGTTCGTACCAACCAACGTAATTTCTATTACTGATGGTCAGATATTCCTTGAGTCATCGATGTTTAACTCAGGTATCCGTCCAGCTGTAAACGCAGGAATCTCGGTATCGCGTGTTGGTGGTGCTGCTCAAACTAAGATTATTAAGAAGCTATCTGGTGGTATTCGTACCGCGCTGGCTCAGTACCGCGAACTCGCGGCCTTTGCTCAGTTTGCTTCTGACTTAGATGAAGCAACGCGTAAGCAGCTTGAGCACGGTGAGCGTGTTACTGAGCTGATGAAGCAAAAGCAGTATGCACCAATGTCTATCGCCGATATGTCTGTGTCGCTGTACGCTGCTGAACGTGGCTACTTGGCTGATGTAGAAGTTAATAAAGTGGGTGCTTTTGAGGCAGCCTTGTTAGCCTTCTTCAAACGTGACTACGCTGACTTAATGGCGAAAATCAATGAGAAGGGTGACTTTAATAACGATATCGATGCTTCTATTAAAGAAGGTGTCGAGAAGTTTAAGGCCACTCAGAGTTGGTAAGCCGCAGCGGGGGCGTTAAACCCCTCGCTTGCTTAACCTGAAGGGTGTCAAATGGCAGGCGCAAAAGAGATTCGCACTAAAATTGCGAGCATCAAAAGTACACAAAAGATCACCAGTGCCATGGAAAAGGTTGCGGTCAGTAAAATGCGCAGAGCACAACAGCGCATGATTACTGGTCGTCCTTATGCAGAGCGAATTCGTCAGGTCATTGGCCACTTAGCTGAGGCCGATGTTGAGTATAAGCATGCATTCATGGTCGAACGTCCAGTCAAGCGCGTAGGTTACATCCTCGTCTCGACTGACCGTGGTCTGTGCGGCGGTCTGAACTTTAACCTGTTCAAGGCCCTGTTTAAAAACATGCAAGAATCTCACCCCAATAACGTTGAAGTAGAATTCTGCGTGATCGGCAAAAAAGGTGTGAGTTTTTTTAAGGGCCAAGGTTGCAAGATCGTTGCAGCAATCACCGATCTCGGTGAGCAACCAGCGATTGCTGACTTAATTGGCAGCATTAAAATTATGCTGGATGCCTTCACAGAAGGTCGTCTCGATCGTTTGTACTTAGTATCCAATAAATTTGTAAATACGATGACCCAGAAACCATCAGTAGAGCAGTTAGTGCCACTGGCGGTTGATGGCGAAGGATTGGATAAGGGTAGTGTCGGTTCTTGGGATTATATTTATGAGCCCGGTGCCAAGCAGTTGTTGGATTCACTGATTGTTCGTTATATCGAATCTCAGGTCTACCAAGCAGTTGTTGAGAATACAGCATGCGAACAAGCAGCTCGAATGATTGCGATGAAAAATGCGACAGATAATGCTGGCGATATTATTGATAACCTGCAATTGGTTTACAATAAGGCTCGTCAAGCAGCAATCACTCAAGAAATTTCAGAAATCGTCGGCGGCGCTGCCGCGGTTTAAGAACGGTTCAAATATTCAGAGGAACCAGATATGAGTAGCGGACGTATCGTTCAAATCATCGGCGCCGTTATCGACGTGGAATTCCCACGCGAGCAGGTACCGAACATTTATGACGCACTGCAAGTACAGGGTGCGCAAACAACATTAGAAGTTCAACAGCAGTTGGGTGACGGTGTTGTACGTACTATTGCCATGGGCTCGACCGAAGGTCTAAAACGTGGCCTAGATGTGGTGAATACAGGCGGTCCAATTACCGTACCTGTGGGCGTTAAAACCCTAGGTCGCATTATGGATGTATTGGGTAACCCAATCGACGAAGCCGGTCCAATTGGTGAAGAAGAGCGTTGGGGTATTCACCGCGCTGCACCTTCGTATGCAGAACAAGCGGGCGGTAATGAAATTTTAGAAACTGGCATTAAGGTTATTGACCTTGTTTGTCCGTTCTCTAAAGGCGGTAAAGTTGGTCTGTTTGGTGGTGCCGGTGTTGGTAAAACCGTAAACATGATGGAACTGATCCGTAACATTGCGATTGAGCATAGCGGTTACTCAGTATTTGCTGGTGTAGGTGAGCGTACTCGTGAAGGTAACGACTTCTATCACGAGATGAAAGACTCTAACGTTCTCGACAAAGTAGCTCTGGTTTACGGCCAAATGAACGAGCCGCCAGGTAACCGTTTACGTGTTGCTCTGACCGGTTTGACCATGGCTGAAAAATTCCGTGACGAAGGTCGTGACGTACTGTTGTTTATTGACAACATTTATCGTTACACCCTCGCCGGTACAGAAGTATCTGCACTGTTAGGCCGTATGCCTTCAGCGGTAGGTTATCAGCCAACACTGGCTGAAGAAATGGGTGTTCTGCAAGAGCGTATTACCTCGACTAAGTCAGGTTCCATTACTTCTATTCAAGCTGTTTACGTACCTGCGGATGACTTAACTGACCCATCTCCAGCGACTACGTTTGCGCACTTGGATGCTACTGTTGTACTGTCACGTGACATTGCATCTTTGGGTATTTATCCTGCAATTGACCCGCTGGATTCAAGCTCGCGTCAGCTTGATGCATCAGTTATTGGTCAAGAGCATTATGACTGCGCCCGTGGCGTTCAGTATGTATTGCAACGTTACACTGAGCTGAAAGATATCATTGCGATTCTAGGTATGGACGAGCTGTCTGAAGAAGATAAGCAGTTAGTAACTCGTGCGCGTAAAATCCAACGTTTCCTGTCTCAGCCGTTCTTCGTTGCTGAGGTTTTCACAGGTGCACCGGGTAAATACGTATCGCTGAAAGATACCATCCGTGGTTTCCAAGGTATCTTAGATGGCGACTATGATGACCTACCAGAACAGGCGTTCTACATGGTTGGCACCATCGAAGAAGCCATTGAAAAAGCGAGCAAAATGTAATTTGTGAACCTTAATGGTGAGCAATATGGCGGCGGGTGTATTGACATCCGCTCTGCCTAAAAACTGAGGCGATTTATATGGCCACAACAGTCCAATGTGACATTGTTAGCGCAGAAGAAGAGTTGTTCTCTGGTCGAGTCGAAATGGTCATTGCTCATGGACACATGGGTGATTTGGGTATTTTGCCTGGCCACACACCGCTTATTTCTACAATCAAACCGGGCCCTGTCCGTGTGATTAAAGAAGGTGGTATAGAGGAGGTGTATTACATCTCTGGCGGTTTTATCGAAGTACAGCCGACAATGGTTAAAGTTCTTGCTGATACGGCTATCCGTGCAGCCGATCTTGACGAAGTTGCTGTGCTTGAAGCGAAAAAAGCTGCAGAGCAAGCTATTCAAGAGCAGAGTGCTGATTTTGATTATGCGGCTACAGCAGTACGCTTAGCAGAAGCTGCAGCGCAATTGCGAACGATTTCTGAACTGCGTAAAAATATCCGCTGATAAACGAATCGTGCTTCATCGCAATAGTAAAAAAGGGTAGCCTAAGGTTACCCTTTTTTTATGCTTATTTTTGACAACATAAGCACAGTATCTATTTTATATAGGATTTATAGCATGTCGTTGGATATCGTTATTCTCGCCGCTGGTCAAGGTACGCGCATGCGTTCAGCCTTACCCAAAGTGCTACACCCAATTGCTGGGCAACCAATGTTAGCGCATGTATTGCAAACGGCTCGCAGCTTAAAGCCCAGTAGTATTCAAGTGGTCGTTGGTCATGGCGCTGACTTGGTACGCGAACAATTAGCGGCAGATGATGTGAGTTTTGTTGTGCAAAAAGAGCAACTTGGAACAGGTCACGCCGTTGCTCAAGCCATACCGCATTTAAAAGCACAAAATACGCTCGTTTTGTATGGTGATGTGCCTCTGATAGAGAGTGCTACATTAGAAAGTATGCTAAAGCATTTAACTGCTGACAGTATGACACTACTGACAGTTAACCTAGTTAATCCAGCCGGTTATGGACGCATTGTGCGTAACTCTACTGGTGTGGTTCAAGCTATTGTTGAACATAAGGATGCCACGCCTGATCAACTTAAAATTTGTGAGGGTAACACTGGAATTCTTGCCGCTCCGCGCGAGCAGCTAATTGACTGGTTAGGTCGGCTTTCTAATAGTAATGCACAAGGTGAGTACTATTTAACCGATATTATTGCCATGGCGGTTGCCGATGGATTGTGTGTAGCAACTGAAACTGCGACTGATGCGATGGACGTGCAAGGTGCCAATGATCGCCAGCAACTCTCAGAACTTGAGCGCCATTATCAACAGCGTGCAGCGCGTCGTTTAATGGCGCAAGGCGTTACTTTGCTAGATCCAGCACGTTTCGATGTGCGCGGCGAAGTCAGTGTTGGTCGTGACGTTCTGATTGATGTTAACGTAATCTTAGAAGGTCGAGTAGAGATTGCTGATAATGTTTCGATTGGCCCGAACTGTGTGATCAAAGATTCGATTTTACGGGCCGGAGCGGTGATTAAAGCCAACAGCCATCTTGAGGGTGCAGATGTCGGTGAAGGTGCAGATTGCGGTCCATTTGCACGTTTACGCCCAGGTACTGTCCTTGCTGCTCGTGCCCATGTAGGTAACTTTGTCGAACTAAAAAATACACGTCTAGGCGAAGCAGCGAAAGCTGGACATCTGACTTATTTAGGCGACAGTGATATCGGCGCACGTACTAATATTGGTGCTGGCACTATTACTTGTAATTATGATGGTGCGAATAAATTTAAAACCGTGATGGGTGATGATGTATTTATCGGTTCCAATAGTTCATTGGTCGCTCCGTTGAGCTTAGGTGATGGTGCAACCACGGGTGCTGGCTCAACAATAACCACAGATGTTCCGGCACAAGCTTTGGCGGTTGGACGTGGGCGGCAGCGTATCTTAGAAAACTGGGCTCGTCCCAAAAAGCTATAAATTAATCTATTGTGACTTTAATCTGCTCAGCGCTCTATGCATCTGAGCAGATGCATTGTACCTACAGCGGGTTAAAGTAATGATGAGTTGAAAATTTGATTTCTTATGGATATTTGTTGATTCATTGTCCAGAAATCATAGAGCACGCCGAGCAGGAAAAAACCTCCCGTGCAAAGATACAAAATCCCAGTAATCCACTTACCTTGGTACATGCGGTGCACACCAAATACACCTAAAAAGGTCAGCAGTATCCACGCAATATTGTAATCAACACGGCCACTGTGGAAGCGAAGACTTGCTTGTCGATCCATGCTAGGTATTAAAAATAAATCAATAATCCAGCCAATACCTAATAAACCCAAGGTGAAAAACCAAATGGTGCCAGTCACTGGTTTGCCGTAGTAAAAGCGATGTGAACCCAAGAAGCCAAAGATCCAGAGCAAATAACCTATGATAGGCGTATGGCTGTCTGTGTTGTAACGCATAATACAATCCTTCATGTGAGCCGTAGCAGTATGACTGATGTGAGATCAAATAGTTGCGTGGTTATTTGAGTGCAGGTCAGCCAAGACGTGCTTCAATGGTGTGAGGCATCATTGACCTAGATGATCTAGCAGCACTGTACGTTTTTGCAAACAGTGAAGGGCACCACCTGTTTAGTAGCAGAAGGTGCGCGTCAAGGACGTAGTCGCTGTCAATTTAATAAAGCTGTATGGGTTAAAAGTCAACACAGGTTTAACGATCATTAAGATAGCTAAAAATAGGTTGAATATGAAATTATCAGTGTTGTTATCTGTTGTTTTGTTTTTGTCAGGATGTAGCGGACTCAAATTTGATGACAGTTATCAGTCGGTAGGCCATGACAGCCGAGTGCAGTTTATTGTATTGCACTATACCTCCAGCGATCTGCCGCGTTCCTTGCATTTATTAACTGGAAAAAACGTCAGTAGTCATTACCTTATTGCAGAGCAGCCGGCGACCATTTATCGTTTAATTGATGAAAGTCGCCGTGCTTGGCATGCGGGCGACAGCCAGTGGAATGGACGAACTTGGTTAAATGCCAGCTCAATTGGTATTGAAATGGTCAACCAGGGGTATACCGATACGGCTACAGGGCGGATTTGGCAGCCATGGAGTGAGCAGCAAATTGATGCGCTGGTGCGTCTCTTGAAAGATATTATGCAGCGTCATGGTTTAGGGGCTGAGAGTGTTGTCGGTCACAGTGATATTGCACCACAGCGCAAAGTTGACCCCGGTCCTGCTTTCCCATGGCAGCGTTTGGCGCAAGAAGGCTTGATTCTGTGGCCAGAGCCGCAGGCGGTTGCTAGTCACTTAAACGTATTCACTGAGCAGTTGCCTTCGATTGTCTGGTTCCAAGAACAGTTAGGCAAGGTAGGCTATGCGGTGCCTATGCATGGCGAACTGGATGAGGCAACGCGTAATGTTGTAGCTGCATTTCAAATGAAATATCGCCCAGATTTATATGATGGTGAACCGGATGCGCAAACAGCAGCAATGCTCCTTGCGCTAACAAGACAAATGGGCCGCTAAACTTAGGAGCGCGCTGCATGTTAAATGGCTTATGGCTAAGTTTTTTTATTGTTGCCAGTGTTGCAGGGCTTGTACGTTGGTTTGGTGGTGACCCAGGTGTTTGGGCGGCCATGGTGGAAAGCCTGTTTAGCATGGCTAAGCTATCAGTTGATGTCATGCTGTTGTTATTCGGCACGCTGACGTTATGGCTTGGCTTTCTAAAAATTGCTGAAAAAGCAGGTTTAGTCGATCTATTAGCGCGATTGCTCGGCCCGCTATTTGCCAAATTAATGCCAGAGGTGCCACGCGGGCATCCAGCACTGGGCTTAATTACTTTAAATTTTGCTGCCAATGGCTTGGGCTTAGATAATGCGGCAACACCGATTGGCTTAAAGGCCATGCGCTCTTTACAAGAGATCAACCCCTCTAGCACGACGGCCAGTAATGCACAGATTCTATTCTTAGTCTTAAATGCGTCTTCGCTAACTTTATTACCCGTAACCATTTTTATGTATCGTGCGCAACAAGGTGCTGCTGATCCAACGTTGGTTTTTTTGCCGATTTTATTAGCTACGAGTGCTTCGAGTTTGGTGGGTTTGTTATCTGTCGCCTTTATGCAACGCCTACGCATTTGGCATCCAGTGGTTTTAGCTTATTTATTGCCTTGTGCTTTGCTGCTGGGCTTATTTATGGCCCTGTTGGGTAGTTTAAGTGCGACGGCATTAGCAAGTTTGTCGTCATTACTCGGTAACTTAACGCTCTTTGGCATCATTATGTGTTTTCTCGTATTGGGTATGATTCGTAAAGTGCCGGTATACGAAACCTTTGTTGAGGGGGCAAAAGAAGGTTTTGAGGTGGCGAAAGATTTGCTGCCTTATTTGATTGCTATGTTGTGCGCAATAGGCATTCTACGCGCTTCGGGTGCATTGGACTTTGGCTTAGACGGTATTCGTTGGCTAGTAGATTGGCTGCAATGGGACTCACGTTTCGTTGATGCATTACCTACAGCTATGGTTAAGCCTTTTTCAGGCAGTGCAGCACGGGCGATGTTAATCGAAACCATGCAAAGTCAGGGAGTGGATAGTTTTCCAGCATTAGTTGCAGCAACCATTCAAGGCAGTACTGAAACCACTTTTTATGTGTTGGCGGTGTATTTTGGCGCGGTAGGCATACATCGTGCACGCCATGCTGTGGGTTGTGCACTGTTGGCAGAGTTGGCTGGTGTGATTGCTGCGATCAGTGTCTGCTATTGGTTCTTTGGTTAAAGTGTTGATGAAGGTGATTGCTATGTTATCGAGAATCATTGGTAGTGCTGTACTTTTAATAGGTTGTAGCGCATGTGCAGCACCAATACCTGAGCATGCTGCAAATATGGCATGGGTTGATGTGCAGGCACAGGCCGGTCATCAGTTATCAGCACAGCGTATGGACGGCGTAAAGGTTGATGATGCCCGTTACTTTCAAATCAGTCCTGGGACGCATCAGCTTCAGGTGCGCTTAACCTATGATCAGGATGGTAGCCGTAGCGGTGATGGTCAGCGCCGTTGTCGAGTAGATGTTGCCTATGCTGACTTCCAAGCTGGCCAGCGCTACAGTATTCGAGCGCTGGCTAAGGGCTGGACGGTTAGAGCATGGTTGTATAACAGTACTGGGCAGCGGATTATTGAAAGCAAACCGATACGCTGTGGTTCGCAATATTAATGCATTTGAAGAAAGTTGATCTATTTTCACTTTAGCTCTTTACAGCTTTTTTAAAGCGTGTAGAATGCGCACCTCGTTAGGCAAATACAGCAACATGGCTTAACGTAACAAGTTGATTTTTAAGGAAATAAATTAAAAATTAGGCTTGACAGTTACTTGGGAGGATGTAGAATACGCCTCCTCGCTGAGACACTCAGCGAAACGTTCTTTAACAATTTGAATCAAGCAATTCGTGTGGGTGCTTGTGTGAGATGATTGATAGTCAGCAAGATTATCAGCAACACAAGTTATTCGGCGAATGAAAATTTGTAGAATTATTTTTGTCTTTTTTAATTTATTAATAAAAGATATTTGCGATTGCTGAGCCAAGTTTAGGGTTTTCTCAAAACCCGATCAGTATATAACTGAAGAGTTTGATCATGGCTCAGATTGAACGCTGGCGGCAGGCTTAACACATGCAAGTCGAGCGGTAACAGAGAGTAGTTTACTATTCTGCTGACGAGCGGCGGACGGGTGAGTAATGCCTAGGAATCTGCCTAGTAGTGGGGGATAACTTGCCGAAAGGTAAGCTAATACCGCATACGTCCTACGGGAGAAAGCAGGGGACCTTCGGGCCTTGCGCTATTAGATGAGCCTAGGTCGGATTAGTTAGTTGGTGAGGTAATGGCTCACCAAGACTGCGATCCGTAACTGGTCTGAGAGGATGATCAGTCACACTGGAACTGAGACACGGTCCAGACTCCTACGGGAGGCAGCAGTGGGGAATATTGGACAATGGGGGCAACCCTGATCCAGCCATGCCGCGTGTGTGAAGAAGGTCTTCGGATTGTAAAGCACTTTAAGTTGGGAGGAAGAGCAGTTAACGAATACTTGACTGTTTTGACGTTACCAACAGAATAAGCACCGGCTAACTTCGTGCCAGCAGCCGCGGTAATACGAAGGGTGCGAGCGTTAATCGGAATTACTGGGCGTAAAGCGCGCGTAGGTGGTTCATTAAGTTAGGAGTGAAAGCCCCGGGCTCAACCTGGGAATTGCTTCTAAAACTGGTGGGCTAGAGTACGGTAGAGGGTGGTGGAATTTCCTGTGTAGCGGTGAAATGCGTAGATATAGGAAGGAACATCAGTGGCGAAGGCGACCACCTGGACTGATACTGACACTGAGGTGCGAAAGCGTGGGGAGCAAACAGGATTAGATACCCTGGTAGTCCACGCCGTAAACGATGTCAACTAGTTGTTGGGTTCCTTGAGGACTTAGTAACGCAGCTAACGCATTAAGTTGACCGCCTGGGGAGTACGGCCGCAAGGTTAAAACTCAAATGAATTGACGGGGGCCCGCACAAGCGGTGGAGCATGTGGTTTAATTCGAAGCAACGCGAAGAACCTTACCTGGCCTTGACATGCTGAGAACTTTCCAGAGATGGATTGGTGCCTTCGGGAACTCAGACACAGGTGCTGCATGGCTGTCGTCAGCTCGTGTCGTGAGATGTTGGGTTAAGTCCCGTAACGAGCGCAACCCTTGTCCTTATTTACCAGCACGTAATGGTGGGCACTCTAAGGAGACTGCCGGTGACAAACCGGAGGAAGGTGGGGATGACGTCAAGTCATCATGGCCCTTACGGCCAGGGCTACACACGTGCTACAATGGTTGGTACAACGGGCTGCCAAGTCGCGAGACGGAGCTAATCCCATAAAACCAATCGTAGTCCGGATCGCAGTCTGCAACTCGACTGCGTGAAGTCGGAATCGCTAGTAATCGTGGATCAGAATGCCGCGGTGAATACGTTCCCGGGCCTTGTACACACCGCCCGTCACACCATGGGAGTGGGTTGCACCAGAAGTAGCTAGTCTAACCTTCGGGAGGACGGTTACCACGGTGTGATTCATGACTGGGGTGAAGTCGTAACAAGGTAGCCGTAGGGGAACCTGCGGCTGGATCACCTCCTTAATCGAAGACATCATCGTCTTCATAAGTATCCACACGAATTGCTTGATTCAATCTGTAGTAGCGATTGGGTTGTTAGGCCCTTGATAATTGGGTCTATGCTTGGCTTGGTTAAAGCGAACCCCCTGCCGTTGAGGTGGAAAGTAGGGTGAAGTTTGACCGACCGACTGACGGACCAAATGGTGGATTGACCTGTATGGGTCTGTAGCTCAGTTGGTTAGAGCGCACCCCTGATAAGGGTGAGGTCGGCAGTTCAACTCTGCCCAGACCCACCAAATTTTACTTATGCTGCGTTATTTAAAGACTCGTTTAGTGTTACTAAACTTCGCCTTTAAATGCCTTGCCTAAGAAAAATTACATTTTGAAGAGAAAGCTAAAAGCTAATTCGAATAAATGACAATTATTAGGTGGTTTAAAGGTACCGTTTCATTTGGCTTGTAGCTTTTAAGTTATGAGTTAGGTTTAACGAGTTATTTTTTGCTTAGATCGAGGAAGCTGCCGGAGCGAACGAAGGAGCATACTTCTGTATGTGACTGAGTAAGTGACAAGGCTGACGAAGATATAATCAAAAAAGAGCCGTTAAAAATGGGGCCATAGCTCAGCTGGGAGAGCGCCTGCCTTGCACGCAGGAGGTCAGCGGTTCGATCCCGCTTGGCTCCACCATTATCCAATCGTTCGAAGCTCAGACATGAGCATTTAGTCAGCCGCAGGCTGTTTGAATGTTGATGTCTGGTCTTTACCAGAACTGTTCTTTAAAAATTTAGGCATGTGATAGAAGTAAAAAAGACTAGATGATTACTTTCACTGGTAATTGTTTAGGCTAAGGTAAAATTTGTGAGTTTTTTAATTGCGAATTTTCGGCGTAATATCGATCTTCACGTTATAGATATATAACCAAATTGCTTGGGGTTATATGGTCAAGTGAAGAAGCGCATACGGTGGATGCCTTGGCAGTCAGAGGCGATGAAAGACGTTGTAGCCTGCGATAAGCTTTGGGGAGTCGGCAAACAGACTGTGATCCAGAGATCTCTGAATGGGGAAACCCACCTAACGTAAGTTAGGTATCTTATAGTGAATACATAGCTATAAGAGGCGAACGCGGGGAACTGAAACATCTAAGTACCCGTAGGAAAAGAAATCAACCGAGATTCCCTTAGTAGTGGCGAGCGAACGGGGACTAGCCCTTAAGTGGCTTAGAGATTAGTAGAAGGCTCTGGAAAGTGCCGCCATAGTGGGTGATAGCCCTGTATACGAAAATCTCTTAGTCATGAAATCGAGTAGGACGGAGCACGAGAAACTTTGTCTGAATATGGGGGGACCATCCTCCAAGGCTAAATACTACTGACTGACCGATAGTGAACCAGTACCGTGAGGGAAAGGCGAAAAGAACCCCGGAGAGGGGAGTGAAATAGAACCTGAAACCGTATGCGTACAAGCAGTGGGAGCCCGATCACTCAATAACATTGAGTGGCACAATTTTGATGACACACATGGGTTGTTTAGGTAACAATATTTGCTTGCAAATGTTGGTCAACACACTAAACAAGCAGTGTTATTGAGGATCGGGTGACTGCGTACCTTTTGTATAATGGGTCAGCGACTTATTTTCAGTGGCAAGCTTAACCGAATAGGGGAGGCGTAGCGAAAGCGAGTCTTAATAGGGCGACAGTCGCTGGGAATAGACCCGAAACCGGGCGATCTATCCATGGGCAGGTTGAAGGTTGGGTAACACTAACTGGAGGACCGAACCGACTATCGTTGAAAAGCTAGCGGATGACCTGTGGATCGGAGTGAAAGGCTAATCAAGCCCGGAGATAGCTGGTTCTCCTCGAAAGCTATTTAGGTAGCGCCTCGTGTATCACTGCTGGGGGTAGAGCACTGTTTTGGCTAGGGGGTCATCCCGACTTACCAACCCAATGCAAACTCCGAATACCAGCAAGTGCGAGCACGGGAGACACACGGCGGGTGCTAACGTCCGTCGTGGAAAGGGAAACAACCCAGACCGTCAGCTAAGGTCCCAAAGTTATGGTTAAGTGGGAAACGATGTGGGAAGGCTTAGACAGCTAGGAAGTTGGCTTAGAAGCAGCCATCTTTTAAAGAAAGCGTAATAGCTCACTAGTCGAGTCGGCCTGCGCGGAAGATGTAACGGGGCTCAAACCATACACCGAAGCTACGGACATAGACATTCCACTTAAAATCATTCAATTGTTTACGCTTGCGAGCCGTTAGGCGAGCAAAGCACACCCTCACGTTGAGGGAAGTAAAAGTAAAATAAACAGTGGTTTTAAGGGAATGTCTATGTGGTAGAGGAGCGTTGTGTAAGCCGTTGAAGGTGAGTTGAGAAGCTTGCTGGAGGTATCACAAGTGCGAATGCTGACATGAGTAACGATAATGAGTGTGAAAAACACTCACGCCGAAAGACCAAGGTTTCCTGCGCAACGTTAATCGACGCAGGGTGAGTCGGCCCCTAAGGCGAGACTGAAAAGTGTAGTCGATGGGAAACAGGTTAATATTCCTGTACTTCTAATTATTGCGATGGAGAGACGGAGAAGGCTAGGCCATCAGGGCGTTGGTTGTCCCTGTTTAAGGTGGTAGGCAGAGATCTTAGGAAAATCCGGGATTTTGTTAATGCCGAGAGCTGATGACGAGCGTTCTTTAGAATGCGAAGTGGTTGATGCCATGCTTCCAAGAAAAACTTCTAAGCTTCAGATAATTAGGAACCGTACCCCAAACCGACACAGGTGGTTGGGTAGAGAATACCAAGGCGCTTGAGAGAACTCGGGTGAAGGAACTAGGCAAAATGGCACCGTAACTTCGGGAGAAGGTGCGCTGGTGAGGGTGAAGTATTTACTACGTAAGCCTTTGCTAGTCGAAGATACCAGGCCGCTGCGACTGTTTATTAAAAACACAGGACTCTGCAAACTCGAAAGAGGACGTATAGGGTCTGACGCCTGCCCGGTGCTGGAAGGTTAATTGATGGGGTTAGCGTAAGCGAAGCTCTTGATCGAAGCCCCAGTAAACGGCGGCCGTAACTATAACGGTCCTAAGGTAGCGAAATTCCTTGTCGGGTAAGTTCCGACCTGCACGAATGGCGTAACGATGGCGGCGCTGTCTCCACCCGAGACTCAGTGAAATTGAAATCGCTGTGAAGATGCAGTGTATCCGCGGCAAGACGGAAAGACCCCGTGAACCTTTACTATAGCTTTGCACTGGACTTTGAAGTTGTTTGTGTAGGATAGGTGGGAGGCTTTGAAACTGCGACGCTAGTTGCAGTGGAGCCAACCTTGAAATACCACCCTGGCAACTTTGAGGTTCTAACTCTGGTCCGTTATCCGGATCGAGGACAGTGTATGGTGGGTAGTTTGACTGGGGCGGTCTCCTCCTAAAGAGTAACGGAGGAGTACGAAGGTGCGCTCAGACCGGTCGGAAATCGGTCGTAGAGTATAAAGGCAAAAGCGCGCTTAACTGCGAGACCAACAAGTCGAGCAGGTACGAAAGTAGGTCTTAGTGATCCGGTGGTTCTGTATGGAAGGGCCATCGCTCAACGGATAAAAGGTACTCCGGGGATAACAGGCTGATACCGCCCAAGAGTTCATATCGACGGCGGTGTTTGGCACCTCGATGTCGGCTCATCACATCCTGGGGCTGAAGCCGGTCCCAAGGGTATGGCTGTTCGCCATTTAAAGTGGTACGCGAGCTGGGTTTAGAACGTCGTGAGACAGTTCGGTCCCTATCTGTCGTGGACGTTTGAGATTTGAGAGGGGCTGCTCCTAGTACGAGAGGACCGGAGTGGACGAACCTCTGGTGTTCCGGTTGTCACGCCAGTGGCATTGCCGGGTAGCTATGTTCGGAAGAGATAACCGCTGAAAGCATCTAAGCGGGAAGCTTGCCTCAAGATGAGATCTCACTGGAGCTTTAAGCTCCCTGAAGGGCCCTTGAAGACTACAAGGTTGATAGGTTGGGTGTGTAAGTGCTGTGAGGCATTGAGCTAACCAATACTAATTGCCCGTGAGGCTTGACCATATAACACCCAAACAATTTGGGAAGACGAATTGTGACCGAAAGTTCGCAAAGCGCACAAATAAACTGATACTATTGCATGCCTAATTAGAGAAGACGATGATCACGAAAGTGAGAAACGGCTCCTCAAAAAGAATTGCTTGACGACCATAGAGCATTGGAACCACCTGATCCCATCCCGAACTCAGAAGTGAAACGATGCATCGCCGATGGTAGTGTGGGGTTTCCCCATGTGAGAGTAGGTCATTGTCAAGCGCCAAATAAAAAGGCCATCCTGTCTAGGGTGGCCTTTTTTTGTTTGCAGTTTTCATAAATCTATTGTTACCGCCGGCCGTCCCATGTGACAAACGCGTCGGGAACGTGTTTGGACAGGCTTTAGTCTGCCCGAAGGGTGAGCACCAAGGATGGTGCGAATCCGAGTAGGTCATTGTCAAGCTTAAACACAAAACCCTAGATCAGAAATGGTCTGGGGTTTTTTTATGCCTGAACTAAAATAAATCTACCAATAAGACCCGCCTGCATAGAGTCACTGCGGTAAGTTTTATACCAGCGCTCCATTAACAATAGCGCGTAGTTCTTGGCGGATCGGATAGGATGACGAGGGAATCAACTGCGTCATGAAGATCATAACAAGCTCCTCGACTGGATCAATAAAAAAGTTGGTGCTGGCTAGGCCACCCCAGCCGTACTCGCCAAGCGATCCGTTGGTTTGCGATTTTGCAACGTCAGTCTTGACCGAAAAACCCAGGCCAAAGCCACTTCCAGCGTAAGGTGTTTCGCTAAATGCTCCAACGGAGAGCCCCGGTAAATCACGGTTATCGGGTAAGTGGTTGCTACGCATGAATTCCAGCGTTTTTCGACCAATAATCCGTCGTCCTTGAAACTCGCCACCCTGACACAGTGCTTGGGCAAAATTGAAATAATCGTCAATAGTGGAGACCAGTCCGCCGCCGCCAGATAGAAAGGTTCCTTTACGCCGGAAGGCAGAATTCTCAGGGTCGTCCTGCAACTCGAATTGATCCCCTAGCTGGTACTGATAACAAGCAGCGAAACGATCAAGCTGATCGTCACGGACATGGAATCCTGTATCGACCATGCCCAGAGGCTTAAAGATATGCTCGCGCAGATACTCATCAAAGGGTTGACCCGACAGCAGCTGCACCAGATACCCGAGCACATCGGTGCTCACAGAATAATTCCAGGCTGTACCTGGTGAAAATTCCAGCGGTAGCTCTGCCAGTTGATTGACTAACGACTCCAAGGTTAAGCCTGGGCTGCCATCAAGGCCCAACTCTCGATAAGCCGCGTCGACGTTGGTGCGGTGCATAAAGCCATAGGTCAGTCCAGACATATGGGTGAATAGATCACGAATGGTCATTGCGTTGATTGCAGGCGTGGTTAAGAAGCTGGGGTGGATGCCACTTTTATATACCCGCAGATTTTTCCAGCTAGGGATATAGCGGTGCACCGGATCATCCAGTAAAAACCGTCCCTGTTCATACAGCTGCATCATAGCAATAGAGGTGATGGGTTTGGTCATGGAATAGATACGAAAAATAGTATCCCTGCTCATGGGTTTATTGCGCTCAACATCCATCAATCCCTGAGCTTTTATATAGGCAATCTCGCCTCGCTGGGCGACCAGAGTCAGCGTACCGGGTAGTTTACCAGGCTGGATATAGCAGCGATCAATATGGTTTTCAATATTACCAAGCCGCTCTGTTGATAGGCCGGCAGGTTGTTTGAGCTGGGTCATAGAAGTACCTTGTCGGATGAGTAATCAAGCAGTAACTGCAGCGCCACTTAATAATACGCGCAATTGTGAAGCTAAATGAACATTAGCAAGCTATCAGATTTGAGTTTGGTTTTTTGGACAAAGCCAGCCGATATTTTTCACAAAGCTTAGCAGTGCTTGATGATCTGATCATGTTTGAACATCTCTGCCTAAGCCAAATAAACCACTGCGATGCTCAATGAAAAACGGCCAGCTTAAGTGCTGACCGTTATCTGTTATTTAGCTATTAAAACCCTCAGGGTTGCTTTGTTGCCAACGCCAGGTATCACGCATCATATCCTCTAAGCTGTGCTGTGCTGTCCAGCCCAGTTCTTGCGCTGCCTTGGTAGGATCGGCCCAGCATTCAGCAATATCACCGCTGCGCCGAGCTACTATTGCATAGGGAACGCTTACGCCGGCCGCTTGCTCAAAGGCCGCAAGCATTTGTAGGACGCTATAACCTTGTCCAGTACCTAGATTCCATATATGCACACCTTGCGAGCTGCTAATCGCAGTGAGGGCTTTTAAGTGGCCTGCAGCTAGATCAACAACATGAATATAATCACGCACGCCAGTGCCGTCTGGGGTTGGGTAGTCGTTACCATAAATTGACAGCTGTTGCAGTTTACCTACTGCAACCTGGCTGATGTAGGGCAGCAGGTTATTTGGAATGCCGTTGGGATCTTCACCTATTAAACCGCTGGCATGTGCGCCTACAGGATTAAAATAACGCAGTAAGGCAATACTCCAGCGCGCCTCAGACAAACTGAGATCAGTTAGGATCTCTTCTATCATCAGCTTTGAGCGGCCATACGGATTTGTTGGCGTGCCGGTTGGGCAGTCTTCGCTGATAGGCATTTGTTTAGGCTCACCATACACAGTTGCAGATGAGCTGAATACCAAATTGAACACTTCAGCCGCAGCCATTGCTTGCAATAAAACCAGGCTGCCGCTGACGTTATTTTCATAATAGGCCAGCGGTTGCTGCACGCTTTCACCCACTGCTTTTAAGCCAGCAAAATGCAAGACCGCTTGAATCGAGTGGCGGGCGAAGATTGTGTCGAGCAATTGGCGATCACGAATATCACCTTCAATAAAGGTCGCTGCCTTACCGCAAATACGCTTAACACGGCGCAATGACTCTAGCGAGCTATTGGCTAAATTGTCTAAGACAATAACCTCATAGCCTGCTTCAAGCAGGGCTAGAGTTGTATGCGAGCCAATATAACCTGCGCCGCCAGTGACGAGTATAGATTGCTTCATGCTTTTCTAAATATCCTTAAATCAATGCGTTGCCTGCTGTTTGTGTGCTGGGCTTGTACGTTTCCTGCGCCACTGCAATGCACTGATTGCTAAGAGTAACAGTAAGCCAGGAATCCACATGATTTCTTTGCGCATACGATCGGTTGGCGCACGTACTTTTAAGATCTGTTGATCGAACTCGAGGCCTAAGTCTGCAGCTTGGCTGGCAAAAGCAACGTTATCAACAAGGGTCTTGCCATCGTGCTCTATTAATTCTAAACCTAGCGCTTGCATACGTTCTGCACCACTGCTACCGGCAGGTACGGGGAGTAAGATAACAAACTCTTTGGGGTCACCAACGCCGTCTTGACCAAGTATGCGCAAACGTAATTTGCTAGCTTCATCCACTTGTCCTAACACCTGAACCAGCTGGCTCGGAGGTGCATCTTGGTAGGGGTCATGGATGATATCCATCCAAAAACCTGGACGGAACAACGTGAAGGCGACCAGCAATAATAGTATGTTTTCATACCAACGGTTGCGGGTGATAAACCAACCTTGGGTACCGGCAGCAAAAATCAACATAGCCACAGTGGCGACAATAAAAATCAATACACCGTGCATAAAGCTGATATTAATCAGCAACAAGTCCGTGTTAAAGATAAATAAGAACGGCAGTAATGCTGTGCGTAAGCTGTAATAAAAGGCTTGTACACCGGTTTTAATCGGATCACCCTTAGATACGGCTGCTGCAGCAAACGAAGCCAAACCTACTGGGGGAGTGACATCGGCCATAATGCCAAAATAGAAGACAAATAGGTGTACCGCGATTAGGGGTACAATCAAACCATTTTGCTGGCCGAGGGTAATCACCACAGGTGCTAATAAGCTTGAAACTACAATGTAGTTGGCGGTTGTGGGCAGTCCCATACCCAGAATTAAACTGAATACTGCGGTAAATATGAGCATCAGCAGCAGATTACCCATAGAGAGCAATTCAACTAAGTCAGCCAGAACTAGGCCTACGCCAGTTTGCGATACCGCACCCACAATAATCCCGGCTGCTGCTGTAGCAATACCAATACCGATCATGTTGCGCGCACCAGCAATCATACCCTCGCGCAGATCAATGGCACCGTCTATCCAGCCACCATGATCATAACTACCATCGCTGCGCATCCATGTGAGAATAGGGCGCTGCGTCAGCAAGATAAAGATCAGCATCACGCTTCCCCAAAATGCAGAGAGCCCAGGCGATAAGCGTTCAATCATTAGACACCAGACCAATACCACCACCGGCAAGACAAAGTGTAAGCCAGACAATAGAACAGCGCGGGTATTGGGTAATTCCTCAAGAGGCTTGTTAGGGTCCTCCATCTCTAATGGTGGGTTACTTGCAGCAATTTTTAGCAGGCCGAGGTAAGTAATAGCTAATAAAGTACCAATGCCTAACAGAGCATGCTCACCTAGAGCAGGTTTAAGCCAACCTAAACCGTAATAGACCAGTAAAGAAATACCAGAAATCAGTGCCGTACCAAAAGCAAAGCCGGTTAAACGACGCAACCAGGGCTTAAGTTGATCATTGCCAATGGGCTGCATGTTTAACTTAAGCGCTTCTAAATGCACGATGTAGAGTAATGCGATATAGGAAATGGCAGCAGGCAAGAAGGCATGCTTAATAATATCGACGTAAGGAATACCCACGTATTCAACCATTAAGAAGGCGGCAGCACCCATCACTGGCGGCATGATTTGCCCGTTTACTGATGAAGCAACTTCTACTGCACCGGCTTTTTCTGAAGAAAAGCCAACTTTTTTCATCATCGGGATCGTGAAGGTACCCGTAGTTACTACGTTGGCGATTGATGAGCCTGAAATCATACCGGTTAGGCCTGAGGCAACAACGGCAGCTTTCGCGGGACCGCCACGCATATGGCCTAACATACTAAAAGCGAGCTGAATAAAATAGTTGCCGGCACCGGCACGTTCTAATAAGGCACCAAACAAAACAAACAAAAAGACAAAACTGGTTGATACACCGAGCGCAATACCGAATACACCTTCGGTAGTGATCCATTGGTGATTGGCTAGTGCGGTAAAGCTTACGCCGCGGTGGGCGAGCATATCCGGCATGTACGGACCAGCAATACTGTAGCTTAAAAACAATAGGGCAATAATGGCGAGTGGTGGGCCTAAGGTGCGACGTGTGGCTTCCAAAAGCATTGGAATACCAATACAGGCGGTTACTAAATCAGCTGTAGTTAAACTACCAGGGCGCAAGGCCAAATCCTGATAGAAAATAAATAAGTAAGCGGCGCTGGATGCGGCGATTAAGCCTAGCGCAATATCAACTAATGGCACGCGATGACGTGGCGAGCGTTTAAATGCTGGGTACGCTAAAAAAGCCAGCAACAATGCAAATGACAGGTGAATTGAGCGTGTTTCAGTATCGTTAAATACCCCAATGTTAAAAATAAAGGGTAAAGGTGAAGCAATCCAAAGTTGAAACAATGACCAAAGTAAAGCAAGACTGGCGATAACCTGTGCCATGATGCCGTCAGGTAGGCGAGCACCTGCATCTTGTGCAATAAGTTCTTCGGCGGAAAGGTGTTTGTCTGACATGACAGTTAACCTGCATAGAATCTAAAAAACCAATACGCCAGTACGAGGTCGAGTACTGGCGTATTGGAGGTAATGTAACGAGTAAGTCTTTGGCTATTACATCCAGCCGCGTTCTTTATAGTAACGCACCGCACCTTCGTGCAATGGTGCAGATAAACCTGCATCAATCATTTCTTCAGCTTTTAAATCGTTAAAGGCTGGGTGTAAACGCTTGAAACGATCAAGGTTGTCAAAGACTGATTTAACCATTTGATAGACTAAGTCAGCACTGACGTTGCTGCTGGTTGAGAGTACAGCTTTACCACCAATGGATGGTGTTGGCAGGTCGTTGCCAGTGTACATGCCGCCAGGGATTTCAGCTTTAGTGTAATAGCTCTTTTCTGCTAATAGCGCATCAATCTCAGGCCCAGTTACTGGAACCAAAACAGCATCAACGGTGGTGGTTGCTTCTTGAATAGCGCCGTTAGGATGGCCAACAAAGTACGTCATAGCGTCAATGTTGTTATCGTTTAAGGCGCTGGCTTGTTCTGCGGCTTTGAGTTCAGCAGCTAAAGCGAAAACGCTACGTTCCCAGCCTTTTTTCTGCATGATTTCATCAAGGGTGTCACGCTGGCCGGAACCTGGATTACCGATATTGACGCGCTTACCTTTTAAGTCATCAAAATTAGCAATGTGCGAGTCACGACGTGCCAGTACAGTGAATACTTCACTCTGCAATGAGAAAAGCGCACGCATATCATCCATTGCGCCTTCAGCTTCAAAGGGCGCTAAGCCTTTCATTGCTTTGTATTGGTGGTCGGATTGCATCACACCGAAGTTGAACTCACCGCTACGGATACCGTTAACGTTTGCTACACCGCCGCCACTTGCCGGAGCGTTACAGCGAACGCCACTGGTTTTGCTGTCACGGTTAATGAAACGGCAGATGGATTGTCCTGCCACGTAATACACGCCGGTTTGTCCGCCCGTACCAATGGTGATGTATTTCTCTTCGGCCTGTGCCACACCGCTCAAGGTCATACCTGCGAGGGTCATGGACAGGGCTAATGCGAGAGTTTTGCCTTTGCTCATGGGGAGTTCTCCTTAATTATTGTTAACATTACAAATGGCAACGAATACCGAAAGTAATGCTGTAAGTTGCTGCGTAGTGTGTACTCAACAACATGCTTGCACTCTAATAGCTTTTATTGCTAAAGACTATTAGTTCAAGGTTTTACGAAAGACTTTAGAGTTACGTTGAAAGTTATACAGCGATGCTTTTTCGTTAGGCAGCTGTTGCAGTGTGCAGGCTTGAAAGCCACGTTCTTGAAACCAATGTGCGGTACGCGTGGTTAAGACAAATAACGACTCTAATTGTAACGCACGTGCGCGCTGTTCGATACGATGCAGTAACACATCACCATGCCCGCCGTGGCGATAATCAGGGTGGACTGCTAAGCAAGCTAGCTCGCCTGTTGCCTGCTCCGGAAATGAGTAGAGGGCTGCGCAAGCAATGATTAAGCCGTCACGCTCAACAATACTGAATTGGCCGATTTCACGCTCAAGTAAGTCACGTGAGCGGCGCACTAAAATACCTTGTTCTTCCAAAGGGCGAATTAATTCTAGTAAACCACCCACATCTTCAATTTGAGCCTCGCGTACTTGCTCAAATTGACCTTGATCCACCAAGGTGCCGCAACCATCGCGGGTGAACAGTTCGGTTAGCAAGGCGCCATCTTGCGAATAACTTATAATATGGCAGCGTGATACACCGCTACGGCATGCGCTGGCGGCAGCAAGCAGTAGCTCAGCGGGCTCAGTTTGTTTGCTGTCTTTAAAACGCTGTAGATGCTGTTCGGCGTGCTGTGCTGGCAGCTCACGGATTAAATGCCCGCTTGCGTCTAGCAAACCCAGATCTGAGCTGAACAGCAGTAATTTATCCGCTTGTAACTCTATTGCCGCACGGGTAGCGATATCTTCACTGGCTAAATTAAAAATTTCTCCGGTCGGTGAATAACCCATTGGTGGCAGTAGAACAATGCTGCGGTCATCCAGTAAACGTTTAATACCTTTACTATCAATGCGCCGCACTTCGCCGGTGTGCTGATAATCAACGCCATCAATAACGCCAAGTGGGCGTGCGGTAACAAAGTTACCACCAGCCACTCTTAAGCGTGCCCCTTGCATCGGGGACGCTGCCATATCCATTGATAAGCGTGCCTCTATAGTTGCGCGCAGTTGGCCCACGGCATCCAGTACGCAGCTTAATGTGGGTGCATCGGTGATGCGTAAGTCTTGATGGTAATGTGATTCTAAGCCAAGCGTGATTAAGCGTGACTCAATTTGCGGACGTGAGCCAAACACCAGGACAAGGCGCACACCTAAACTGTGCAATAACACCAAGTCATGAACGATATTGCCAAAGTTATCATGTGCAATGCTTTCGCCTGGCAGCATGACCACAAAGGTGCGTTCACGATGCGCATTGATGTAAGGCGATGAGTGGCGTAGCGAGTTAACGTAATCGTGCATGAGTGCGTCCAATCATGGCGACAGCTAAAGAGTTATCAGTATCTACCGTGGCTGGCTGTCACTGAGTAGAAACAGTGCGGTTTTTCAGGCAATACATCATTGCGTAGCACCTGAAAAACCGATGGTTAGTATTATAGAAAGATTAATTTCAAAATACTAAAGAACAAAATAGCGAGGAATGCACCAGCCGGCAAGGTGATGGCCCAAGACATAAAGATTGAGCCAATAACGCGCAAGTTTAACGCACCGATACCACGAGCTAAGCCAATCCCTAGTACCGCACCCACCAAGGTGTGTGTGGTCGATACTGGCAAACCGATGGCTGAGGCGCCGACGACTGTTGAGGCGGTCGCCAGTTCAGCAGCAAAACCACGACTTGGGGTCAGTTCGGTGATACCACGGCCCACGGTAGCAATGATTTTATAACCGTAAGTGGCCAAGCCAATTACAATACCGATTGCACCCAGCAGTAGCACCCACGCGGGAACGGCTGATTTCGCTGTCAGTTCGCCGACACCATGATTTTGAATCACACCAGCAATGGCTGCCAGTGGACCTACAGCGTTTGCCACATCATTAGCACCATGGGCAAAGGCCATGGCGCAGGCGGTGAAAATCATTAAGGTTGCAAAGACTTTTTCAACGCTAGCAAAGTACGTACCGCGGTTGGCATCGGGTGCTATTTTGACGCGACGCAGCAGATAAATGCCGAGCAGCATGACTAAAACACCCACGCCCACAGCAAGTACCATGCTTTGTTCGCTACTGAGGTTTAGGCCTACGTGTTTAAGGCCCTTAGACAGGGTCATTAATGCAACCATAAAGCCGGTCAGGAACATGTAAAAAGGTACATAGCGCTTAGCATTATCAAAAGGGCTGTCCGTATTAATAATCAGCTTTTGCACACTGACGAATAAACCAAATGCTAAAACACCCGATAAGAATGGTGTCACGACCCAGCTGGCCATGATCGGTAGAATCGCGCTCCAATGCACTGCATCAAATGACACACCAAAGGCAGCAAATCCAACCACAGCACCAATGATGGTGTGTGTTGTGGATACTGGCCAACCTTTATTGGTGGCAATCAACAGCCACGTTCCAGATGCGAGCAGAGCTGACATCATTCCTAATACCAGTAAGTCGGCTGTCATAACATCGATATCGACAATGCCGTTTTTAATGGTTTCGGTGACCTCACCACCAGCTAAATAAGCACCGCAAAATTCAAAAACCATTGCTATAATAATGGCTTGTTTGATGGTCAGTGCACCTGACCCAACAGACGTACCCATGGCGTTGGCAACGTCATTCGCACCGACGCCCCAAGCCATAAAGAAACCAAAAAGACAGGCTAAAACTAAAAGTATAAAGCCGTAGTCAGTTAAAAGAGCCATAAAAAATCCGCTTGTTCCAGGTGGGGCGCGTTAACGTCAGCGCGCTAGCAGTTGTTCC
Organism: Pseudomonas sp. C27(2019); assembly: GCF_008807395.1. Lineage (GTDB taxonomy): Bacteria > Pseudomonadota > Gammaproteobacteria > Pseudomonadales > Pseudomonadaceae > Denitrificimonas. The sequence continues at coordinate 2,957,792 of NZ_CP043320.1, forward strand.
AATCGGTTACCGATGCGCTCAGCGCGGTCAGCGACATCACCGATCCATTCGATGATGGTGTACAGAAACATGACATCAACAGGCGGCATCTCTTTCTCTAATTTAAAGAGAGTGCGACGCACTTCAATTTGCATCCGGTCGGTGTCGTGCTCAATATCTTCGAGCACTTCGATCATGGCCGTAACACGATTAACTTCGCGGTTACCAAAACCTGTTTCAAGGATTTCATCCAACTCATTCATCGCAGTGAGGGCTTGTTCACTGGCATCAACAACGCGCTGCACAAAGGCAAGAATCATGGGTTGTAATGGCTGCGGTATAGTCATTTGCCGGCCCAGCATGAGGCCCGCAATGTCTTTTGCGCGATTGGCGACTTTGTCCTGTACACTGAGCAATTCGAGTAAGTCAGAACGCGGTACCGGCAAAAATAGACTTTTAGGAAGGTGAATACGCACATTGCGCTTGAGTTTATCGGCTTCTTTTTCCAGCCGAGACATCTCTTGTTGGACAAGCTCAACGCGTGACCAGTCTTCGGCAATGACGGCTTGGAAAAAAGGAATTAAATTGGAAGCACATTCATGTGCTTTGGCAATATGTTGCTGCATCGGCCCAATGGGCGAACGACCAAACAAACTTACAAACGGGTTTATCGACATAGAGAGCTGCGCTCGATTAGCAATGACAACCTAGATTATACGGTGCTGTCATAGGGTTCGACCAGCATAGCGATACACTAGCAACAATTTGAAATGAGAATACCATGGCTAAAGAAACCGAAATAAAGCTACGAATCAGCCCTGCAAGCCTTGCTACGCTGCATCAACACCCTGTTTTAGCAGCGCGCTGTGTTGCTCCTTGGCAGACCCGAGAGTTGCTTAATCGGTACTACGACACAGCTGATTTTGCCTTGGCGAATGCTCAAGTGGCCTTGCGAATTCGTCGTGATGGCGAACAATTGATCCAAACTTTAAAAAGTAAAGGCGCCAGTGTGGCTGGATTGTCCGAGCGCAATGAATGGGATTGGACGTTAAAAAGCAACCGCTTAGTGCTTAGTCACTTAAATGACAGCTGCTGGCCGCAGAGCTTGGCTGAGCTGGATAAAAAGCAGTTAAAAGCAGTCTTTAGCACAGACTTTAAGCGCCAGTTTGCTGAATTACGCTGGCAGCGTGATGGCATAGAGACTGTGGTTGAAGTGGCTTTGGATCAAGGACTGGTGATTGCCGGCCAGCAGCAGGAGGATATCTGTGAAGTTGAGCTGGAATTGCGTGCCGGTGATCCGGCGGCACTGCTTGAGCTGGCCTTAGAGCTGGCCGCAGATGTTGCTTTGATGCCATGCGATATCAGTAAGGCTGAGCGCGGTTACCGCCTATTTAATGCCAATAGCTATAGCGTTGCTGCTGCTCCAGCAGAGTTAAGCACTGAAATGCCGTTGGATGAGGCCTTTGCTGCGATTGCTTGGCAGTTGTTGGGCAATAGCCAACGTTTGGCTGAGCAATACCGTTTTAATGGCCATTGGAAGCTGCTGGAACAGTGGTTGCAGCAATTGGTGAGTTTACGAGCCTTGCTAGCCAGTCTTGGGCACGCGGTACCGCGTCCAAGCAGTAACCCGTTACGTACTCAGTTAGATGCACTGATTGATGATTGGCGTGTACGTATTCTGGACGGTGCTGATGACCAAGCTGTGCGCGAAGCTGCACCGTTGGCGTTTGCTAATGAGCTTGAGAATACCCGCTGGGGGCTGTTCTCTTTAGAGATGGCCGTATGGTTACAAAACCAAGCATGGCAGACAAAGCGTAGCGCGCGCGGTACACGCCAAGGTGCTGCGGCGTTACAAAATTGGTTACTGCAATTCTTAAAGGATGAGGCGCAGGCGTTACAGGTACACCGTTATATGCGCCAACCTGAAGATATTGCTGAACAAGCACCACGTCTTGAGCGCTTGTTAGTGTGGTTGCAAGCAGCGCGTCATATCAGCGGCTTAGTTGATAGTGATCGCTTGTTTGGTAGCCTGCGTGAGTTGCATACCTTGGTTTTACAACCCTTAAATGCTGAGAATTTAGTGCAGCGCAGAGAACATTTGGCTTCTGTGCTCACCCTTAATGCTTGGAAGCAACTGTTGCGTTAAGCTTTAGCCATACATTCAGCGAGGCTTGAGTGCTGCTGAATATGATTTTAAGGTTTAGATAGGAATAACCTATGCCATCCTCTGTCGCTGCTACGCCTGATCGTTTACTGGATTTAAATGAAGTGCTGGCTGAACTGGTTAAACAGGGTCGCATTGATCAGGACAGCGCAGAAAACTGTTTGCTGGCGCGACGTGGTGATGCGGCGACTGTGCATATGCACCCGCTGGAGTACATTGCCACTCAGCAACTCAATGACCGTAGCAGAGCAGGTCGCAAGCTTGATTTAGAAACGTTAACGGTGTGGCTTGCTGAATGGGCACAACAACCCTATTTGCGCATTGACCCACTAAAGATCGATGTGGCAGCCATCACGCCCCTGATGTCCTATGCCTTTGCCCAACGTCATAAGATTCTTGCTGTGGCAGCGGACAGCGCTTGCGTAACAATCGCCAGTGCCCAGCCGTTTATGCGCGAGTGGGAAGCTAACTTAGCCCATGTGTTGCGCCGCCCAATTAAGCGTGTGGTGGCCAATCCAGCTGAAATTCAGCGTTTTACCACTGAGTTTTATCGTTTAGCGCGCTCTGTCTCTGGGGCGACAACAGGCGATCAGTTTATCAGTGGTGTCGGTAACTTCGAACAGCTGCTGAACTTGGGTGCCAGTGATCAAGAGCCTGACGCCAATGATGCGCATATCGTTAATATTGTTGACTGGCTGTTCCAGTATGCTTTTCAGCAGCGCGCCAGTGATATTCATATTGAGCCACGCCGTGAACAGGGTTCGGTGCGGTTTCGCATTGATGGTGTGCTGCATACCGTTTATCAGTTCCCTGCACAGGTCACCATGGCCGTGGTCAGCCGCTTAAAATCTTTAGGGCGCATGAATGTCGCTGAGAAGCGCAAGCCGCAAGATGGCCGAGTAAAAACCAAGACACCGGACGGTAATGAGGTGGAGTTACGTCTAGCCACCATGCCAACAGCCTTTGGTGAAAAAATGGTGATGCGTATTTTTGATCCTGATGTGCTGCTAAAAGGTTTCGATCAGTTGGGCTTTTCCAGTGATGATATGCAGCGCTGGCGCAGTATGACCAGCCAGCCAAACGGCATTATTTTAGTGACAGGACCGACGGGGTCTGGAAAAACCACCACGCTCTACACCACGCTAAAACAGTTGGCCACCGAAGAGGTGAATGTCTGCACCATTGAAGATCCGATCGAGATGATTGAGCCTTCGTTTAACCAGATGCAAGTGCAGCATAATATTGATTTGAGTTTTGCCAGTGGCATTCGAGCGTTGATGCGCCAAGATCCCGATATCATCATGATCGGAGAAATTCGCGACTTAGAAACTGCAGAAATGGCGATTCAAGCTGCGCTGACTGGGCATTTAGTTCTTTCAACTTTGCACACCAATGATGCACCCAGCGCCATAACCCGTTTGTTAGAGTTAGGAGTGCCTTATTATTTGCTCAAAGCCACTTTATTAGGGGTGATGGCGCAACGCTTAGTGCGCACGTTGTGTCCGCACTGTAAAGCGCCGGTCGAGATTGATGCAGCTGATTGGGCTGCGTTAACCCAGCCTTGGAGCGCGCCAGTGCCTAAAGGTGCACAGCAAGCGGTGGGCTGCTTAGAGTGTCGAGAGACCGGTTACCATGGCCGTGCAGGGGTGTATGAAATCATGCTGCTCAATGATGAGATTAAACCGTTGATTATGGCCGATACTGATTTGGTTCGTCTTAAGAGTCATGCCTACCGTGCGGGTATGCGCAGCTTGCGCTTATCGGGTGCGCAAAAAATTTCTGCTGGACAAACCACCATTGAGGAAATTTTACGAGTGACACCACAAAGCCAACAAAAATAGCGCAAGATTTTTTACGCGAACCCTATACTCACAGTTTGATTAGACTGCTAACGCGGAGTTTTTATGGATATTGGATTGGTTCTACTGCTGTTTGTTGCCTTGATTGCTGTTGTTATTTTTATGGGTTTTAAAGTGGTGCCGCAGGGCTATGAATGGACGGTTGAGCGCTTTGGCCGTTACACCAGCACCTTGAAACCCGGTTTAAATATTATTGTGCCGCTGATGGATAGCGTGGGTCGCAAGATCAGCGTGATGGAGCGCGTCCTTGATATTCCTGCGCAAGAAGCGATCAGTGCCGATAACGCCATTGTGCGCATTGATGCGGTGTGCTTTTTTCAAGTGGTCAATACCGCACAGGCTGCCTATGAGGTCAGCGAGTTGGAATATGCCATTTTAAATTTAGTGGTGACCAATATCCGTACAGTTTTGGGCTCGATGGAGCTCGATCAGATGCTCAGCCAGCGCGACAGCATTAATGAGCGCTTGTTGCAGACTGTAGATCAAGCCACTGCACCTTGGGGCGTTAAAGTTACGCGTATTGAAATTAAAGATATCACTCCGCCGGCAGACTTGGTCGCGGCAATGGCCAGCCAAATGAAAGCTGAGCGTTTAAAGCGTGCTGCGATTTTAGAGGCGGAAGGCCGTCGTCAGGCTGATATTTTAGAGGCAGAAGGTGACAAGCAAGCACAAATTCTAACCGCCGAAGGTAAGCGTGAAGCGGCGTTTCTTGAAGCAGAAGCGCGTGAGCGTGCGGCACAGGCAGAAGCTGAAGCTACCCGCATGGTATCTGAGGCCATCAGCGGCGGTAGCGTGCAAGCGGTGAACTACTTTGTCGCGCAAAAATACATTGAGGCCTTAGGTCATATTGCCTCTGCCGACAACAGTAAAGTGATTATGATGCCGCTCGAAGCCAGCCAGTTAATCGGCTCAGTTGGTGGTATTAGCGAAATCGTGAAGGCGTCCTTTGACGGTAAAAAGCATGAGTGAATACTTACAAAATTTAGCCATTTGGGATTGGCTGGCCTTTGCTGCGTTGTTACTGATTGTCGAGATGCTTGGCACCGCAGGCTATTTTTTGTGGTTTGGTATGGCTGCGGCGCTTGTTGGGCTGTTGCTGTTAGCCTTTCCTGAGTTGACTTGGGTTTGGCAGTTTCTGGCTTTTGCGTTGTTGTCATTGACTGTTGCGTTGGTCTGGTGGCGGCGTTTACGTCAACAGTCAACAGCTGCATCAGGCTTAAATCAACGTGGCAGTGAACTCCTAGGGCGTGAGTACCTCTTGCATGAGGCGATCAGCGCTGGCCGTGGCAAGATTCAAGCAGGTGACAGTTACTGGTTGGTTAGCGGCCCTGATCTGGCTAAAGGTCAGCGCGTCAAAGTTATCGGTCAACAGGGCACGATTTTACAGGTTGAGCTTTGTCGACCAGATGAGTAGCTTTAGGCTTTATTTGCAATACGCCAATATCGCACATCTAAATTATCGAGTGAATTATGTGTTTAGTTGTCTTTGCATGGCGACCACAGAGTCGTCAGCCTTTAATATTGTTAGCCAACCGTGACGAAGTGCATGCACGGCCCACAGTGGCGCTGGCGCAATGGCAGGATCAGCCGAGTATTTATGCGGGGCGTGATTTAGAGGCAGGTGGCAGCTGGCTTGGTGTTGCTGAGCGTGGACGTTTTGCGACTTTAACCAATATCCGCGATGTGTCATTGCCGCTGGGTGCGCAATCACGGGGTGCTTTAGTCAGCAATTACTTAGCCTCGCAGCAATCTCCGCAGGCTTATTTGCAAGAGGTTGCCAGTCAAATGAACCAGTATAGTGGTTTTAATTTACTGGTAGGTGATCAGCAGTCCATTTGGTATTTAAGTTCGATTGAGCCACGCCCCATACGCTTAACTGAAGGCGTGTATGCTTTGTGTAATGGCAGTTTAGATGAGCCATGGCCCAAGTTAGTACGTTTACGTAGCTTATTTCACGAACACTTAGATGCTGACGATGAGGTTATGCTTGAGCTAATGCAAGATGAGCAGCGCGCCGAGGATGATCAATTACCAGATACTGGGGTTGGCTTAGCGATGGAGCGTATGCTCTCGAGTATTTTTATTCGCGGTGAGGTGTATGGCACCCGCGCAACCAGCGTGTTGCGTTATTTTGATGATGGTTCTAGCACACTGGTTGAGCGCAGTTATAATGCCAATGGCGATTGTGTAGGGCAGACTCAAGTTCAATTGCCTGCTGATTTGACTGCCTTGTCGTAACAGTATAAATAATCGCCAGCAGTAAATGATGCAGAGTCTGCGTATCCTTGACTCTGCCATGTAGGCGCCATGTCGATTGCTATTTAATCAATAACAGCCGTCACTTCAACTTCAATGAGCAAGTCCGGTAGGGCAAGAGACTGAACGCCGATAAGTGTATTGGCTGCAGGAACTGCGCCAGCATAAAATTCAGTAATAGCGTCCACGATGCTTTCTAAATACTGGGGCTTAAGGTCTACCACATAGGTTCTCATTCTCACTACATCTGCCGGTGTCGCACCGGCTTCACGTAGCACCGTGGTTAAATTTTTAAAAACCTGCTGTGCCTGTTTGGCTAAGTCGCCTGCGCCTACCACATCTGCGTTTTCATCCCATGCCACTTGTCCTGCGCAATGAATTTCTGTTTTGCCCTGCGATGTGGTGGCGTGAGAAAAGCCATATTGCAAACTGTTATACAGGGCGTCTGGATTAATGGTTTTACGTGTCATATTGAAATATTCCTTCTTTGGCTGCATTTTCACAATTAGATAGAGATAAGCTTAACGGATCTGAGCCTGTAATCGACTTTGCTCGTAGTTACTGACTGAATTTTAGTGGCGTTGCTCATCTTTTAAGCCTGTTATGGAGCGTTTGAGCGCTTATAGAGCGCTGGAGTAGATTTGCAACGAGGTGAAGGGGCCGGAATTAATAAGCTTGTTTGGTTGTGGTATAATATTACATTGCACAAAGGGAATATAGGTTGTGCAGCTTTTGTTGCGATCAAACACATGCTTAACTGATGGTGCTTGTGCGCTCGTGTATTTTTTAAATCCAAGCGGTGACGTTCTTCCTCTACTTGATTCATAGTGGTGCAGGGCAGTGACATACTGCTGAGCACTGTTAGCTGTGTTGAAGCGCGCCGACTTAAGCAACTTTTTAAAGGGCTTTGACTATGATGAAATGTGATCCTGACACAGGCGTCTGCCTGTTACCTGAGCAAGACAATCCAGTTGATACTGATGCAGTTGCTGCACGTCCTGGCTGGGCTGTGCATTATGTTGGTGATCCCATGTGCTCTTGGTGCTGGGGTATCTCGCCCACCGTCAGTGCAGTAGAAGCGTTCTGTGCAGCACAAGGTATTGAGTTCTCGATGACGATGGGCGGCTTAAGGGCAGGCGGTGGTGATCAGTGGAACGAAACATTTAAACGCTTTCTGCGTAATGAATGGCAGCACATCGGTCAAGTCACTGGCCAGCCTTTTGGTTTTACGCTGCTAGACGCAAAGCATTTTAATTATGACACCGAGCCTTCTTGCCGCGCTGTGGCTACAGTCAAACTGCTGCAAGCTCGCCACCAGTTTCCAGTCGCGAACGTGTTGAAATTCTTCACTGCCATTCAGCATAAGTTTTATGTGGAAGGGCAAGACACCACAAAGGTGGACTTCTACGCCAGTATTTGTGCCAGCTTGGCACTGGATTTTGATGAGTTCCGTAGCCTGTTCGACTCGCCAGAAGCGCAACAGGCGGTGCAGCAGGAGTTTATGCGCTGTCGGCAGTTGGGTGTACGCTCGTTTCCAACGCTGTTATTGGAACACAACGGCAAGATCAAACCGTTAGCAGCGGGATTTGTTAGCACAGAGGATGCGCTATCTAGAATACGGCAAGCAGTCGGTGCTTGAGTCATGCTAAGTCGCATTACAACTGACCTAGTAACTGCCGCGAGCGCATATTATTTTAACAAAGAAGGAGTTGTCTTATGAGTTATATACTTCAGGTTGATTTTCCCTATAGCGGTCCTTGGGGCCAGCCAATGGTTGCAGCAATGGAGGGCCTTGCCCGCTCGATTGCCGAAGAACCGGGACTTGTCTGGAAAATTTGGACGGAAAATGAGGCGACCGGTGAAGCGGGCGGTATCTATATGTTCAAGGACATTCCCAGTGCTGAAGCCTATCTAACGATGCACACAGCACGTCTCAAAGACTTTGGGATTTCTCATGTCAATGGCAAGATATTTGCCGTGAACGAGGCATTGACGAAGATCGATCGTGGTCCCGTATAAACGTAGCGAGGTCAAGCAGCAATAAGGCTGTAATCCCTAGGCTGGATTGTTAACTAAGTGACTTGGCTGCAGCAGAGCAATGCGCTGCTCAGCTGAGTTTATTCTATTAAAATAACGGCCTGACGCTGGCGTGTGGTTATTAAGTTTGCACGCTGGAAGCAGGATTCAATACCTTGCCTAGGCCTAGGTTGCCCAGAGCAAGGTTGAGTGTGCTGTGTATAACTTCTGGGTTATCCATCATGGACACCTCTTTGAGTAACGCTTGCGCATGCGCTAAGGTCATTTTGCGTAACAGCCATTTGACCTTAGGTAGATGGGTGGAGTTCATCGATAAACTATCGAACCCCATCGCCAATAACAACACCGCTGCGACAGGGTCACCGGCCATTTCCCCGCAAATACTGACAGGCTTACCTTCAGCATGCGCAGCGCTGACCACATCTTGCAATGCCATTAATACAGCAGGGTGCAGGTAGTCATATAAGGCTGCAACTCGCGCGTTATTGCGGTCCACTGCAAGCAAATATTGCGTGAGATCGTTGGAGCCGACAGACAAAAAATCAGCCATGCGAGCCAGTTCTCGAGCTTGATAAACCGCAGAGGGAACTTCAATCATCACGCCAATTTTAGGCATCTGCACGTCAATGCCTTCGCTGGTCAGTTCGCCCCATGCGCGGTGAATTAAGTGCTGGGCGTCATCTAATTCGTGTACACCGGAAATCATCGGCAACAAAATTTGCAGATTATTTAAACCGGCGCTGGCTTTGATCATCGCGCGTACTTGTACTAAGAAGATTTCTGGATGATCCAAGGTGATGCGGATACCACGCCAGCCCAAATAGGGATTGCTTTCTTTAATCGGAAAATAGCTCAGCGGCTTATCACCACCAACATCTAGCGTGCGCATCGTGACGGGTAAAGGGTGAAAGGCTTGCAGTTGTTCACGGTACATTTGTACTTGCTCGCTTTCACTGGGAAAGCGTGAGGAACTCATAAAAGCCACCTCAGAGCGATATAACCCAACCCCTTCGGCACCGCGTTGCTGGGCGCGCTTAACATCGGCCAGCAAACCCGTGTTGACCCACAATGGCAGATGATGCCCATCTAAGGTGACGCAGGGTAAGCTGCGTAAGCTGTCTAAGTCACGGTTGATCAGACGCTCTTCTTCAACCACCTCTGCGTACTGTTTGCGCAAGAGGGTGCTGGGGTTGGTAAAAACATCGCCATGATAACCATCGAGAATCAGCTCAATGCCATCGAGTCGGGTATAGGGTAGATCAACGGCGGCGACGACCGTTGGAATCCCCATGGCGCGGGCTAAAATCGCCACATGCGAGTTGCGTGAGCCCAGTACCGAGACCAAGCCCACCAGCTTTTCTGGTGGCACTTCGCCGAGCATCGCAGGCGAGAGCTCTTCACTGACTAAAATGGTGTTATCTGGGTAAACCAAGGTTTGTTGCTGGGCTTGTTGCAAGTATGACAATAAACGCCGGCCCAGGTCTTTGACATCAGACGCACGCTCACGCAAATAGTCATCATCCATGTGTTCAAAACGCTGCACATGCTCGCTAACCACTTGGCGTAATGCCCCTTGTGCCCATTGTCCGCTGCGAATCACCTGCATAACATCACCGGCTAAGGCAGTATGTTCGAGCATCATTAAGTAGACATCAAACAGCGCACGTTCTTGCGGGCGTAATTGTTTGGCCAAGCGTGCGGATAAGCTACGGATATCAGCACGCACTGACTCTAAAGCTAAAGCAAAGAGTTCTAATTGCTCAGCAATATCGGTAATGGTTTTGTCAGGTACGACATCCAAATCAGCAATCGGCAATACCACCACGGCCGTGCCTAAAGCAGCGCCAGGTGCGCCGGGTACACCAATAAAGCGTGCTTCTTGGATACCTTTACCTTGCTTGCCCAGCCCACGTATGGAGCCGGTTGCTTCGGCGTGAGCAATGACTCCTGAGAGCTGTGCGCTCATGGTCACCAGAAATGCCTCGTCACCTTCATCAAATTGGCGGCGCTCTTTTTGCTGCACCACCAACACGCCCATGACTTGGCGGTGGTGAATAATTGGCGTGCCTAAAAATGATGAGTAACGTTCTTCTCCGGTTTCCGGAAAGTATAAAAAACGTGGGTGACTGGTGGCGTCTTCTAGAGTGACGGTTTCGGAGCGGCTACCTACCAAGCCGACTAAGCCCTCTTTTGAAGCCATGCTGACTTTGCCAACTGAGTGCTCATTTAGGCCCTCAGTGGCCATTAACACATAGCGGTCGCTGTCGGCTTCGTACAAATACACCGAGCACACATGGCTGTTCATTGCCACGCGGACTTGTTTGACGATAATCGCCAACGCCGCTGGTAAATCCTTAGCAGCGTTTACTTCTTGGGATATCGTGCGCAGCATGTTCAACATGCTGCTATCGGTGCGAGTCGAGTCTGACAACGTTAAGTTAATCTCGAGTAGGAATTTGGTAAGCCAGCTCTTTTAGAGCCCGCCGGTATACGTCGCGTTTAAATGCCACCACTTGACCTAAAGGATACCAATAACTGACCCAACGCCAACCATCAAATTCAGGTTTGTCGCTGAGATCCATGCGTACCTGTTCATCGCCACTGCGTAAATGCAATAAAAACCACTTTTGTTTTTGCCCGATACACAGCGGTTGACTGTGGGTACGCACTAAGCGTTGTGGTAAACGATAACGTAACCAGCCGCGCGTGCAAGCCAGTATCTTAACATCCTGCTGTTGTAAACCAATTTCCTCGTGTAGCTCACGGTACAACGCTTCTTCAGCACTTTCATGCGGGTTAATACCGCCTTGTGGAAACTGCCATGCATCTTGCTTGACGCGTCGTGCCCATAACACTTGTCCGTGATCGTTGGTTAGGATGATACCGACGTTCGGACGAAAACCATCTGAATCAATCATGTCTGCACCCTGTACTAAAAGTCTTACTGCCATTGTTCCACAAAGCGTGACAGGGCAGCAACGCGCTTTAGCGCTTGAATGGGCAGACGCGGATAAAATCGTTATGCTAAGCGCTCTTTTATCATTGATTAAGGGATTTGCCGTGCGTTTGGCTATTTTTGACTTGGATAACACCTTATTAGCCGGTGATAGTGATCACCAGTGGGGCGAATACTTATGTGCGCGTGGTTTAGTGGATGCCGATGCGTATCGCACCAAAAACGATGAATTTTATGCAGACTATTTAGCTGGGAAGCTGGATGTGTTGGCCTATCAAAATTTCTGCCAGGATGTTTTGGGGCGCACGGATAAAGCACAACTCGACGCATGGCATGCTGAATTTATGCGTGACTGTATTGAGCCGATTATTCTAGCCAAAGGTGAAGCCTTAATAGCTCAGCACCGTGCTGCGGGTGATCTGGTGATGATTATTACGGCGACCAATCGCTTTATTACTGAACCGATTGCTCAGCGTCTTGGTGTTGAGCACTTAATCGCCACTGAGTGCGGTATGCGCGATGGCCAGTACACCGGTGAATTGGTTGATGTGCCGAGCTTTCAGGCGGGTAAAATTACGCGTTTAAATGCATGGCTTGCTGAGCATAATGCGACATTAGAAGGCAGCTACTTTTACAGTGATTCACACAATGACTTGCCACTGTTAGAACAAGTGACCCACCCGGTGGCGGTTGATCCCGATGACACTTTACGTGCGCTGGCCATACAACGTGGCTGGACGGTGATGAGCTTGCGCGATTAGGGTCGTGTTCGATGCTTGACTATAGTTAATCTATGTTAGTGTATTATGTATATACATTAAATGGAGAGCCAAACTATGACATCTATACGAAGCTTAATCAGTGTTGTGGCACTGTCACTTGCAGTGTTTTCTGTACAAGCCGTTGAGTTGGGCATCAGTGCTGAAGATGCTTATGCAAAAACTCAGCAAACCGAGCAGCGGGTTTTATTGGTGGATGTGCGCGACCCTGTAGAAATTATGTTTGTTGGGTTTACTGACGCTGTTGATGTGAATATTCCATTTATGATGGCTGATCGCACGCGTTGGAATGCTGAGCGTAATATTTTCCCAATGGATCGTAACCCTCAGTTTGTTGAGCAAATTAAAGCTGAGCTGGCTAAGCGTGGTTGGGATGAAAATACCGAAGTGATTACCATGTGCCGATCAGGCAGTGAGCGTGGCGAGCCGAGTGCCGTTGTATTGCGTGAGGCTGGTTTGCCTAATGCACGTTTTGTCGTCAATGGTTTCCAGGGTGATGCTTTAAGTGAAGGTCCGCAAGCGGGTATGCGCTTGAAAAATGGCTGGCAGAACTCAGGTTTACCTTGGGGTCGTAGCTTAAATGGCGATAAAATTTACCGTTTAGACCGCTAAGCTTGGTTGCACTGCGCGCGCGCTTGCAGTATGTTAACTGCATTGTATGGAGATTGTTATGTTGAATCACGCACTTAAACAGATGTTAGTTGCTCAGCCATTGGCTGCGTTGATTAGCTGTGCGCGTTCAGTAAACAGCTCTGTGGCGTATTATTTTTATGGGTATTGGTTTAGCCAAAGGCGCGCCTGATACTCATACAGGCGGGCCTCTTTTACGGGTCGCCTACCACTGCTTTAGATAAACCCCGGTTGGCTTCCCACCCGGGGTTTTTTGTTTTTAGATTTTGGTTTTTAGTTTTAAAATATTTAGAGGACAACACCATGGCAATGTATGCAGTTTATCCAGAGCGTTTTGATGATTTGAGCTGGCGATTTAGTAACCACAAGCTGGCGTTACCCCATTGTTTACGACGACTTTCTCGATAAATGTACAGCGGCACAGCCGCTGACCTAAGGACAACACATGAACTCTTTAAATACAGCTCTAGCATTAGACCATCCGGCCTGCATAGCCATTGAACAGGCTCATATCAGCACCTTGCCCACCTCAGGACGTACAACTCGAGTGCTGGCCAGCCCGCAACAACTGCGTCAGCAACTGCCGTTAAGTGCCGAACTGTCGCGACGTGTACAGCAGCAACGCGAGCAGGTACGGGCAATTATCAATGGTGAGGACTCGCGCTTACTGGTGGTGATTGGCCCGTGCTCAATTCACAATGTTGATGAAGCCGTTGAATATGCGCAGCGCTTAGCTGAGCTGTCATCGCGCGTGTCTGAGCACATGTTGCTAGCCATGCGCGTTTACATTGAAAAACCGCGCACCACGGTCGGCTGGAAGGGACTGCTGTATGACCCGCATTTAGATGGCAGTGCCGATATGGCGCAGGGTTTACAGCTGTCACGGCAATTGATGTTACGCATGTTAGAACTGAATTTACCGGTTGCTACAGAACTCTTACAACCGCTGGCGGCCAGCTATTTTGATGATCTATTAAGCTGGGCAGCGATTGGTGCGCGCACCAGTGAGTCGCAAATTCACCGCGAAATGGTCAGTGGTTTACAGCTGCCAGTGGGCTTTAAAAATGGCACCGATGGCAGTGTCGGTATTGCTTTGGATGCGATGCGCTCAGCAGCGCATGCGCACCAGCACTTTGGTTTAGATGCTCAAGGCCGCGCCGCGTTAGTTGAAACCAGCGGTAATGCCGATACGCATTTGGTTTTACGCGGTGGTCATCAAGGTCCTAACTATGATGCCCAGAGTATTGCAGCGGCCTGTGCGAGCATGCGTAAAGTGGGTTTAGATGCTTCATTAATGGTTGATTGCAGTCATGCCAACAGTGGAAAGAACCCGCAATTACAACCGCAGGTTTTGCAGTCGGTATTAGCTCAGCGTGCCGCCGGTGAACGCAGTTTGCGCGCAGTGATGCTGGAAAGTAACTTAATGGATGGCCAGCAAGCGCTCTGTGACAACTTGCAATACGGTATCTCCATCACTGATGGCTGCTTAGGCTGGGCCACCACTGAGCAGATGCTGCTGGGCGCAGTACAGCAGTTGCAAAAATAATAGCGACTGTTCTTGTTGTTGAATGGTTATTGCGCAATGCCAGTAGCGCTGATGAAATTGTTTAATGAGGTGGGTTTAAGTTGCCAGTTTGCATAGGTAAATAAAAGACAGAAAATAGACTAGGTTCTTGCAATCATTGATGCGAATAATTATCATTAATGTCAGATGTTTTATTTGCTTGGGCCTGTCTATGTATATCTGCTTATGCAAAGGTGTGACTGACCATAAAATACGCCAAGTTGTTGCCGAAGGTGCACGCAGTTGGCGTGAAGTCCGTGAGGTGACTGGCTGCAGCACGCAGTGTGGCAAATGTGCGTGCTCGGCTAAAACAGTGACCCAGCAAGCGATTAAAGACGCTTTAATTGCCTCAGCTGACGACCTTGCTTACGCCATCTAAGTCAGCCTGCTTTATGTTTCTGACCCTTTTATGTGTCTTGCTATAGTGACCTTAATGAGTCTGTTATGCTGTGTTCATCATTCCAGTTGATGAGGGCGGCGAACATGAAAGGCGATACTAAAGTTATTGAGCACTTAAATCGTATTCTCGGCAATGAGTTGGTAGCCATCAATCAATACTTTTTGCATTCACGTATGTATAAAGATTGGGGCTTAAACGTACTTGCTAAGTGGGAATACAAAGAGTCGATCGAAGAAATGCGCCACGCCGATACGCTTATCGAGCGTATTTTGTTTCTTGAAGGTCTGCCGAATTTACAAGATCTTGGCAAGTTATCTATCGGTGAAAACGCTCAAGAAATGTTGGCCAGTGATTTGGCCTTAGAGCATCTGGCACGCACGGATTTAGTGGCAGCAATTGCTCACTGTGAAGCTGTGCAAGATTACGTCAGCCGTGATTTGTTAAGAAAAATTCTGGACGATGAAGAAGAGCATATTGATCAGCTAGAAACTGAGCTTGGCTTGATTGAAAAAGTTGGCATTCAGAATTACTTACAAACGCAAATGGGCGAGTCTGAGTAACGCTCAAGGTATACGCTGTATTTTTGCAAAGCAGTCTCAGGCTGAGCTTCAAACAAGCTCAGCCTTTGCGTGTTGTTTACTTAAACTGGCTTGCAGTTCTGCAACGGCCTGTGTTCGGGCACTGTCGTGCTGTGGTTTCTGGCCATTTAAACTTGACCACGCTTGATAGGCACGGGCCGTTTGTAAGGGCTGCGCTAATTCACCTTCACGCCACTGCTGCTCAAGTGGTGTGTCCATTTCAATGCGTGCTTGCGCAGCATGACCACGTAATTCCAAGGCGCTGAGTAAACGTTGCTGGCGAATGGCGAGTAAGCGCAAGGTGCTATCGCTGACAGTGAGCTCGCGTTCACCACGAAACTTTCCTTTTAGGCGTTCACCGTAGTTACGAAAGGTTTGGGTTAGACCACCAACCGCGGCACCCAGTACTGTGGCCACACCTAAACTTAAACCGCCAGTGATCAGATCAATACCGGCCCCAGTGGCTGCACCTGCGGCCATGCCGCCACCAACTTTAACGCCCAGTTGCTTCATCGTGGCGGGATTAAATAAATCATCGCCCCAGCGACCTTCTTCCAGTGGCAGACTGCTGGCTTGAGCATCATCTTTGCGAAAGGCATAGAGTTTTAATAAGGCTTCTACGCATTGCTGTTCACGCTGGCGCACATCGCTATGCAAAGCCTGTATGGCTTCTTGTAGCTGCTCGGGATGCACACTGCGCCGACATGCGCTGACATCAATGAGCAGCTCAGCAATTAAACGATAGCCGGCTTTGCGGCGAAGCAAAACTTGCGCTTGATTATGTTCGATAAGGCGCTGCAGGCGTGGTCGCTGACTGTCGAGCACCAGACTGAGGTTTTCATACAGGCGTTGCTCACCATCTTCAGGCGGCGCTACTGTATCGAAGCGCACCACTGCGTGTAGACCTAAGCGTGCCAGTACCTCACGCCATGCGGGTTCGCGTTGCTCGGCACTGTTAACAAAATTCAATACAGGCAGCAGTGGTTTACCGCACATGGCTAAAATTGCTAGTTCATCGCGGTATTTAGCCAGCACCGGCTCGCGCGCATCAATCACATAAAAACCGGCATCGGACTGCAGCAGTTGGCGCAACACTTTGGCTTCTTGCTCAAAGCGCTGACGAGCTTCGCTGCTCTTGAGAAAACGCTCAACAAGTTCTGGTCCATCTAAGCGCTCGTTGCTTTTAGGAAGTTGCTCAATGTATTCATACAGGGCAACCGCATCTTCAAAGCCTGGAGTGTCATAGAGCTCAATTAGGGCTTCGCCATCCACTGATAAGCGCGCGCCTTCTACGTGCTGGGTGGTGCTAGGCCTGTGTGATATAGCGCCAAAACCAACATCGCGAGTCAGGGTGCGCAGTAGGGAGGTTTTGCCAACATTGGTATGGCCAACCACGGCCAGTTTTAGCGGTGCAGATTGCTCACTCATCACCGTGCTCCAGCCATGCCCAAGGGGCTGAACGACTATGGGTTAATTGTAATGAATCCAGATGTTCTTGCCAGTTATTCAGGCGCTCATCAGTGGTTTCAGTTGCGAGTAGCCAGACCTGCGTTTGCGCGGCGGTGCGCGATAATTCAGCAATTAAATGTAAGGTGCCACGATCAACTGAGCGCTGCGGGTTGCAGGCAATCAATAGGCGCGCTGGAGGGTTGGCACTGAATTGATCAAGGATAGTGCGCCGTTGCTCGCGCGTGTCTATCACGCCAGCATTGAGCACCTGTGCGGGTAGTTCAGGTGGCCAGCTGATGCTGTTATCCAACTCAATGGCGACAACGACCGCAGCCTGCCCAGTTATCTGTGAGCCAACCGTACTGCTTGGCAGTTGCGATGGTGCGGCATCAATAACGCCTAAGCGCTCACTGCTGGGTTGTACTCGCTCGTGTAAAGGCTGCCAAACAGGATCATTGGCATCCAGTTGTAAACGCTTAACACCACGCCGCCAGCGCCATTCGCAGAGCAGGCTGCAGACTAAGCGCGGCAGGAGGCCGTAGATCAACAGCATGCCCAGTAACCAACTGGCCCATACTTGGCGTGCCTGTTCATTGTCTAAAGTTTGCATGCCGCTGTGGCGAATCAGTTCGCTATCGGGTAGCGCAAAGCCAAGCCAAGCGCCTGGTTTGCCAAGGCTGTTGACCAGCATAACAAAGGAATCACTGGCGACGATGGTTGACTCCCAAACAAAGCCATAGCGGCGGGTGGCGAGTAAGGCTACTAAGGTCAGTAATGCAGTGATTAAAGTGATTAACCACCAGCCGTGTAATAAACGACCCAAGCCCCAGCGCAGTAAGTGATTGCGTTGCAGTAAGACCAATAAGGCAGGTGCCAGCTGTACGGCTTTAGCGTCGCGGGCTAGTTTGTTGCTGAGCCAGAGCCACAGATGACTGAGTGGTGAGGTGGCTTGTGCTGAAAAAACTAAACTGAAAAACCAAGCCAGTAAGCTCACAAGATTTAAACCAATCAGCCCAGCTAAAGCCCAGAAAATATTAATTGCCTGCGGTGTACCGCTGAGGGCGGTTTTTGCCAAAACGACGCCCGCCACTAGAGCGCTGATAATTAACAGCCACACGGCGAGCTTAGCGCCTTGTAGCCAATGCTGCAGGGCTGCCACTAAACCATCACGCTGGGCAAGAAAGAGCCCACGCGCCTGCAAGCGTTGCGCAAGCGAGCCTGCTGTGGCGCGCGCTTTACGGCAAGCCTCAGTATCTTCGAGTAGACCTGTTTGCTCCTCGCGCAAACGCACGGCTTCGCATAACCAAAGGGTTTGTAAAGATGAGGATGAGTCAGTCACAAGCATTCCATTGAGTCACGGTAGTTTCACTATTGTGCCTGATAATGCAGGCTGAACAACGCCAATGCAGCGTAAATCCTTTAACATACAGACATAATCTTAACATTATGAGGATTGCACCTAATGCAACATCCATTGCCTGTGAGTTTGATCGTCGCTGCAACGCGCAATCAAGTGATTGGTCGAGACAACCAAATGCCGTGGCATCTGCCGGCTGACTTACGTTATTTCAAGCAACGTACCCTAGGCAAGCCGATCATTATGGGGCGTAAAACTTGGGAATCACTGGGACGGCCTTTGCCGGGGCGTTTAAATATTGTGATTACTCAGCAAGCTGCTACAGCCTTTGACGGTGCTGAAGTCTTTAGCGATCTGCAGGCTGCTATCCAGCGCGGACAAGAGTGGGCGAGTGAGCAAGGTGCTGACGAGGTGATGGTGATCGGTGGCGGTCAGCTCTATCAGCAAGCCTTGTGCTTAACCCAGCGGGTATATTTAACCCGTATTGATCTTGAGCTTGAGGGTGATACGTTTTTCCCAGTGCTTGATGCGCAGCAATGGCAGCTAATCGAAGCACAAGCACACCCAGCCCAAGATCAAGAGCCGGGCTACACGTTTGAAGTTTGGCAGCGCACCCAGAGCCAAGTGTAAGGTTTTAGACTTAGCAAACAGCTTGGTAGCCGTCAGCATCTAACAGCTGCTGTAATTGCTCTGGGTTGCTCGGTTGTAAGCGGTAAAACCAACTCTGATAGGGGTGTGTGTTGACCCCTTCTGGTGCTTCAACTAAGCCTTCATTCAACGCAATAACTGTACCGCTGATAGGTGCATGAATATCAGAAGCCGCCTTGACTGACTCGACCACGCCGACTGCTTGACCGGCGGTCAGAGCACTGTTCAATGCAGGCAATTCTATAAAAACCACGTCACCTAAGGCTTCTTGTGCGTGGTCGGTAATGCCAACGGTGACTGTGCCATCTGTTTCTAGGCGAGCCCATTCGTGCGTGCTGGCATAACGTAAATCGGCAGGGATTGTGCTCATAATATTTATGTCCTTAGCAGGTGCAATGTAATTTTTATATCTCTGGGCGCTTATGATCAGTCAATTCAACAGCAACTGAATCAATGATAAACATCGTTACAATTAAACGTCAGATGATCATTTATAAGCGATTGATTCTTTTCACACAAGACTAAATAAGAATCTTTCCATGGCGCACAAAGCGTGGCTTAACCACACGCACTGGGAACCATTTGTGGCGAATCTCGACTTCAGCGCGATCACCTGTATCTATGGGGACGCGTGCTAAGGCAATGGCTTTGCCGAGTGTCGGAGAGAAGCTGCCGCTGGTGATAACACCGTTGATGTTGTTATCAATGCGCACGGGTTGACCGGCACGTAGTACGCCGCGCTCCTCAAGCACTAAACCCACGAGTTTTTCAGCGACACCGTTATCTTGTTGCGCTTGTAACGCTTGACGGCCAATAAAATTGCGCGACTCTGGTTGCCACGAGACGATGTGCTGCATGTTGGCTGCCAACGGTGATATTTGCTCACTGGTATCAAAAGTATACAAATTAAAACCAGCTTCTAAACGCAGCGTGTCACGTGCACCGATACCAATTGGCGCGATACCTGCGCCGACCAGCTCATTCATAAAATCGACAGCTTGCGAGGCTGGCAGCATAATTTCTATGCCGACCTCGCCGGTATAACCTGTGCAGGAAATAAACCAATCGCCATCTGCTGCAGCAAAATGGTGCTCTAAGGTTTTAACTAATTGGCTGCGCGATGAGCTTAAAATACCGCTCAGGCGCTCACGGGTGAGTGGGCCTTGGATAGAAAACAGGCACAGATCATTACGCCAGCTAACAACGCAGGAAAAAGCCTCAGCATGTTCGTTCAACCATGCCTGTACGCGCTGGCGCGTTACGGCATTACCGACTAAGCGGTAACCTGTGTCAGTGCGAAACACCATTACGTCATCAATCACGCCGCCTTGCTCATTGAGCAAAAGACTGTGTTGTGCGCTACCTACGCTGTCTAACAGGGCCACATCATTGCACAGGACATGCTGCAAAAATGCCTGGGCTTGTGCGCCTTGAATATCAAAAATACTCATATGGGAAATATCAAACATGCCGCACTCTTTGCGTACATGGTGATGTTCTTCCACTTGCGAGCCGTAATGTAATGGCATGTCCCAGCCATTAAAATCAATTATTTTCGCACCAAGGGCCAGGTGCATATCATACAGCGGGGTACGCAATCCCATGGGATCTCCTAACCGGCCAAACGTAATGTTTGTACCTGTGAGTAATTCTGTCGGCGCATAGTGTAGCGATGTTACTGAAGTACTGCACCGGTGATTATAAATTAAGTATAGTCTGCAATGGCCACAACTATACTAGTGCCCCGGACGGTAGGCGGAGCGGCGAATCAATAGAATAACCGGCAGCAGGCCAACAACGACTAAAGTCAAAGCAGGTAAGGACGCGCGCGCCCATTCGCCTTCACTGGTCATTTCAAAAATACGCACCGCCAGAGTATCCCAGCCAAATGGGCGCATCAGCAAGGTTGCCGGCATTTCTTTAAGCACATCGACAAACACCAGCAGCGCTGCAGATAAACTGCCTGGCAGCAATAAGGGTAAATACACGCGCCGAAACAATGCTACGCCGCTGATACCCAAACTGCGAGAAGCCTCGGGTAAAGAAGGTTTTATACGTGCTAGTGCACCTTCTAAAGGACCGTGGGCGACAGCCATAAAGCGAATCACATAGGTTAACAATAACGCACTTAAACTGCCCAGTAAGATTGGCCGCCCCGCGCCCCCTAACCATGTGGATACAGGAATCACGGCGTGCTCATCAAGGTAGCTGAACGCTAACATAATGGCTACAGCCAGCACTGAGCCGGGCAAGGCATAGCCTAAATTGGCAAAACCAACCAGCGCATGCATGCGCTTGGTTGGGGTTAAACGCTTAGAGAAGGCCAATAATAAAGCGGCAGCCACCGTAAGAGCAGCTGCCATCAGACCTAAGTACAGGGTGTGGGTGATGAGTGCAGTATAACGCTCATCTAAATCGAAACGACCGCGCTGCCAAAACCACACGATCAATTGCAAAACAGGAATAACAAAGGCACAAAGGAAAACTAAGCCACACCAAGAGGAGGCCAGCGCAGCTTTCCAACCGCGTAATGCGTACAGTGCTTTGCCACGAGGCCGTTCGTTGCTGGGGCGAATTGCTCCACGTGCGCGCTGTTCAGCAAATAGCAATACAGCGACAAATAATAGCAATAAGCTGGCCAATTGAGTCGCGCTGGATAAGCTAAAAAAGCCATACCAGGTTTTATAAATGGCCGTGGTAAAGGTGTCAAAATTGAATACGGAAACAGCACCAAAATCTGCCAAAGATTCCATCAGCGCCAAGGCGACGCCTGCGCCAATGGCCGGTCTGGCCACTGGCAAAGCGACGCGCCAAAAGGCTTGCCAAGGTGTTAAGCCGAGCACTCGTGCCGCTTCCATAAAACCCTTGCCCTGTGCTAAAAATGCGGTGCGTGCGAGCAGGTAGACATAGGGATAAAACACCAGAATAAAAACAATAATAACGCCACCGGTGGAGCGCACGTTGGGCAGGCGCAGATCGCTACCCAGCCATGCACGCAGTAATGTTTGCACGGGTCCGGCAAAATCTAATAAGCCGACAAATACAAAGGCCAAAACATAGGCTGGAATCGCAAAAGGCAGCATTAAAGCCCAGTCAAGCCAGCGCCGTCCGGGGAACTCACAGAGACTGGTGAGCCATGCCAAACTGACGCCCAGTAAAGTGACGCCCACGCCCACACCAGCGATAAGAATTGCCGTGTTGGAGAGCAGGCGAAGCATTTGCGTCTGCCACAAGTGCTCCCAGATTTGCATATCAATCGAGTGCCAACTGAGCAGTAAAACACTGATCGGTAAACAGACCAGTGCAGCAAAAAATAAAGCAATGGGATACCAGCGACGTTGGGCAGGGAGGGCCACAAAAAACCTCGTTTAATCAGTAAAGCGACACGCAATACTGCGCAGTATAACTGTCTGATTCAAGTTTGGCGCTTTTATGCATGCTTTGCTGGTGCGCTGATCAGTGCTGAAAACTGTTGAGCAGTAAGTGGACTGCTAAGTAAATAGCCTTGAGCGAGTTGGCAGTTGTTTGCTTGCAGTAATGATAGCTGCTCTGGGTTTTCAATACCTTCAGCAATGACTTTAAGTTTTAAGCTGTGGCCTAAGCTCATTACAGCCAGACCAAAATCTTTCAGTGCTGGGTCCTGTGGCGTATTGTTAATGAGGCTCTTATCAACTTTAAGAATATCCAGTGGAAAGCGCTTTAAGTAACCCAGTGAAGCGTGACCCATACCGAAGTTGTCCAGCGCAATTTGTACGCCGAGCTGGCTCAACTCACGTAAGTTGGCCAAAGATTGCGCGCAGTTGGGCTTGAGGTGTTGCTCAGCAATTTCAATAATTAAGTAGTTAGCCTCTAAACCGCTGGATTCTAGGGCGGCTTTTACTAAGGAAACTAAATATGCGCTGCGCAATTGCTTGTAAGACACATTGATTGAACAGTGCAGTTGCGGGATAGACGTTAGCTGCCATTGACGGGTAGCCGTGCATGCGGTTTTGAGTACCCAGGCACCGACTTCAAGAATTTCATCGGAGTCTTCAAGTAAGTCTAAGAAGCTTTTTGGTGTGTAATCATTGCCGTTATGGTGCCAGCGCAGCAGTGCTTCTACTGCATAAATGTTTGATGCGTCGTGCTTAAGGTCTTGTTGAATCGTGAAAATAGGTTGGTAGAGCAGTTTGAATGATTTGTTGGCTAAACCTTTAGTCAACGCCTCCTGCTTAGCTCGCAACTCTTGTGCGGCGGACTGCATGTCCTTGGTGTAATGCGCATATTGTGCTTTGCCTGCCATTTTAGCCTGATAAAGCGCTAAGTCAGCGGCTTGTAGCAGTTCGCTCGGTGGTGTGCTGTGCGGCAATACAGTAATACCAATGCTGGCACTGACGGATAAAAGATGGCCATCAATGCGCAGCGCGCAAGACAAGCTGTCGAGCATGCGCTGCGCAACATGTTCAGCATCGGTTAGGCAAGCCAGGTCATCGAGCAGGACCACGAATTCATCACCACCAAAGCGACCCAAATGGTCACCGGGACGCAAGCATTGTTGTAGGCGCCTTGCGATTTCAATCAAGAGAACGTCGCCAGCTTTGTGGCCATAATTATCATTAACTTGTTTGAAATTATCCAAGTCAATAAATAATAACGCTGTTTCACGACTGCCTGCTTGCTGGTTGCGCTGCATTGATTCGTGTAGCAGCTTGTCCAGTTGGCGGCGATTAGCCAAGCCGGTTAAGGGGTCATGAAAGGCCGCATAAGACATATGCTGTTCATGTTCTTTGCGCTCGCTAATATCGGCTTGCGAGCCGGACAGGCGCTGCTCGTTTTGCTCACTGATGCTGGCAAAACCACGCAGTGAAACCCAGATATAATCACCGTTTTTCTTACGAATACGGTGCTCGCAGTCTAAAAAATGACTGTGGCCGCTAAGGTGTTTGCCAATCGCTTTACGCACCAAGGGCAGGTCATCGGGATGGATGCGGCTTAGCCAATTTTTGCTGGTGTGCTCACCGAACTCTTTGCCTGTGAGGTCGAGCATTTCCAGCCAGCGCTCAGATACATGCAAGCGATCACTAGCAATGTCCCATTCCCAAATGCCATCATTGGCACCGCGCATGGTTCGAGTAAAGCGTGCTTGGTTTTCTTCAAGACTCTGATGGTGTGCGGCACTGTAACTGTCGACCGTCAAGGACATATCTAGAAATACAGCTTTGAATAAGCTGGATAATAATTGTGTTTGCTCAGGATCGGTGCAAATTGTTTTGAGCATGCTGTCCAAGTAAAGACGGTATGCGCCTAAATACCAGAGTGGGTTGAGACCTATGGCTTGGTGGATTAAGCCGGCGCGCACGCGCTCTCTGACATAGTCGTCATTGTACGGATTATGCAATAGTTGTTGGTAATACTCGGCATGTCTGGCCTCAATATATTCAGGCGGACAGAGCTGCTCGAATTGTTCAGCGGCTTCAGGGAAATGAGAAAAGTGCTGTTGTAATTGCTGCGCAAATTCGGCCTGATGCTGTTGCAAGCTATCGGCGGCTTGCGCAAGGCGTGCAGCATCACTTGGCTGCCAGCCCATTAAACGCTGGCGCTCGCTGAAGGTTTGATTATTTAAACCAATACGCGCAATTAAAGCGTTCAGCTTTTCTTCAGAAAACATAGATAACCTTTACCGCGAGCCGCTTAGGGTAAACATAAGAGTGTTTAGAGTCACTGTGTGTCATGCGTTAAGGTGCTGACATTTAGTGAGGTATGGTTATATACATCGAGTGATGGCTATAAGCTAGCATTCTAACGCGGTTTTATTGTGTGTATCTAGAGTATAACTGAGTAAAGCTGTTTTGCAGCGCATTAAGTGGATGCTCATTGTCCTGTGTTTTATAGCCTCCAATTAACCAGCAAAATCCACTATAGCGATTGCCTGCAGGTGTTGCGCAAGCCTGCCGCTATAGTGAACTGCTTGTGAGTAGTCACAGGTTTTCTAAACAGGTCGAAAACTGTTGGGCGATATTGCTCAGTAGTTGCTCATAGCCGTGTGCCGAGACTGCGAGCTCTGTGCCCATTGGGTCCAATTCAGCCAAGGTGACTGGCAGGCCATCAGCTAGGGTATGGGCTAGGCGTGGTTGCATTGGCGGCTCGCTAAAAACACAGCTGGGACCGGCTTGTTGCAAGCGGTTGCGCATTAGGCTGACATGTTTTGCGCCCGGTTGCAGTTCGCTGGATAGCGCAAAGACACCAGCGTGCGCCAAACCATAGGCCTGCTCAAAATAATTGAAGGCTTCGTGGAAGACGAAAAAAGACTTGCCCTGTAACGGCTCTAACTTGGCTTTTAATTGCTGATCCAGCGTGTTTAAGCGTTGTGTAAAGGCGTGCAGGTTGGCCGCATAGTGGTCGGCGTTACTTGGGTCTAACTCACTTAAGTCGCTGCTGATGCGCTCAGCGATGACACGTGCGTTATGCGGCAGTAACCACAGGTGGGCATCAACAGCGCCTGGCGCGTGCGCGTGGTCATGTTGCACAAGGTGGTCATCGTGTTCGTCTTCATCGCCATGCTGGTGTGCTTGAGCGAAATATTGCAAATGCAGTCCAGGTAAGCTTTGTACAGCCACGCTGGGTTGGCTGCGTTGTTGCAGAAGACGCGGTAAAAAGTTTTCTAAGTCAGGTCCGATCCAGTAAAACAAGTCAGCCTTATCTAAGCGCTTGGCATCGGAGGGGCGTAAAACAAAATAATGTGGAGAAGCGCCTGGTGGTAACAGCACGTGCGGCTCACCTTGGCCGTCTTGCACCGCTGCTGCGATCAGCTGCAAAGGTTTAATACTGGTTAAAATCTGCACCTGCGCTTGCGCGCTAAAACCCCATAACGATAGACAAGCAATCAACAAGAAACGAAACACTGCGGTACACTCCCTAAGTAAAGAGTTATATAATAACGTCTCTTTAAAAAGGATGCTGCTGTTATGTTAAAAACATCAACATTATGTCAGTCAGATCATCACCATGATTGCATCAGCCAAGCGCTTGAGTCTGCTGAAGAGTTATGTGCGCAACGTGGTGTTCGCTTAACAGCGTTGCGTAAACGTGTTCTAGAGTTGGTATGGCAAAGTCATAAGCCGCTTGGTGCCTACGATATTTTAGAGATGTTGAGCCGCGAAGATGGCCGTCGTGCTGCACCGCCAACGGTGTATCGTGGTTTAGATTTCTTATTAGAAAATGGTTTGATTCATCGATTGGCCTCGCTCAATGCGTACATTGGTTGTAGCCATCCTGAAGTGGTGCATGAAGGTTATTTTATGATTTGTCAGCACTGCAATAATGCCTATGAGCTGGCTCAGCATACAGCCATTGATACGGCCATTCATGCAGAGGCAAAACAGATGGGGTTTGTTGTGGAAACACAAATGGTTGAATTGTTGGGTACCTGTGCTGCCTGTCGAGAGTGTGCATGAGATCGTTAGCCCTATTGCGTGCCGAGCATGTCAATTTATCTTTATCTGAGCAGAAGGTGCTGATTGATGTCAGTTTGCAGTTGGCCGCTGGAGAGATTGTTACCATCGTGGGACCCAATGGCTCGGGTAAAACCTCTTTAGTGCGTGTGTTGCTGGGTTTATTAACGCCCAGTTCAGGCAGTGTATGGCGTGCGCCGCAATTGCGTATTGGCTATATGCCGCAAAAGCTGGAAATGCACGCGACTTTACCGCTTTCAGTCCTGCGCTTTTTACGCTTAGTGCCAGGCGTTAGTCATGCTGATGTCATTGCTGCGCTAACCGAAGTGGGTGCAGCAAAAGTGTTAAACAGTCCCTTGCAGCGGATTTCTGGCGGTGAGCTACAGCGGGTTTTGCTGGCACGGGCTTTATTGCGTAAGCCACAATTACTGGTGCTTGATGAGCCGGTGCAGGGGGTTGATGTCAATGGCCAGCTTGAGCTGTATAACTTGATTGGCCAGTTGCGTGATCGCTATGGCTGTGGCGTGCTGATGATTTCCCATGATCTGCATTTAGTGATGCGCTCCACTGATCGAGTGATTTGCTTAAACCGCCATATCTGTTGTTCTGGACATCCTGAACAAGTCAGCGGTGATCCAGCCTTTGTTGAGATGTTTGGTGCGCGTGCAGCCAGTGATTTGGCTGTTTATCATCACGATCACGACCATAAACATGATTTGCATGGCTGCGTGTTAACTCCAAAAACTCACCAACATGGGCCAGATTGCACACATGCCTGATTTTCTTTTATACGCGTTATGCGCAGGTTTATTACTGGCTGTGGTGGCTGGTCCGCTCGGTGCTTTTGTTGTCTGGCGACGCATGGCTTATTTTGGCGATACCTTGGCGCATTCCGCGCTATTTGGTGTGGCCTTGGGTCTGCTGTTTGATATTAATCTGGCGCTGGCAGTCATTATTGGTTGCTTGCTGCTGGCCTTTGTTTTAGTGGCGTTGCAGAGCCGCCAGCCCTTAGCTTCAGATACCATTTTAGGGATTTTAGCGCACAGCACACTGTCGTTAGGTCTGGTAACTCTCAGCTTTATGGAGTCAGTGCGCGTCGATTTAATGGGCTATCTATTTGGTGATTTACTGGCTGTCAGCGCAATGGATTTAATCTGGATTGGTGGCGGCAGCGCTGTGGTTTTAATTAGCATTATTGCTTTATGGCGACCGCTATTGGCGATTACTGTGCATGAAGAGCTGGCCGAAGTGGAAGGCTTGCCGGTAGCCAGGTTGCGTTTGGTGTTGATGGTGTTAATGGCATTGGTGATTGCCGTGGCGATGAAAATCGTTGGTGTGCTGCTGATTACCTCGTTGCTGATTATTCCCGCTGCTTCTGCGCAGCGCCATGCACGTAGCCCAGAGCAAATGGCGGTGGGGGCCAGTCTGCTGGGAATGTTGGCAGTTTGTGCTGGATTGGCCATGTCGTGGCATTTGGATACGCCAGCAGGGCCATCGATTGTGGTCTGTTCGGCTGCGTTGTTTCTAGTGAGCTTTATCGTGCCGCAACGCCGTTAAGCGCCAGTTGCTGCTGAACTGCAATGCGGCTGCGAGGTCAAAAATTTATTAGGTGGGTGAAGCTCACCGATTACAGACTGTAAAATAAGGAATGAGATGATGCGCAAAGCGCTAACAATGACTCTAGTCACAGCCTTTTCATTTGCTACGGCCGCTTGTGCGACTGCCCCAGTGCCTGATTTAAATAGTGTTGCAAACTATCCTGTAGCGCAAGAAGGGCAGTCGCGTCATGTGATCTGGCTGGACACGCAACAAAATGAAGACTTGCTCAAAGTTGAAGTTGTGCCTGGTAAGCAGATGCTTACTGACTGCAATACACGCAGCTTAATGGGCAATTTTACTGCACAAGACCTGCAAGGTTGGGGTTACACCTATTACCAGTTAGGTGATGTAAGTGGCCCTATTTCAACGTTAATGGCCTGCCCCGATGACACGAAAATACAAGCCTTCGTTCCTGTTATGGGTGACAACTTCACCTTGCCTTACAACAGTAAATTGCCGATCGTTATTTATGCGCCAGATGACGTTGAAGTGCGCTACCGTATTTGGACAGGCAGTAAAGCGCTGAAATCAGCGATCCAGCAATAATCTCAACATGGCCCACGCCATTCTCTCCAGCACAGCCTGAGGTGTATTCGCCTTAGGCTGTCTGCAGCATATCTTCTGCATCATTACAGAGCAGTGTAGACTGCCAGCTGTTTTGTTGGTTGGGGATATTTATATGTCACGATTTATCAGACGCTATGCGTTGGTGTGCGGCGTACTGGCCATGTTAACGGCGTGCCAGAACACTGCTCAACACGTCACTGCGCCTCAGGTTGATGAGTTTGCTGTGGCTGAGTTGGTCTTTACTGATCATGTCAACGCCAATCAGCTTGAATTAGCCGCACAGCAACTCGCTAGCCTGCGAAATAATTACCCTGATGAGCCGCGCATTGCTGATTTACAGCAGCGTTTAGCCAACGCTTGGCTGGCCGTCGGTGAGCAGGCGCTTAAAGATGCAGATGTTGACACGGCGAGTGCTGCCTTGATTGAAGCCAAGCGTTTATTGCCGCAAGCACCAGCTTTAACTGAAGGGCTCGATGCTGCTTTACTTGCTGTGCAAGCGCCTGCTGCTAAGCCTAGCGTCACACCACCAGCGACGCTACGCCAGCCTCCAGCGGTGCGTAAAACACCCGTGCAAAAACAGCCTGAGCAGCAAGCAGAGACGACGCCCAGCGCCGAGCAATTAGAGCCTGAGCAACCAGCAACACAATCTGCGCCTACACTTAGCAAGGCTAAAGCGCGTATTATTGACGTTAATGCGCCATATACTGTTGTGCCACTGCCAATGCTGCAAACCCGCACTAATCATCGGTTAGGGCGCTTGTTGGATGATGTTGCTGCTGATGTGGTTAAATTTCGCGCAGCTGTAACGATTGAGGTTGCCAATACCCGTGATTTTCATTGGGTTGCTGCTTTGCTCTCGGCGCGGGTTAAT
This sequence comes from Pseudomonas sp. C27(2019), assembly GCF_008807395.1. Lineage (GTDB taxonomy): Bacteria > Pseudomonadota > Gammaproteobacteria > Pseudomonadales > Pseudomonadaceae > Denitrificimonas. The sequence goes on from NZ_CP043320.1 coordinate 2,986,915, forward strand.
AAGATCGATAGCAGTTTTAAGCCGCGTCTCGAAGAAGTGATTCGCAGTGATGAGCCTGCGCAGTTAGTCATTACGCCACGCAAGATATAAGAAATAGCTCTATACATAGAGTTTAAAATAACTTTTAACGCTAAGCGATGATGGGCACACTGTCCGTTAAAATCGCCCTAACAAGGTTAAACCGTGATTGAATTCCACGATGTGCATAAAGCTTATGCAGTAAACGGGCAGAGTATTGTTGCGTTACATCCCACAGCCTTACAGGTCGAGCCCGGTGAGATTTTTGGCTTGATTGGTCACTCCGGTGCCGGAAAAAGCACACTATTGCGCCTAATTAATCGCCTAGAAGAGCCCAGCGGTGGTCGCATTATCGTTGATGGTGTCGACGTGACAGCCTTGGATGCGCAAGGTTTACGGCGCTTTCGCCAGCGTGTCGGGATGATTTTTCAGCATTTCAACTTGCTGTCATCCAAGACCGTGGCCAACAATGTGGCGATGCCGCTGAAACTGGCCGGTGAACTCAGTAGTGCGCAGATTAAACAGCGCGTGATTGAATTGCTGGCGCGCGTGGGTTTGAGTGAGCATGCCAATAAATACCCAGCGCAGCTGTCCGGTGGCCAGAAGCAGCGGGTGGGTATTGCCCGCGCCTTGGCAACGGATCCAAAAATTCTCTTATGTGATGAAGCGACCAGTGCGTTGGATCCTGAAACCACAGCGCAAGTGTTGCAGTTACTGGCTGAAATCAATCGAGAGCTGGGCTTAACCATTGTTTTGATTACCCATGAAATGGACGTGATTCGTCGTGTCTGTGATCGTGTCGGGGTGATGGATGCTGGCGTGATTGTTGAACAGGGCTTAGTCAGTGAGGTGTTTTTGCATCCCCAGCACCCAACCACTCAGCGTTTTGTGCAGGAGTCGGAAGGTGATGCCGGTCTGACGCAAGATGAAGCGTTTCAGTTGGTCAGCGGCCGTATTGTGCGCTTAACCTTTTTAGGTGAAACCACCTACGCACCCTTGTTAGGGCAAGTGGCCCGTAATACTGGGGTTGATTACAGCATCTTAGCTGGGCGTATCGGGCGCATTAAAGAGCAAGCCTGTGGCCAACTTACTCTGGCGCTAACCGGCGGGAAAGAGCAATTAGCGGAGCAGCAATTGCGTGCTGCTGGTGTGCATGTTGAGGTCTTACGCCCATGAGCGAGTTACTGATTAATATTGACTGGTATGAGATTTGGCAGGCGAGCTTAGACACCTTATTAATGCTCGGTGGTTCGCTGCTGTTTACTGTAATTTTAGGGCTGCCGGTTGGCGTTTTGCTGTTTTTAATTGGCCCGCGGCAAATGTTTGAGAATCGCGCCTTTTATGCCATGTTGTCTTTTGTCGTCAACGTACTGCGCTCGTTGCCGTTTATCATCTTATTGATTGTGATGATTCCGATCACCGTCGTAATGACCGGTACATCCTTAGGTGTGGCTGGTGCAATTCCGCCGTTGGTGGTGGGCACTACGCCGTTTTTTGCACGCCTAGTGGAAACGTCATTGCGTGAGGTCGATCGCGGTATTATCGAAGCCACACAAGCAATGGGTGCCAGTACGCGGCAGATTATTTTTAATGCCTTATTGCCTGAAGCACGACCAGGCATTATTGCGGCAACCACAGTCACCGCCATTACCCTTGTGTCCTATACAGCGATGGCCGGTGTGGTTGGTGCGGGTGGTTTAGGGGATTTGGCGATACGCTTTGGTTATCAACGCTTTCAAACCGATGTCATGGTGGTCACAGTGGTTTTACTGCTGATCTTGGTTCAGGTTTTGCAGAGCGTTGGTGATCGTCTTGTATTACGCTTTTCAAGAAAGTAACAGCTAGACAGTAACAACAATAAACAGCCGTTGTACGGCGCATAATCAATTGACTTGGAGTCTTTTATGAAAAAAACATTATTAGCGTTAGCGGCCCTCAGCGTTTTTGCTGTACAGGCTGAGCCACTAAAAGTTGCTGCGACACCGGTACCGCACGCAGAAATCTTAGAGTTTTTAAAGCCGGCTTTAGCTGAGCAAGGCGTGGAATTAGACGTTAAGGTATTTACTGACTACGTGCAGCCCAACGTGCAGGTTGCAGAAAAGCGCCTTGATGCCAATTTCTTTCAACACCAACCATACTTGGACGAGTTCAACAAAACCAAAGGCACCACGTTAGTCAGTGTCGCCGGTGTGCACATTGAGCCTTTTGGCGCCTACTCAAGCAAAGTTAAGCAACTGGATGCGCTGGAAAAGGGCGCGAGCGTAGTGATTCCAAACGATGCCACCAACGGTGGTCGCGCTTTATTATTGTTGCAAACAGCGGGTGTGATTACCTTAAAAGAAGAGGCTGGCATCACTGCCACCCCGCGTGACATTGCTGACAACCCGAAAAACATTAAAGTACGTGAGCTCGAAGCTGCCACGCTGCCGCGTGTACTTGATCAAGTGGATTTAGCCCTGATCAATACCAACTACGCACTAGAAGCAGGCCTGAACCCAAATAAAGACGCGTTAGTGATTGAAGGTGCTGATTCGCCATACGTGAATATTCTGGTGACGCGTGAAGATAACAAAAACAGCCAAGCAGTACAAAAGCTGGTTGAAGCGCTACGCAGCGATGCTGCTAGAGACTTTATCAATGAAAAATACAAAGGCGCTGTGATCCCAGTGTTCTAAGCGCTGGATTATGAACCGCCAAACGCCTTGAGGAACTCCCGAATATAGCGTTTGGTGGGTATTGACCAATTTGCCCGTGCCACTGTTTGCGTCATAGCTGTTCGTAAGTTGATGCTCCCTTGTACGTATTGACCGATAAGATGGTGACAATTGTAGTGATATAGGTGCGATCCCCTTAATTAATCTTGATTTACTTTGTGCATTGTTTTTATGCCCTTGTGAATACTTGATTGCTATCAAGGGGTTTTGTTACCAACTGTTTCTATGATGTGCGGGCATAACTCATTAGGAGGCGTCATGTCTGAAACTTTCACAAAAGGTATGGCGAGAAATATCTACTATGGGGGAAGTCTGTTCTTCGTCCTGGTTTTTCTTGCACTCACTTACCATACAGAAAGAACTATCCCAGAACGCACCAATAGCGATTTACTGACTGAGTCAGTGATTCGTGGAAAGCATGTCTGGGAAGAAAATAACTGCATTGGTTGTCACAGTTTGTTGGGTGAAGGTGCTTACTTTGCACCTGAACTGGGTAACGTATTTGTACGTCGTGGTGGTGAGGAAGGTTTCAAATTCTTCTTACCTGCGTGGATGCAAGCACAGCCCACCAATGTTCCTGGCCGTCGACAAATGCCGCAGTTCAATTTAACCGAAACGCAGTTGAATGATTTAACCGAGTTCTTCAAATGGACTTCGAAAATCGATACCAATAACTGGCCACCAAACAAGGAGGGTTGATATGTCTGCTACATTGTTTTCGAACATTTACGCATTGTCAGTCCACGTGGATGGCAGTCTAAGGGGAACTGATTATGTCGAATAATCCGTACATAAAATTCACCTCACAAAAGGTGGCCATGCCGTACTTGGTGTTTGCCCTGATTCTGTTTGTTGGGCAAATTCTGTTCGGTTTGATAATGGGGCTGCAATATATCGTCGGTGACTTCTTGTTCCCGCTGCTGCCATTCAATATTGCACGTATGGTGCATACTAACCTGCTGATTGTGTGGTTGTTGTTTGGCTTTATGGGTGCGGCGTATTACCTGATCCCTGAAGAAGCTGACCGTGAATTACACAGCCCAAAATTAGCGATGATTTTGTTCTGGGTGTTCGCAGTTGCTGGCGTACTGACCATCTTAGGCTACTTGTTTGTACCCTATGCTGGCTTGGCGCAAATGACCGGTAACAATCTGTTGCCAACCATGGGACGAGAATTCCTTGAGCAACCGCTGGTCACTAAGATCGGTATCGTTGTGGTCTGCCTAGGCTTCTTATACAACGTCGGTATGACGGTACTGAAAGGCCGCAAAACCGCGATTAACGTGGTGATGATGACCGGTTTAATCGGTTTGGCTCTGTTATTCCTGTTTGCCTTCTACAACCCTGAAAACCTCACCCGCGATAAGTTTTACTGGTGGTATGTGGTGCACTTGTGGGTAGAAGGTGTCTGGGAATTGATCATGGCAGCGATGCTGGCTTACGTTCTGATCAAAATCACCGGTGTTGACCGTGAAGTGATTGAGAAGTGGCTGTATGTGATTGTCGCCATGGCGCTGATCTCCGGTATCTTAGGTACAGGTCACCACTACTTCTGGATTGGTGCACCAACTGTTTGGCTGTGGGTTGGTTCTATCTTCTCTACGTTGGAGCCATTACCGTTCTTTGCGATGGTGTTATTTGCCTTCAATATGATCAACCGCCGCCGCCGTGAGCACCCAAACAAAGCTGCTGCGCTATGGGCTATGGGTACTACAGTTACTGCGTTCTTAGGTGCTGGTGTTTGGGGTTTCTTACATACCCTCGCACCTGTTAACTACTACACGCACGGTACGCAATTAACAGCTGCACACGGTCACTTAGCGTTCTATGGCGCCTATGCCATGATCGTGATGACCTTGATTTCCTATGCCATGCCAAAGTTACGTAATCTTGGTGAAGCGCCTGATAATAAAGCGCAAGTACTGGAAATGTGGGGCTTTTGGTTGATGACGATCAGTATGATCTTTATCACCCTGTTCTTATCCGCTGCTGGTGTGGTACAAATCTGGCTGCAACGCGTTCCTGAAGATGGTGCTGCGATGTCCTTTATGGCTACGCAAGATCAGTTGGTTCTCTTCTACTGGTTACGCTTGGTGTCTGGAGTGATCTTCATGGTAGGTTTGGTTGCCTACTTGTTGAGCTTCCGTCAGCGCGCACGCGCAGAGCTAGTCACTACGACTGCTGCTGGGCACGCATAATTACGTCAGTTAACGTAATGTTGTAAAGATCTTCGGCCCGGCTTGTACAGCGGGCCGAAGTTGTTTTAGCGACAGCTGTGTGGTTATTTGCGCACAGGTGACGCAGCAGTAAGTGAGGTTGGATATGGGCATTGGTGTTGAAGTAGAAGAGTGGGCTGGTGAAATTTGGCACCGGTTTATTACCCGCCGCGCTGATCCAGGCTTTCCAGAGGCACGGGTTGAACTGGTAGATATGCAGCGCTCGTTGGCCGTACTATTCCGAGCATTAGGCGGTGCTGCAGGCGTTGCTGTGGAAGCCTCTAGTGCACGTAAAATGGTGTTACGGCGTTCGCTCATACAGCAAGTAGCTGGCAGCAGTCAGCAGTTGGCAGTGGCGTGGGCCGATGCAGAAAACTTACGTTTGCCTGCAAGCTTAGCGGTGTACCCTGATCCTGAGCTCAACCGAGATCTGTATCGCTGGCTAGCGCTATTGGCTGCGACTTCAAATAAAATGCGCCATTGGGGGCGTGATAATCAACGCTGGACCCAGAATCTGCTGGCGCAGTACCCAGCCATGCGCTCACGCTACCAGCGCTTACTGGACGCCCATTTAGCGCTACGTCCAGACCCTAACTCATTAAAGAAAAATGAAGCCGCTTTAGAGCGTGCTTTACGCCAAGCCTTGCAAGAACCGGGCAGTGTAGTAGATTTCCCTGTTACCGAGCGAGCGCCGTTTCCACTGCCATTGTGGTTGTATCCAGCGGAGCGCTTGGGTGATCCGCAAAGCAGTGAGCTCGAAAGTGAAGAAGATGAAGGCGATGTGGTGGGTGGCGCACAGGGCGAAGGCCGTGATGCACGCAAACAGGCATCGCGGGTTGAAGACAACTCCGGTAAGCAGGGTTTGTTGTTATTTCGCCTAGAAAACTTATTTAGCTGGTCTGAGCATATTGATGTTGATCGCTGTGGCGATGACAACGAAGACCTTGATGCGGCACGAGTGGCCGAAGATTTAGATGAAATTGCCGTATCGCGCAAACGTAAGCGCAAGGGCGGTGGTTTAAAGTTACACCTGGATTTACCACCCACAGATATTGATGACATCCCTCTGGGCGAGGGAATTAAGTTGCCTGAGTGGGATTTCCGTAAAAATGCTCTAATAGATGATTTTGTGAATGTGCAGATGATGCTACCCCGTGATCAGGAGGCTGCACCTTTACCACTGCGCTTAAGCCAATTAGCGCGACGCATTCGTCGTCAATTCGAAAATTTACGCAGTGAGCCGCGCTGGTTGCACCAGCAGCCACAAGGCGATGAATTGGATTTACAAGCCTGCTTGGACTTCCATGTCGAGCGCCAGCACGGCCAGATTGCTGAGCGCGGTCTGTTTATGGAAAAACGCCAACAGCACCGGGATTTATCCTGTTTGTTGCTGGCGGACTTATCCATGTCGACTGACTCGCACATCAATGATGAGCGCAGAGTGATTGACGTGGTGGCTGATAGCATGCTGTTGTTTGGTGAGGCGTTGTCTGCAGTAGGTGATGATTTTGCTTTCTATGGCTTTTCTTCGCTGCGTCGCCACCATGTGCGCATGCAAGAAGTTAAACGCTTTGATCAGCGTTACGACGATAGCGTACGCGGCACCATTCAGGCTTTAAGACCGGGTTATTACACGCGAATGGGTGCAGCGATTCGCCAAGCCAGTGCGTTGCTTAAAGATCGGCCACATAAACGCCGAGTGTTGTTGCTCGTGACCGATGGCAAGCCCAATGATTTAGATTTATACGAAGGCCGCTACGGGGTGGAAGATACTCGACAAGCGGTATTAGAGGCGCAAAAGCTGGGTTTAATCCCTTTTTGCATAACCATTGATCGCGAAGCAGCAGATTATCTGCCCTATATGTTTGGTGCCAATGGTTACACCTTGATTCGTGAGCCTGAGCATTTACCTACACGCTTGCCGCAGTTGTACCGCCAGCTGACTCAGTAGGTTTAATACAGCAGTGCTAAGAGGAAAACTGCATCTGTGAGTAACAGCCCGCAACCATCAATACGCCAGCGTAAAAAGCCTGCCAGCCAGTATCTGTTTCCACTGGCGGCAGCCTATGCGGCGCTGCTGATGCCGTGGTCAATATTGGCGCTACTGATGGCAGTGCCTGCACCACTTGGTTTGTATAGCTTCTTTGGCCATGCCCATGAGCTGTTGATTGGTTATGCCATGCTGGTAGTAGCCGGTTACTTGTTAGGGCCGCTTGCGGGACGCAAAGTCTTGTTATTGATTGCTGCTTGGCTGTTGGCTCGGGTTGGTTTTTTGTTTTTCCCAGGCAGCTTTTTTGCTTGGGCTACTGCGCTCGTTGTAGCGGGCTTAATTGCCAGCTGGATCGTGCCACGCTTTGCACGCTCGGCGAAAAAGTGGCGCAATAAAAGCATTGCACCTCTAGTTATTATTTTGTGTGTTTTATTGGTTTTTGCTGCGCAACCCCGCTGGCAAGGTCAAACGATAGTGGTGGAGTTGTTACTGGGCTTGGCGTTGCTGATGTTTTTTATGGGGGGGCGCATCATTGCTCCAGCAGTGGCTGGGTATTTATTGCGACAGCAACGTACCTTGCAGGCGCGTGTGCAGCCTACCATTGAAGGTGCTGTGCTGATTTTACTGTTCCTTGTTCTGCTACTGTACCCATTGCCGGGCATACTCAATGAACAGTTAGCAGGCGTGCTGGTGTTTTTGGCTGGACTCTTAACAGCGGTACGCTTGCTGCGCTGGCAATTATGGCATTGCCGTAAGCGTGCTGATTTATTATTGCTGGGCGCGGGTTATGCATGGCTGGCGCTGGGCTTATGTTTACTGGGTTGTGCGTTATTGTTTAAACCGGCACTGCTCAGTGCAGGTGTGCATGCCATTACTGTAGGTGCGCTGGGTACCCTGACTTTAACAGTGATGGCGCGTGTTCATTTGATGCAACGCTATCGTGATGCAAATGCACGGCCACTTAGCCATATCGCTGGCGTGCTGATTAATTGTGCGGCTTTATTGCGGGTCATACCGGCATTGTTAGGGCAGCAAAGCAGTGCATGGCTGCTAGCTGCAGCACTGTTATGGACGCTGAGTTTTTTGCTGCTACTGCTGGTGTTTTGGCAAAGTCGCAGTGGGCTGAGCAAGCCCGCTTAACCACCGGCAGGGTTACTGCGTGGTAACCAGACAATCATAATTGCGCAAAAAATAGTTAAGCCAATCACAAACCACTTAAAGCGTGAAAGACGCTGCGCCTTATCACGCTCTGTATGTTGCGGTAAATTCATACCACAGTCTTCGCAGACAGTTTGCTCGATTGGATTATCATGCTGACAGTACAAACACGTTGCCATAAACACATCCTCCGTTCTGTAAATGCTGTCATAGCTTGATCTGTAGAGGGCTTGATAGCCATCAAGTATGCTTTTTAATCATAGTTCTCGAGACGATCTCGATCAAGAATACAGATCAAACGACCTTCAACTTTAATAATACCCTCATCGCTGAGGTGATGAATAATCCGCGAGAATGTTTCTGGCTGAATGGAAAGGTGCCCAGCAACCAAACGCTTAGCCATTTGCAGCTCAAAGCTTGGCGTATTGCACTTAGTACCCGAGCGTAATGCTTGCGCCAAAATATAACGAATCACCCGATGGGTGGCGTTTTTTAAGGATAGAATCTCAATCTCATTCAAACGCTGGTGCATACGCACTGAAAGTGCGGCCAATAATGCCATAGCCGTTTCGGTGTTTTCACGCAGCAAGCGGGTATAGGTTGCATTGGATAACATCAAAAGCTGGGTAGGCAATACGGCTTGTGCGGTTGCCACATAAGTGCCGGTATCCATAAACATCATTGCTTCAGCAAAGGTGTTGCGGTCACCGATGACCTCAAAAACTTTTTCTTGGCCGTCGGGGGTTAGGCGATAAATTTTCACACTGCCAGAGATAATAAAGCCAAAACTGTTACAGGAATCACCTTGGCGAAAGACATAAGCGCCCTTTTCAAGGTTCAGCAATTGGCTTTCTTCTATCAACTGGATTAACTGGCTCTCATTAAGCGCAGAAAACAGGTGATGTTCGCGTAATATTTTTTGATATAAAGGATGCGGTTCCATTGAAATTCCACCGTTATAGATGAGTGGACGGCTAAATAACCGTATTTGGCAGGCATCCTAGCATAGATTTAGGATTAGACTATTGAGCTGGGAACTTACTGCCAGTCACAAAAACAGCCTACCGCTAAGGTATTGGCTGCAGTGACAGGGCGATTATCTATCAAAGCATCTAATATCGGGTCAATAAAGCTATTACTGGAGTTGCACACTGCGCCTTCACTGTAAGGGCCGAAATAGGCCAGTTGGCCGCTACGATCCCAGATGGCAACTGCAGGGCTAGCAGGCAAATGTTGTGAACCGGGCAGTTCGTTTAAATGCTGCATGCTTCGCAGCGCTTTGGGTAGCTGGCCGTTGCTGCCAGGCTTTTGCAAGTGATAAAACTCGACTTCACCAGCATAATGCTCGAGCATTTCTGCAAGATGCTGCTGATTGCCCACATTGCAGGGGCAGTTAGGGTCCCAAAAGTGTACAAAACGAATTGCTCCTGTGCCTGCTAAATTGTCAGGCAAGCGTAATTGCTGGCCACTAAAAACCGCTGTGGTTTCACTAAAGGGCCGGATAAAACGTGATTTATACCACCACAGGCCTGTCAGCATAGAGCCGATCCAGAGCACAATGGCAATTGTAATCAGTGTTTTTCTCACAATAGTTCAATTCATAAATGCTGCAGATGCAAGGTAGTATAGAGTGCCATGAGTGGCTAGAAATCTATACGTACAGGATGTCGCACTACTAATTGCTTAGAGGGCGGGTTAATGACTGGATTTGATCCACAAGCGCTGCGTCATTCTTTATCTGTATTGGATGCGCACAGTGTTGATCCAGAATTGGCCAACACGTGGCGGCGTTTTTATCAGATTGACTTTGCTCAGCAGCATGCAGATGTTGAGTGCCGTTTGGGTGTGGTTGAAGTGGGCAGTTATCGGATTGCCATGCAAGTCTGGCGACCCCCACAAGCGCTGGCTACATTGATAGTGCTGCATGGTTACTACGACCACATGGGCTTGTATGGGCATGTTTATGATTGGGCCTTAAAGCAAGGCTATGCGGTGCTCTGTTGTGATTTGCCTGGGCATGGTTTGTCCAGTGGTGCGATAGCCAGTATTAATAGTTTCCAAGAATATCAGCAGGTCTTACAAGCACTGCTGAGTAAAGCTGGACAACTGCAGCTGCCTAAACCTTGGCATTTGTTGGGTCAGAGCACTGGTGGCGCAATTGCTTTAGATTACTTATTAGCTCAACAGCCTTTGACTGAATTTGGTCAGACTATTTTGCTTGCGCCGTTGGTGCGGCCGCGGGCTTGGCAGCAATCAAAGCTGCTTTACCAGTTGCTGAAACCCTTTCGCAGCAGTGTGCCAAGGCGTTTTTCAGATAATTCAAATGACCCTGCGTTTGTTGAATTTGTACGCAATGATCCATTGCAAGCGCAGGTGCTACCCACCGCTTGGGTGGGCGCTTTAGCACAATGGATTCCTCACATTGAGCAAGCCAAGCGCAGTCAGCGCAGCCCTATTATTGTGCAAGGCGATGCAGATATGACAGTTGATTGGCAGTACAACTTAAATGTCTTAACTGAGAAATTCAGTGAGCCAAGAATATTACTGCTGCCAGAGGCTCGGCATCATTTGGTGAATGAGCAGCAGAGCATCCGCGAGCAGTATTTTAAATTTATCGGCGAGCAATTGAATTAGCCAGTGCCAGCTTACTGGGCAGGGCGCAAGCTGGCCTGCAGCGTTTTAAAGGCGGCTTGGTAATAGCTTTGGCCTTCTGCAGACTGGGCAAAATTCACAAACTCTTCCAGTTCAGCATCGGATAAATCCTGATACACGTGCAGTAAGGTGTTATCAATATTGCCGTCGATTTCTGTGAGCAGGCGCTGGCGCTGGGTTTCCAGCAAGGCATTGGTCTGTTCAGCACCTATCACGCCGGGCAACATTTGGCTCAAACTATCAGCGGCTACGCTGCCTAAAGCGAGCGTCACTTCTGCACCCGCTTGGCTGGCGGGAAGCGCATTGGCCAGATGACGAATCAGCAGGCGTCGCGTTGCATCGGCTTGAATCGCAGGCATGCCATCAGTGTAGCGCTTGAGTTGTGCTGGGTGGGTGGCTGCAGTTTCTGCGTTGCTGACCTTTTGGCCAATGCTTGAGCTAAAAAAAGCTAAGGCGGGGGCGGGGTTTGCTAAATGTTGGCGCAAAGCTTTTTGTCCGCGAGCATGCATGGCGTCCGCAGCGAAACGGCTATTGCTGTTATTAACCAGCGTTTGGTAAATGGCGCTGGGCAGGGTGTCTTGGTAGCGTTGTTGGGCCTGCTGTAACGCGCTAGAAAAGTGCTCTTGCTGTTGTGGCCAGCCGCTTTTTTTATACAAATCCAAGTAGATGTCGGCAAACGCACTTGAGCTGCTGGCGAGCATACAAAACAATAATAAAAAACGCATACACTTCCCCTGAGAAACGCCATGAAAAACACGTGAGTGAATATTTAAGACCGCTGCTTCAGGCTGATTGTTGCCGCGTCTGAAAAATAAATATGCAATCATGAAAATTGGCATATTATGCAGCAAATGCATGCCGATATGCTGGGCTAACCCTCAATAAGTAGTGTTCAAAATGAATATTGTCAACGAAAACGTTTGCTTTGTGCGCCGTGTTTAATCTGCATGCATTAAAAAGGGAAGCCGAGGCCTCCCTTTTTGCTGACAGATGGCGCAGCGCTTAGTAAAGAATACGGCAGCGCATGGTGCCTTCTACTTCTTGCAGCTTGCTTAATGCCAGCTCAGAGTGCTCTGCAGCAATATCAATCACCACATAACCAACGGTTTCATCCGTGCGCAAAAACTGGCTGGATACGTTGATTTTGTTGTCGGCAAATACCTTGTTAATCGCGCCCAAAACACCTGGGATATTCTGGTGAATATGTAGGATACGGTGCTTGCCAGGGTGCGATGGCAGCGATATTTCTGGGAAGTTAACCGAGGTTACGGAGGTGCCGTTATCACTGTATTTAACCAGTTTTTCCGCCACTTCCAGACCAATATTGGCTTGCGCTTCTTGGGTTGATCCACCAATGTGCGGGGTTAGAATCACATTGTCAAAACCACGCAGTGGGCTTTCGAATTCTTCACCGTTGGAGCGTGGCTCAACGGGGAATACATCAATTGCCGCACCTAATAAGTGGCCATCTTTAATGGCTTCAGCCAGCGCATCAATTACAACCACAGTTCCGCGGGCAGCATTCATTAAAATACTCCCCTTCTTCATGCTTCGAATTTCTTTTTCACCAATCATCCACTCAGTGGAGGGCAACTCTGGAACGTGTAAGGAAACGATATCAGAGATGGACAGCAGCTCTTCCAAAGTGGCGACCTGGGTGGCATTACCTAGCGGTAGTTTAGCCATAATGTCGTAATAGTAGACATCCATACCCAGTGCTTCAGCCAGTACCGAGAATTGTGTACCAATAGAACCGTAACCAATGATACCGAGCTTTTTGCCGCGGATTTCATAGGCACCGGTGGCGCTCTTCATCCAGCCACCACGGTGGCTAGCAGCGTTGCGCTGTGGAATGCCGCGAATCAGCATTATAGCTTGCGCCAACACCAGCTCAGCCACCGAGCGGGTGTTTGAGTAGGGTGCATTAAACACAGCAATACCACGCTCACGGGCGGCATTGAGGTCAACTTGGTTGGTACCAATACAGAAGCAACCAACAGCAATTAGTTTTTGTGCACACTCAAAAACCTCTTCAGTTAATTGAGTGCGCGAGCGGATGCCAACGAAGTGAGCGTCAGCGATTTTTTCTTTTAATTCTGCTTCTGGCAGGGCACCGGTAATATACTCAATATTTGTATACCCAGCCGCATTCAGTGTATCGATTGCGTTCTGGTGAACACCTTCAAGAAGAAGAAAACGAATTTTGCTTTTATCAAGCGATGTTTTACTCATCTGCGTAGACCTGTTGTCCTAAAGTGAGTGGCAAGTTGACGGACAGTGAGAACTGACCGGAACGGCAAAAAAATAAAGCCGGCCCGGGAATCGGCGTGAGGCGCGACTAGCGGGGTGCCCATGCTACCATAAGCAACAGAAAAAACAGCCAGCCTTATGACGTGAACAGTCTTCAGGCAGACCATGAACAGTGTGAGAGTTCCCAAAATGACTGATCTTGCCCTTATAGAAGAGCTAAAAACCCTTGTTGATGCCGGTAAAGTACTGACTGATGCGGATTCATTAGAAGCCTATGGCAAAGACTGGACTAAGCATTTTGCGCCAGCGCCGAGCGCGATTGTTTTTCCGAAAACCATCGAGCAGGTGCAAGCCATTGTGCGCTGGGCTAACCAGCATAAAGTTGCATTAGTGCCGTCAGGCGGGCGCACAGGCTTGTCGGCGGGTGCAGTAGCAGCCAACGGTGAAGTGGTGGTGTCGTTTGACAATATGAATCAAATAACGGCTTTTAATCCGACCGACCGCACTGTTGTCTGCCAGCCTGGTGTCGCCACACAGCAGCTACAAATGTTTGCCGAAGGCAAAGGTTTGTATTATCCAGTGGACTTTGCTTCGGCAGGTTCAAGCCAAATCGGCGGTAATATCGGTACCAATGCTGGCGGTATTAAAGTGATCCGCTATGGCATGACCCGCAACTGGGTGGCCGGTATGAAAGTGGTCACTGGTAAAGGTGATCTGCTAGAACTGAATAAAGACTTGATTAAAAACGCTACCGGCTATGATTTACGCCAGTTGTTTATTGGCGCGGAAGGCACCTTAGGTTTTGTTGTTGAAGCGACGATGCGTCTTGATCGTGCACCGAAAAATCTAACAGCTTTAGTGCTGGGCGCGGCAGATTTTGATTCGATTATGCCGGTGCTGCATGCGTTTCAAAACACCTTGGATTTGACCGCTTTTGAGTTTTTCTCAGACAAAGCGTTAGCCAAGGTTTTAGCGCGCGGTGATGTGCCTGCGCCGTTTGAAACAGACTGTCCATTTTATGCGCTGATTGAGTTTGAAGCAGTCAGCGAGGAAGTAGCTGAGCGTGCCTTGACCACCTTTGAGCATTGTGTCGAACAAGGCTGGGTGCTCGATGGGGTGATGAGCCAAAGTGAGCAGCAGCTGGAAAATTTATGGAAGTTGCGTGAATATATTTCAGAAACCATTGCGCATTGGACGCCCTACAAAAACGATATCTCGGTGACTGTTGGTCAAGTACCGGCATTCTTGGGTGATATTGATGAGATTGTCGCGAAAAACTACCCTGATTTTGAAGTGGTTTGGTTTGGTCATATTGGTGACGGTAACCTGCATCTGAATATCCTCAAGCCCGACAACCTCAGCAAAGATGAGTTTTTTGCCCAGTGCGCAATTGTAAACCAGTGGGTTTTTGAAACCGTGCAAAAGTATAACGGCTCCATTTCTGCTGAACATGGTGTAGGGATGACCAAGCGTGATTACCTACATTACAGTCGCTCGGCAGAAGAGGTGGCTTACATGCAGGCGATTAAGGCGGTTTTTGATCCAAATGGCATTATGAATCCGGGCAAGATTTTTCCAGTATAAGAATTAAGCCATTTGTCAGTCATTTTAATGATTTTTAAGGGTTTTTTATGAGCTATCAACATCGATACATAGACGGTACGCGCGTTCATTTCCCGGTGGGTAAAGTGGTGTGTGTGGGGCGTAACTATGCTGCGCATGCAAAAGAGTTGAATAATCCGGTACCGACTGAGCCTTTGTTGTTTATTAAACCTGCAAGCTGTGTGGTGTCGGCTGATGGCGGTTTTAATATCCCCACTGATCGTGGCGCAGTGCACTATGAAATTGAAATTGCGGTATTGATTGGTAAGCCTTTATCGCGTCAGCCCAGTGAAGAGGAAACTCTGGATGCCATTACTGGCTTTGCACCGGCTTTGGATTTAACTTTGCGTGATGTGCAAGAGCGCCTTAAAGAGAAAAGCTGGCCGTGGGAAGTCGCTAAATCCTTTGATGGAGCCTGCGTATTAGCGCCTTTTGTCTCAGGTTTTACGGTTAAAGATAGCACCGACATTAACGTGCGCTTGACCATCAATGGCGAAGTGCGCCAAGACAGCAACAGCCGTGACATGCTCTATCCGATCATTCCGCTGATTCAGCATATGGCTGGGCAGTTTGCTTTGCAGCCGGGTGATGTGGTGTTAACGGGTACGCCTGCCGGTGTTGGGCCGTTACACGAAGGTGATGAGCTACTGATGGAGTTACCCGGGCATGTTGCTTTTAGCACTTGTGTTCTTAAGCGTAACTGATCGTGCCTGAACTCCCTGAAGTTGAAACCACACGCCGTGGCATTGCTCCGCATTTGCTGGGTCAGCGTGTGCAGCGTGTGGTGGTGCGTAATGGGCGTTTACGCTGGCCGATCCCTGAAGACTTGGACGTGCGCCTCTCTGGGCAGCAGATTGTCAGCGTTGAGCGCCGCGCCAAGTATCTGCTGATCGGCGCTGAAGTGGGGACATTAATCAGTCACTTGGGCATGTCGGGCAGCTTGCGTATGGTCGAGCAGGGCACACCTGTGGCCAAGCACGACCATGTCGATATCGAACTGGAATCAGGCTTGATCTTGCGCTACACCGATCCTCGCCGTTTTGGTGCCATGCTGTGGAGCACTGAGCCGCCTTTGCAGCATAAGTTATTGCAAAAGTTGGGGCCTGAGCCACTGCTGGATGACTTTTTAAGCAATCACTTGTATCAGCATTCACGCGGCCGCAGTATGCCGGTCAAGCCTTTCATTATGGATAATGCGGTTGTCGTTGGTGTAGGTAATATTTATGCTAGCGAGGCGTTATTTGCTGCAGGCATTGATCCGCGCCGTGAAGCAGGCAGAGTGTCGAAGGCGCGTTATGCTAAATTGACGCAAGAAATTAAGCGTATTTTGGCTGCGGCCATTGAACAAGGTGGCACCACGCTGCGCGATTTTGTTGGTGGCGATGGAAAACCAGGTTACTTTCAACAAACATTGTTTGTTTACGGTCGCGCAGGCCAGCCTTGCCTGTCCTGTGGGCGCGAGTTGGACGAGGTTAAGCTCGGCCAGCGCGCCAGTGTGTATTGTGGCAAATGCCAGCGCTAATCTAATAAATGAGTGAAAAGTATTTTTTGCTGACGGATTGAAGTAGATCACGCTGACAAATACTGAACTGCTGTATATAGTCAACATAGTCCAATAAAAACCTGCTGAAGGATCGCTGTTATGAATATGTTTCGAATCACCGCTGCAATCTTAGCCCTGTGTATGAGCGTGATGAGCATGCCGGCATCTGCTGCGAATGTCAGCGGCAACCCTGAGTATCAGGTGGATGCGCCGCCCGCTTACTCTATGGTTGCTGATGTAGTGATTGCACGTCCATTGCTGATAGCCGCAACTGTGATTGGTGCTGGCTTATTTGTAGTGACACTGCCTTTTACGCTACTTGGTGGTGGTGTTGATCGTGCAGGCCAGGCCCTTGTGGTTGAGCCCGGTAAAGCTGCATTTGTGCGCTGCCTTGGTTGCACCAAGTCGGGTTACGATAATCACAGTGACTGATTTTTACCTTTACGCTTCCTTAATTGAAGGCCGCCCATTATGAGAGCGGTCTTTTCTGCTGAATAAAATACGTGTAATACTCTGCCTACTTAATACTGCAGCACAGTGCTCTAGCTGTGCTGCAGAATATGTTTATCTGCGCCCTAGTTAACCGCTCGACTGATTCAGCAGGTTGTCAGTTACGTCCTGTGTGCAATGAATACATTTTGCTTTTTTGATCAATGCTCTGCGCTTTGGTGGGTGTATGGACAAGCTTAAGTCGTTCTTATTGCCTATGTTGGCGCTGGTAGTTTTATCTGCCAGTTTTTGGTACAGCCCAGGCTGGTTAGAGCTTTGTGCTGGTCTAGCGTTATTCCTGTTTGGCATGCAGTGCCTTGAAAAAGGCTTAAAGAAGCTGGCCGGTGGTCGATTAGAGCAGCTTTTAGAGCGCAGCACGGCTACCCCCTTCAAAGGATTCGTATTCGGTGTGGGCGGCACTATGGTGCTGCAATCGACCACGCTGATGTCGTTGCTGACCATTGCCTTTATCAGCACTGGCCTGATTCAGTTGGCGGGTGGAATTTCGATTTTACTGGGGATCAACTTAGGCACCAGTGGCGGGATATGGTTGCTTGCTGCCGCAGGGCAAAATTTTAGCTTAAGTCCCTTGGCACTGCCTTTATTGGTATTTGGTGTGCTGGCCGGTTTCAGTAATGGCAAGAAGGGCAAAGGCATTGGCCGGCTTATCTTAGGTATTGCTTTTATCTTCTTAGGTATTGACCAGATCAAAAGTGCTTTTGTTGAGTTTGGCAGTCATTTAGAAGTACTGGAGCAGGTCAGTCGTGGTTACTTAGGGCAATTGCTTTTTGTCGGTATAGGCATACTCCTGACCGCCATGTTGATGTCCAGTCATGCCACTTTGATGCTGATTTTAGCGGCCTTGGCTGCAGGTCAGTTAGAGTTGTGGCAAGGAATGTCGATAGCCATTGGTGGCAGTGTGGGCAGCAGTTTAAATGTGGCGGTGATGGGCTGGCTCGGTGGCAACCGAGGTGGTCAGCGTCTTGCTACAGTGCATGTCTTGTTTAATATTATTACCGGTTTAATTACTTTTTGGCTGCTGACGCCCTTTATGTGGGCTGTGCATTGGATTATGACGGGCTTGGGTTTGGGTGATAATAGCTTGCTCCAGCTGGCGATGTTTCAAACCGTGTTTAACCTGCTCGGTGTGCTGTTGTTTTGGCCCTGGCAGCGTCATTTAGAAGCATGGCTGTGCCGGTTTTTACCCGATCGTGCTGAGCCTAGCGTCTTGATTGCGGAGACACAAACAGGCCAACGCTCTGCTGTTGAGCAACGCGTACTGCCTGAAACCCGTGCACGTTACTTAAGTGATGCCGCGCTCACCTCTGTGGATACAGCCTCGCGCGCAGTGGTGCAGGAGTTGCAGCACTTAGGCCGCTTAAGTCTAGAGGTGATTTGTCATGGCTTGTATCAGCCGGTGGAACAGCTTTCCAGTGTGCGAGTGGATGAGGCGCGCTTAGATGCGCGGCCTAATGATGCAGAGTGCTTAGATGCAGAGGAGCTCTATCAGCGTCATATTAAGGGTGTTTATTCAGACTTGTTAGGCTTTATGAGTCGCCTTGATGTTGAAATGGATGAAGAGCATCAAAAGTTTTGGATGACCTGCCAAGTGGTTGCTTTACAGTTGGTGGATGCGGTGAAAGATGCCAAGCATTTACAGAAAAACCTAGGCCGTTACTTGCGTGATGAGCGCTCCCATGTACATGGGCATTATTTAGACTTGCGCCGCCATGTGATGTGGGTGCTGCGTCAAGTGCGAGAGGTCAGTCGTTTAGACCTGCCGGATGATGTTTGGCGCAGTCGCTTGGAGTGGGTGGATGGACAGGCAGCTAAATTTGATGCTGATTTTCGTCACCGTATTTTCACTGAGGTGCGTAGCCAAAAGCTGGATAATATGCAGGCCAGCTCACTGATGAATGACTTGGGCTATGCCAGTCGCATTACGCAAAGTTTACGCAATGTGTTGCAGCTAGGGCTGGTGGGAGACAATGAATTGCTGCGTGAAGTCAGTCGTTTGGGCGGTGAAGACGATGACTTCCCGTTAATAACTCTACTTTAATGGCTGAGGCTGACGCCATGTCCACGAGGGTCGCTGGCGCCAGCGCTCTGACCTGATTGCTTGTGCCACCAGAGCACTTGTTGGTTGCCGTAATTGCGCGTCAGCTCTTGCAGTGTGTGGCCTTTTTTCTCTAGGCGTTGCTGCTGCTGCAGCGTCAGCGTACCGGGCTCAAAGCCTAATATGTCGGGTAAATACTGGTGATGTATACGCGGGCTGGCGACCCATTGTGCAGGTGCTTTGCCGTCTAAGTATTCCAGCATGGCTAAGACATTCATACTGGGGATTCGACTGCCGCCGGGGGTGCCAAATGCAGAGAAATCGTGAGGGCCTTCTAAAAAGCTGGGGCTCATCGACGATAGCGGCCGCTTGCCCGCCTGTATCTGATTGGCCACGCTGCCAGTCAGGCCGTAGGCATTGCTGCCCTCCAAGTCTGCAGCAAAGTCGTCCATTTCGTCATTTAACAAGACACCCGTACCCGGCACAGTAAAGGCCGCACCAAACATCATGTTCAGCGACAACGTTGCAGCAACAGCGTTACCCTGTTGATCGAGTACGGCAAAGTGGGTGGTGTGATCGCCTTCCTGCAGCTCAGCACTCGGCGCTAAGCTGCTGCTGGGGGTGGCATGATCAACGTTGATACTCGCGGTCATCTCGATGATGTGTTGGCGGGCGAGCAATGCTTGGATGGGATTATCAACAAAATCTGGATCACCGAGCAGGCCGCGATCACGGTAGGCACGGCGCAATACTTCGGCAATATAATGCGCACGCTGTGCAGGCTCTGCTTGCTGCCACGGTAAGCGCTGTAACATCAGCAGGCTTTGCGCAATGGCAATACCACCCGCTGATGGTGGTGGTGCAGTAATCAATTGGCGCTGCTGGGCCAGTGGCACAATTAAAGGTGCGCGCCATTGCACACGGTAGTGGGCTAAATCGTCCAATGACCAAATCCCGCCTGCGGCTTGAACGGCATTGACTAATTTCTCAGCAAAAGCACCGCGGTAAAAACCTTTTTGTCCGTGCTGTGCCAATAGGCTGAGCGTGGCAGCCAGTTCCGGCTGACGTAAGATCCAG
Source organism: Pseudomonas sp. C27(2019) (assembly GCF_008807395.1). GTDB lineage: Bacteria > Pseudomonadota > Gammaproteobacteria > Pseudomonadales > Pseudomonadaceae > Denitrificimonas. Next base: position 3,006,680 of record NZ_CP043320.1, read on the forward strand.
CCTTGCTCTGGGATCGTTTGTTGATCGAGAAATAAACGCGCTGATTCAGCATCTTTTTGTAGCGCAGCTAGACGCCAACCGGCGCGTTCTTGATAGACCGCATCAATGGCAAAACCATCGCGAGCTAAAGCAATTGCAGGGGCGAGGTTATCAGCTAAAGGCAAGCGCGCATGGCCTTGCGTGAGGGCTTCGAGCGCTGCAGGTATACCAGGAATCGCAGCAGCCAGCGCTCCATCGAGTGATAGCTTAGGGTCAACCACGCCATCAACGCGATAAAGATCGCTATGAGCAGCCAGTGGCGCACGTTCGCGGGCGTCGAGAAAGTGATAATTCGCTGTTTTACCAGCGCGGCGCAGTAAGTAAAAACCGCCACCACCAAGTCCTGAGCCATAGGGCTCTACCACCGCCAGAGCAGCGGTGACAGCAATGGCTGCATCAATGGCATTGCCACCTTGCTTAAGGATGCTAAGCCCTGCTGCGCTGGCTAAGGGATGTGCACTGCTGACATAGCCATGCTCTGGCGCTTGATCAGCAGCGTTAACCGACCAGAGCAGAACAATATTAAGTGCAAGAGCTGATAACCAACGCATAGGGAGGACTTAAGCCTGACCGGTGATGATCTTGTATTTTTCCATCAGCTCTTCTTTGCTTTCCACATTATTTGGGTCTAATGGAATGCAATCGACTGGGCATACCTGCACGCACTGCGGTTCATCGTAATGACCAACACACTCAGTGCACAGGTTGGGATCAATTTCATAGATCTCCTCGCCTTGGGTAATAGCGCCGTTGGGGCATTCGGGTTCACAGACATCACAGTTGATGCAGTCATCCGTAATGATTAGCGACATGAAGCAACTCCTATAGAGCAGTAAGGGCACAATGCCAAATAAATACACTAACTGTGCAGCAAGCTAAGTTAGCATGCAGCACCAGCAAGACAGAGGCTTGCTATACATTATTTTTTGAAGCGTTCTGCTAGTGCGCTGGAAACTGCTGGATGAACAAAATCGGTAATATCACCACCCAGTCCGGCTATTTCTCGCACTAGAGTTGAAGAAATAAACGAGTACTTTTCAGACGGTGTTAAAAATAAGCTTTCAACATCAGGGGCCAGTTTGCGGTTCATATTGGCCAATTGGAACTCGTACTCAAAGTCAGAAACCGCGCGTAAGCCACGCATCAGGATGTTGGCGTCGACCTCTTTAACGAAGTGCGCCAGTAGATTGTCAAAGCCAAGCACTTCAACGTTGGGTAGATGTGCAGTGACTTCTTTAGCCAAAGCAACGCGCTGTTCTAAATCAAACAAGGGGTTTTTTTTAGGGTTGGCTGCTATTGCAACAATCACATGATCAAAAATACGCGCCGCGCGTTCAATGAGATCGCTATGGCCACGAGTGATCGGGTCAAAGGTTCCCGGGTACAAAACACGATTCATTGCGACGTCCTATGGGCGTTAAAAAGTTGTGCAATGGTAACGCAGCAGCACAGTCAGCGCAAAAAGGTTTATTTAACCAAACCGCCCCTACTGATCGGAGACGACTTGGTCAATTTTCATTGTGTTTTTTTGTGCAACCCTTGCCTAGGCAAGGGTTTGAGCGCTTGCGAATTAAAAGCCAATAACTTTGCGGTTTGGTTGCAGTAAGTTGGCACCCATTTCAACTGGGCTGGCCGGTTTAATGCCGTCACGCAAATCGCTGGTTTTGTGGCCAGTATTGGGCAGATATAGCGCACATACAGAGGCTGTTGCGCCTTTTTTCATAGCCGCACCGAGCAGTTGTGCTGGTGTTACATCGTTAGGCTTGAGCAATTCACCGCCCGCATCTTTCAAAGCGAGATCGCCGGCTGTGTCACAGAGTAAAATATCAACCTGAGCGCCTTGCTCTTGCATTTGGTTGGCTAAAACCATTGCCATGCCTTGTGACATGGTGCTGGCTGAGGTCAGAGTAACTGTCACATGCTGGGTGTCTGCAGCAAGGCTGTAGCTGCTGACAGAAGCAAAGAGCAGTGCTAAAAGTGTTTTTTTCATAGTGAATCTCCAGTGAGTAAATGTTATTACAATATACATTGATATATAGCAAATACACTTGCCCTATTGTCGCAGGCAGTAAAACATCAGCCACTCTACATAGTTAGCAGTGGCTGATGTGTACTTATTAGGCTCTGGACGCGTCGGGAAAGACAATCACATCAGTATAGTTTTCAGGCTCAATCAGGGCGCGGTGTAAAGCAATAATCGCTGCATCGTAATCACTTTCTTGCACCACGATCTGCATTTCCACCTGGCGGATGGTTTGCTGCAGCGCCTGTACGCTGATACCCGCATCAGCCAATGCGGTTGCGGTCTTAGCCAGAATGCCTTTGACTTTCATATTTGAGCCAATGGCTGAAACAATCGCCACATTATGTACCGTGACTTCGGCACTGGAGTAATGCTCTTCAATCAAGCGTGAGGCACGATTAATGATTTTGCGAGAACCTGCACAGTAATAGGTAATGCTGTTGGCATCGCGCGACTTATTCACCACATACAGCTTGAGCTGCTTAATGATGTTGGTGATTTCACTGTCGTAATTCATATCACCGAGCATTTCTTGGTCAAATACTTCAATGCCGAATACATCTTTACGGCCGGCAATAATTTCTACCCGTGGCGTGACGCTGGCATAGCCTTTCTTGATCAGAGTTCCGGTATGTTCAGGCTCAAAAGCATTTTTAATACGCAACTCGACACCGGCGCGGCGTAGGGTTTTGCCTGCGCGCGGGTGAATTGCCTCCATGCCTAAGTTAGACAGCTGATCGGCAACGTCGTAGTTGGTCATACCAATGGTCACCACCTTGTCTTCACCTACTAAGTTTGGATCAGCAGTACTGAGGTGAAACTCTTTGTGAATAATGGCTTCTTTAGCACCGGTGGCTGCCGCGATCTGGGCAAAGGTGATTTCGGTATAGCCACGGTCAAAGGTGTTCATTAAGCCTTCGGTGCAGTGGGTATAACCGGGTGCAATCACCAGTTCTTTGCTGAAATCGATCCCTTTAAAATGGTGCTCAATCATTTCCACAAAAGGTAACGGTGTCGCTGCTTGCCAGCCAGTTAAATCAGCAAAACGGGCATTGATGCCCTTAAGTTTTAAGGCCAGTACAGTATTGAATGCGCTGTGTGCTTCACCCAAAGAGGCCAGCATTTCGCGCACTTTCATCAGGTGTTCGCTGAGTTGAAAATGGCCGAAGTGGCAGAGCTGATGCAAGCTGTGCATCACCTCGAAACAGTCATCAATGCGGCTCTTAATAAATTGATTGGCTTGTTCTAAAGCATGGGTGCTGTCAGCAAAAATTTCTTGGTTTTTTGCCAGCATCGCCGCACGTACTTTTTCTAAAGGCTCTTGCCATGCCTCTTCACCACTGGCCTCAGCAAAGCGCTGATAGACACCGGCCTCACCGGTTTTTTTGTGCTCGAGCAGTTGATTGGTCATGCCGCTGTAGGCTGACACCACAAAAATACGCTGATACAGGCCGTGCTTAGGGTGTTCTGTTAAGAAGATATTGTCTAAAAGGTCCTTGAAGCAGCTCATTGAAGTGCCGCCAATTTTCTCTACGGTATGCATGTGTGCGTCCGTTCTAAATAAGTTAATCGATGACGATGAGTCAGGCGCAGAATACGTAGCTCATTGTGTTGAGTGTCGCCACCAGGCGTGTAGGTGGCACGGACACTCGAAGTGTAATAAAGCAGCGCTGAAATAACTATAGCACCGCTTGGGTTTTTCACGCTGAACAGCTCTGTGCGGGATTAAAGCGGGTAAACGCCGTTCTCATCGTGCACTTCTTTGCCATTGAGTGGCGGGTTAAAAACGCAGGCCATTTTCATATCTTCGCTGCCACCGCGTAATAAATGCTCATCGTTTTTATCTAAGATGTACAGAGTGCCGGCTGTGATCGGGTAAATCTTACCGTCTGCTAAGGTTTCAATCTCACCGTTACCGCTCATGCAATAGACTGATTCTAAGTGGTTTTTATACCAGATATGCGTTTCTGTATTGGCATAAATAGTGGTGATATGAAAGGAAAAGCCCATGTTGTCGTCTTTTAACAACATGCGTGTGCTTTCCCAGTTTTCTGAAACAACACGACGGTCGCTGTTTTCGGCTTCAGCAAGGGTACGAACAATCATTATAAAAATTCCTCTCGCCGCTGCACGCTGATGAGCAGGTGCAGCGGTCGGTTAATACGGTTACTTAAACAGCTTATAGCGTGACATTTAAGATGCTTTAATTGCTGACTGGCTCGGTAATACAGCAGCAAATGCGCCATCTAAAATATCCATGGCTTTGTTGATTTGCTCATGGCTGATGGTCAGTGGGCACAAGCACTTGACGACTTGACTGTGGTTGCCACTGGTTTCAATGACTAAGCCATTTTCAAAGGCCTGCTGACAGATCTCTGCAGCCACTTCGCCATTGGCGCAGCTGATACCAATCATCATGCCGCGGCCTTTAACGAATAGATTGTGCTCGCTGTGACGACGGGTAATTTTGTGCATGCGCTTGGCAATGATTTCACCTTTCTCGCGCACGCTTTTGGCAAAGCTGTCATCCTGCCAGAACTCTTCTAGCGCCGCTGCTGCAGTGACAAAGGCATGGTTGTTACCGCGGAACGTACCGTTGTGCTCACCTGGCGTCCACTCATCGAGCTTTTCACGCAGCAAGACCACCGCAAACGGCAGACCAAAACCACTGATCGATTTAGATAGAGTAATCATGTCAGGCTTAATACCCATTTCTTCAAAGCTGAAGAAGGTACCTGTGCGGCCACAACCGGCTTGAATGTCATCAACAATCAGCAGCATGTCGTGCTTGCGGCAGAGCTTTTCCAGCTTGCGTACCCAATCAGCAGAAGCAGCATTAAGACCGCCTTCACCTTGCACTACTTCAACAATCACAGCAGCAGGTTTGTCGATACCACTGCTTGGGTCAGCCAGCATTTTATCGATCATGGCAATGGTGTTGACCTTGTCGCCAAAGTAGTTGGCATAAGGCATGCGGCTGACATCAGATAAAGTCACACCCGCTGCGCCACGGTGATGTTGGTTACCGGTTACCGCTAGGGCACCGATTGAACAGCCATGGAAACCATTGGTGAAGCTGATGACGTTGTTGCGACCGGTGACTTTGCGCGCCAGTTTTAAGGCCGCTTCAACCGCGTTAGTACCGGTTGGGCCAGTAAACTGGATCAAGTAATCTTGCATTTTACGTGGCGTTAAAATCAGGCGATTAAAGGTTTCTAAAAACCGCTCTTTTGCTTCTGAATACATATCCAAACCATGGGTAAGGCCATCGTTTTCTATATATTCAATTAAAGCTTTTTTCAGTACCGGATGGTTATGACCGTAGTTGAGGGTACCGGCACCGGCTAAAAAGTCGATGTAGCGTTTACCTTCAGTGGTGATCAGCTCAGCACCCTGTGCTTGCTTGAACATCACTGGGAATGAGCGGCAATAGCTTCTTACGCCAGATTCGTTATTTTCGAAATTCTGTTCGAAGAGTTTCATGTTTAATCCTGTATTAATTATTGGTTGGAATCGAGGGGCAATGGCCCTGCTCGGTACAGCACTTCGTCCTCATGCAGACCAGCAAAATGCTGCTGGCGTGAGAACAGCGTTGAGGTGCTGTGAGAGATTCCTAATTGATTAAAGGCTTTTAAAAATAAAGCCTGAGAGGCGGTGTTGCTCGGTGAAATGGTGGTTTCTATAAACCGAACACCTTGTGCGGTGACCCTTTCAACAAGGGCTAAGAGCATGCGCAGCGCTAAACCTTGACCTCGCATACTGCTGTCTACAGCCACTTGCCACACGAAAAGGGTATCGGGGCGAGCTGGGGGGCGGTAGCCGGAAATGAAACCCACCAGGTTTCCATCGGCGTTTTGTGCCGCAATGGCAGTATCCGCAAAGTCAGTGCACTGAAGTAAGTTGCAGTACACCGAGTTGGTGTCTAGGGGCTGGCAGCGAGCGACCAGTTGATGCAAAGCGTGTCCATCGTCGCCAGTTGGCTGACGGAATGTGACAGTAGCAGAACTCAAAATAAATCCTTGTGGTTATTGGTTGAGCTTCTTAAGAATAGGCGCTTGAAAAATAATAACAACCGTGGATTTGTGCACAAAAGGCTATATGGACTGCTTAAATGGCTACTTTTTGAGCAGCATAAATTCTCGTTTCAAAGCGCTATAGCTTGACGAAACGCAAATGCGCGCAGGGCTAAAAAAGGTGCTGAAAAATATTTTAAATTATTTTTACTTTTTTCGATAAAAGGTGTTTTTTTGGCTGAAAAATCGTAAAAATATACATTTAGCATGCTAACTAATGATCAAAATGCAAAGAAAACGGTATTTTTTTACCACTTTTCAAATTTTCATAATGTTGCGATTACCAGCCAGGCACGCCCTGACGAATAATTTTTGAGTAGGCAGGGCTGTGTTCGGCGCTTTTTGAGCGCTCGGTGATGCGTCCAGCACTGCGTAACTGCGACAAGCTGAAGCCATCGGTGAGGCCATCCAGTTCTTCAATGTAGCTGGGCAAATAGCCGGTCAGGAGTAGGCGTGAATCCAACGGTAAACCACCGCTGATATGTTGCATCATGGCGAACACTAGGGTGGTGCAGTTGGCGGTGACGGTGTTGTAAAAGCGTGGTTGTTCGAGCAGTTGATTGGCTTGTTCGATATAGGACAAAAACAGCTGGCGACGAATCGCTTCGGGCATATCGATACGGTACAAAAACGTATCTTCGCCGCGCACATTTGGGCGCACGGCAACCGCATCGCGCTCATCGGTAGCCAGAATGCTCAGTTCGTATTGTTTGAAAAATCCAGCAATTTCAGAAAATTCTTGACCTTTCTTTTTACGTATCTCCACGGAAAAGGTGACGAACTGGTGGTCATCAAAGCCGAACGAGACGAGAACGTGAGCAATCGCATCCATGCCCCAGTGCGAGGTCAGCATGTCCACGGATCGCAGCTTGCTTAAATCATACGTGCGGGTTTCCCAGCGCGGTGTGTACTCGGTCTCTGAGTGCCAATCAAAATTACGCACGTTAAACAGGGTCACCTGGTCGCCCTCGACATGGCCTGAGGTCATCTGTGCAACATCATCTTGCCATTGATGATTGTTGCTAGGGGTTAAGCTATTCCACCAGAGCAGCAACGTTGTATGCAGGATGAGATAGATTAATACGCCGTGCAGCCGAGGTGCGCGCCATAGGCGTATAAGTGCAAATACTGACAGCCCCACCCAGAGCAGTAACCCGCCAATCAGCCAAGGCGTGCTCAGCGCTAGTTGGTAATACAGCGCAAAGCCGCCCCAGGCCGCAGCAATCAGCAACAGCAACGAGAGCAGCAGATTAAGGCTAACCGATAGGATCGAGCGCGTATTAATCGACATAAGAGAGCCCGTTGGTGTCATGTAAATGCTCGTGCAGTATACGTCTCACCTCGACAATCGCGGCCGGCGTTTCTTGCACACTGTGCCATGAGCGAATGACTTTTTCTGATTGTGCACCGGCTAAGTGTGAACTGCTATAAGGCACCACGCCGTCACTTGAGAGTAGCAAGCTCAGTTCTGGCGTGTTGTTGCCGATAATTGAATGGTAAGGCACCTGTTTGACGATCGGAATGTCTGCCGCCACACGCACAAAGGGGTCTTGATTGCTGAGGTTGGAAATACTGTTGAGTGGCCGCGTCACTGGCGCGGCGCTGGCTGAGCTTGGATCAACTAATAGTTGCGCAATTTCAGTCACACGACTGAGCACCGAGACCGGCAGCTTAACCACTCCGGCGGCCCAGCGTGAGAAACGGTTTTCGGCAAAGGGTGTGCCACGATGGGGTGCAGCAATAAACACCGCGCGACTGACTTGTGGCATGGGTTTAAACCACGCGTAATTGCGTAGTTTTTTGCGTGCTTGCTCCTTGCGTTCACCTTCCAGCGCGTAATTTTTTACAATAGGCTCCCAGAAGCGATCACCCGAATCAGAAACCAATAGGCGCGCTAAGACACCGCCCATACTGTGGCCGATCAGTACCACATCTTGTGAAGCGCGGTTTGTGCCTTCAGGATCAAAGGCTTTGAGTGTTTGTTGAATCGCCTTGCGAATTGCATACTGATTGAGCGCCAAAGGTGCATTGGTGGGGTAATAGACTTGCCACACTTGGAAATTTTTACGCAAGGTTTCATCGCCCAAAACTTCGTTGGCGACATTAATCCAAGCTTCTGGGCTGCTGGCTAAACCGTGCAACATAATGATCACCCGACGTTTGGGGTCATAGGGCTGCATCAAGTACACCCGTGGTTTTTCTAAGACTTCACCGCGGCCAACCAAGGTCAGCAATGATTGTTTTGCAAAACCTGAGCGTGCCAGCCACAAGCCATAGCCCGAGGTGAAATTGGCCGCCAGCGGCACTTGCGTGCCGGCTAAACGCACGCTGTTGCGCTTATAGGGATCAAAGCCCAGCAACTCAACATCTTGGGTGTTGAGTACCTCGTCTAAGCTATCGCCAGAAAAACGTAACACGGCAGTAATCGCCGGGAAGGGTGTTTCACTGAAGACGTCTTCTCGACTGCTTTTATTGACCACGCGCTTGGCGGTGACAGCCACCAACTCAGCGCCGATACCGTCGCGGCGGTACTGGTTGCGCAGGCCCTTAAAAGTCAGGGATGAGGCAGGAATCAGCTGGTCAGGTATTTGCTGGCGCTCAGCTAAGCGCACTTCATTGAGCTGGCCGCTGATGCGCCATTGTTTTGAGGTCACAGAGAATAGACCTTGCTCATCAATGCTATCGAGCAAATGCTGATGGTGGTGATTAAAGGTGCGGGTGACGGTTTGTTGTACAGAGAAATTGTAGTAATCGCGTACTTGTGTCTGTCGATCCTCCAGCGCGCGCTGGTTCGGTGAGCGTGGGGTTAAAAACAAATAGGCGTAGGCGTGCCGCGCGCTTTCGAGATAAGCATTGAGTACGTCTTCAGAGAGAATGCCCTCATTGATTTTTTGATCCATTGCCAGCGCTTCTTGCAGCCAAAGCTCGGCCAAGGCAGACATGCGCTGTTCATCATCGATACCGATATTTTTAGCGACTTGGTCGCGGCATTGCTGTGGCGCTGCGCGGCATTGTTTTTCGTTGATGCCAACCACTTGTAAGGCAACGCCGACCGCTGAGCTTGTTTCACCGGTGGTTAAAATATCACCACGGCGTTGCGACATATAATCATTGGTGCTGACCGATACAGTTTTAACACCGGCACAACCACTCAATAAGAAAAAACTGAGCAGCGCAATAAAGATGGCACGATAAGAATAAGAGTTGAACACGTAGTTGCCTATGAAATGGTCACGCGGAAAATAAGTCGTGTGCAGGCTGTTAAGCAATGCCAGAGGATGGCTATTTTGAAGGTTATCCAGCAGTAAGGCTATGCTGTCGTGGCATATTTTTCGCAATAGGCTCAAGTCATAATCCGCACCCTAATTGATGGCCTGTCGGATCGGGCAGTAGGTCGATCATAATAGCCTGTAGGTTGTCGCTGCTATTGCCGAGTTAAACAGTGCAATAACGCCCTGCCGCCACTTTTAATATCTGGCGGCAGGGCGTGCAGGGTTTAACTGATGGCACCAAAATTGATGTATTTGATTTCCATATATTCATCGAGCCCGTATTTAGAGCCTTCACGACCGAGGCCTGAGGCTTTAACACCACCAAAAGGTGCCACTTCATTGGAAATCAGCCCAGTATTGACGCCAACCATGCCGTACTCCAAGGCTTCAGAAACGCGGAAGCAGCAGCCAATGTCACGGCTGTAGAAATATGCAGCCAAACCAAACTCGGTGTCATTGGCCAGCGCAATAGCCTCCTGTTCATCGCTAAAACGCATTAATGCTGCGACCGGACCAAAGGTTTCTTCGCGTGCCAGTATGGCGTTGTGTGGCACATCGGTAAGCACAGCAGGTTGCAAGAAGGTGCCTTCAGTGACTTTACCACCACATTGCAGAGAAGCGCCGAGCTGCACTGCATCAGCAATATGTGCTTGCGCTTTATCCACTGCGTCTTGATCAATCAGCGGACCAATGTTGACACCTTCTGTGCGGCCATCGCCTATCGATAGCTGCTGCACCGCTGCGGTTAAACGCTCGGCGAATTCTGCATAGACTGAATCATGCACATAAAAGCGGTTGGCGCAGACGCAGGTTTGCCCAGCATTGCGAAACTTTGCCGCGATTGCGCCACTGACAGCGGCTTCAAGGTCGGCATCAGCAAAAACAATAAAAGGCGCATTACCACCGAGTTCCAGCGAGACTTTTTTAATATCTTGCGCGCATTGGCGCAGTAAGGTGCGACCGACTTCGGTTGAGCCAGTAAACGACAGTTTGCGCACTAACGGGTTGCTGGTCAGTTCGGCACCAATCGCGCTGGCGCTGCCGGTGACCACAGAGAGCACGCCATCTGGGATGCCCGCCTGTTGCGCTAAAACCATCAGCGCCAACGCGGTAAAGGGTGTAGCAGAGGCGGGTTTAATCACCATAGTGCAACCAGCAGCCAGTGCTGCGCCTGCTTTTCGGGTGATCATCGCCGCTGGAAAGTTCCACGGGGTAATTGCTGCACAGACACCGATAGGTTGCTTGATGACCAGCAAGCGTGAGCTGCTGGCAGGGCTGGGCAAGGTATCACCGTAGGCGCGTTTACCTTCTTCGGCGAACCATTCTAAAAATGATGCTGCATAAGCAATTTCGCCACGGGCCTCGGGCAAAGGCTTACCTTGTTCGAGGGTCATTAATAGTGCCAGATCCTCTTGGTTTTCCAGCATCAACTCAAACCAGCGGTGCAAAATTTTTGCGCGTTGCGCAGCGGTTTTTTCACGCCAGGCCGGTAGCGCTGCATGTGCCGCGTTAATTGCTCGCTGAGTTTCTGCTGCGCCCATCTTAGGTACTGAACCGAGCAGTTCTGCATTGGCGGGGTTGTGTACGGCCAAGGTTTGCTCGCTATCAGCCGCGCACCATTGACCGGCAATAAAAGCCTGTTGGCGAAAGAGAGTGGGGTCGCTTAAATGCATGATGGCCTCCGTAAAACGGGATAAGAGATCAGCAGCCTGCTGCTGTGCAAGCGGTTGCTGCTTTGTGTGTTTATTAAGCGGTTGTAGAGGGGTAAATACAAGCGCTGCTTAGGTCGCTGTCTTTCATCGAGTGTACACAGAGTGATGCGGGGTACAACAGGCTTGCGCGCCTAGACTCGACAAGAAGCTTGTCGCGACTTAACGTAGAACTAAATCAAGGCATGCGACTCAGTATTGTGTAAAAATCACCTGAAAATAATGAGTTGCTGCGTTATTTCTACGCAAGGATCGTCCACAATAATGACAGTACACAACAGACGCTGGCTTATTTTGAGTAAAACCTTATTTGGCTTAACGCTCTGTGTGCTGATGATTTTTGCCTGTCTGATTGGTTATGTTTGGTACTGCGCACAAGAGCGAGCGGTGACGCCAGCCCCTGCCACTATTGTGTTAGGCGCAGCTGCTTGGGGTAATAAACCTTCGCCGGTATTTAAAGAACGCATTCGACATGCCGTGCATCTCTATCAAAGCAAAACTACACAAAAACTTATTTTCACCGGCGGCGCATTACGTGCAGATTTCCCCAGCGAAGGTGAGGTGGGTGCACGCTGGGCGATTAAGTTTGGTGTTGCACCTGAAGATACAGCCTATGAAACAACATCACGCGATACCTGGCACAACTTAAAAAATGCGCACGTCATCCTGCAACAGGAGCAGATTGATTCGGTCATTTTAGTCAGTGATTATTTTCATCTGGCGCGCGCAGGGATTATGGCGCGAGACTTAAATCTGCAAGTGCAGCTATCACCCACGCCGACCTCCAAATTTAAGAACTTCTCAGCGGCTGAGAAATTCAAGCTGTATGCCAAAGAAAGCTATTTCATTATTGGCCATCTGCTGCAGAAGTTATTTGACTCGGGTTTTTATGATGCTGAGTTAACCCCTGCACAAGCGGTAATGCCCGCCCAACCTAAATAGATGCAGCAGCAGAAGTGCCGCTGGGTAGAGTGACGTCTTTCGGCGTGCAGTCAAAGTGCGTACCTGCAAAATTGAACTATAATCCACAAGTAATGGAATGATCGTCCAACCCTACGCAGCATGCCGGCAGTGGTAGATGTGAAATCAAGGAAAACCTATGCCCACAGCAAATCAAAATGTACAGATTTTTACGTCCAGTGATGGGAAGGCTCACCTAGAGGTAGCGCTGGATCAGGATACTGTTTGGCTGAGTCAGGCGCAGATGGGTCAGCTTTTTGATACCACGCCTGAAAACGTACTGGTGCACTTAAAAAATATTTTTAAAGATGCTGAGTTGCAGGATGAAGCAACTACTAAGGATTTCTTAGTAGTTCGTCAAGAAGGGCTGCGGCAGGTGCGTCGTAGTATTAAACATTACAATTTAGATGCCATTATTTCTGTGGGTTATCAGTGACTATGCTCGCTCGTGGAGCCTGTTGCAGGGCTATGATGAGCAAGAGTTGGCTGAGGTTGGCATTATACAGTCGGATATGCGCGCACTTGAGTTGGGTGATGCGTTGATAGCTATTGGTGAGCTGAAACGCACGCTGATTGCTAAAGGTGAGGCCACAGAATTATTCGGCCAATTTGCGTGGTGAAGGTTTGGCTTCTGCACTAGCTACGATTGAGCAGGGTTGGGGTGATGAGCTGTTTTATCCTAACGTAGCGAGCCGAGCTGCACATTTATTGTATTTTGTGATCAAGAACCACCCGCTTGCTGACGGAAATAAACGCAGTGGTTCATTTCTGTTTTTGTGGTATCTGCGTCGTAATCAATCATTACTTGCACGGCCTGTTGAGCAATTGATCAACGACAACACCTTGGTTGCACTTGCTCTGTTGGTGGCAGAAAGTTTACCGGATCAGAAAACCTTAATGATTTGATTGGTTGAGCATTTTATTTTATTAAAAGACACACAGTAAGATCAGGCTTAAGGGGTTTATTGATAAAAACTGCACCCCGAAGGCTTTGCGCCCTTAAATCACATAGGGAGTACAACTTCTCAATAATGACCTGCGACACTGCGCCTTTGCTTGTTCTCTTCAAGCACTTACGCGCAAACATCAACAGAACCTAGCGTTTGCTTGCTGCTATAGTCTTAATAAGGCACTCAATAAATCCAAACTCGATATTGGTATTAGTGTGGTTGCTTTTGTCGCTCATAAATAGGCGACCTATCGGGTGTGTAGGTCGGCACTTTGGGGCTGACGTTAGTATTTGTGTGGTTTGTTTTGTCGCTTATAAATGAGTGACCTTCCAGTGTTGCATGGTTGCTGTGTCGCCCATAAATAGGCGACCTACAGCAGTGTTTCGTTAAAATTTAAACTTCTTTACCAAGGCTTTTAGTGCTTGCGCTCTGTCAACCAAGGTTGTGTTTACACTTTGGATTTGCTCCATTGAGCTGCTGCTTTGTGTGGCTAAGCTGCTGATACGCACCATGCTCTGGCTGATTTCTGCTGCTACACTGCTTTGCTCTTGTGCCGCTTGGGCAATTTGCAAGCCATGGGTATTTGCTGATGCAACACTTGAGCTGATGCTCTCTAAAGCTTCACCAGCTGCCTCAGCTTGGGCTACACAGGCTGAAGCCTGTTCAGTCCCCTGTGCAATGGCTTGTGAGACATCAACAGCTGCTGTTTGGACCTCAGCAATAATGCGGTGGATTTCCCCTGTTGCGTCCTGTGTGCGACTGGCTAACTGACGCACTTCGTCGGCTACAACGGCAAAACCGCGGCCATGTTCACCAGCTCTAGCCGCTTCAATGGCAGCATTTAATGCTAAAAGGTTGGTTTGTTTTGCAATATCAGAAATAGTATCAATCACATTACCAATATTTTGGCTTCCAGTATCTAAACGCTCTATCACTGTCAACATGCTATTCATTTGTTGAGATAAGTCGTTAATAGCAGTAATTGTGTGGGTTACTTCTTCTTGACCAAATAACGTCTGCTCTTGTGCTTGTTCAGTTGATTTTAACGTAGAGCTGGCATGTTCTGCCGTTTCCGCAGATGAAGCAGCCATTTGATTACTTGCTGATGCAACTTGGTCTGTTTCTATTTGCTGAGATGTCGATAATTGGAGGCTTTGTTGGCTATTGCTGAGCACCTGCTCTGCTGCTGTCGCAAGGTTATTTGCTGTGTCGGTTACTTCTTGAATAACGTGGGCTAGAGTCTGTGAGTGCTGGTTAAAGGCGTTAAAAAGACTGCCCAGCTCATCTTTATTATCAGTTGTTAAGCGTAGGGTTAAATCATTTTCCATGCTCGCAAGACGGTTCACGCTCGATGCAATAGGACGCACTACATTGTGCTGTATTTGCCATGCAACCGTTGTGCCCATGCCCAGAATGAGCAGCACCAGCATGCCCATAAAGAGCCAAGCGGCCTTGGTTGAGTTGGTTACCTGAGCATTTATAATATTGGCTGGCTCGCCTAGCAAATGCATGCCAACTAATTGGCCTTCCGTGTTTAGCACTGGAACGTGAGTTACAAACCAGTCGGTCAATAGCAATGATGTTGCTTGTTCAAGGCCAGATAAATCAAAGCTCGGCGGTTGCAAAATCTTTTGCGCGTTGATTAAACCAGTTGTCATTGGCCAGTAAGTGATTGCCGATAGATTGATTTTTAGCTGCTTCTGGTGATTGGTTAACAATGCTTTTATTTAACAGCATTATGTAAACTTGATTATCGCTTTCAAATTCACGGCTTACACTGCCCACACCCTGTAACACTTCTATGCTGCCTAGGTATTCTCCATTATGAAAAATAGGCGCTAAACCTCTGATAGCAAAACCGGCACGACCAATATCATCAGAGTTAGTAAAGGGGCGTTTTTCTTCCATCATTTTTATGATGGAGGCTCGAAACAATAAGTTATCGCCATAATGCTCAGGTTTCCAGCTACGCAACCAAGAGTGACCATCTGCGGTATGTATTTGTACTCTTAAACCACGGTAGTTCGTGTTTTCTGCAAAGTAGTTTATTATTCCGTTAAGTGTATGCGCTGCTTGTTCACGATTATCTGTATAGATAAATTCTTGAATTGACTGATTATTAGCAAGCATCACTGCCAATCCCAGTCCGAATTCTTTTTTAGTTGCAATGCGTTCATTTAAAATGGTTTGTAGGTTTTCACCGCGCCGATCAATCGCTTCATTGGCTAGGTTGCTTCTGTGATTTAAAGTAAAAAGCAGGCCAGCAATGAGAAAAACACCACCTGACAAAACAATAGTAGCCAAGAGTCTTTGCCGCAGGGTTAACGATAGGAACACTTGAATCTCCTTGTGGTTATCGAGCAGAGCCAAACTTGAAGTTCTTTCCGATTTAAGTAAAAGGATCAATGGTACACAAATATATTAGATACTTCATCTTTCGGTAGATCATAAGATGTACTGTGTCACACCGCTGTCCCATACACTCAATGAAAATATAAGCTGTCAGCGAAAAGACATTTCAGTGAGTTTGCCTGATACTCGCACTTTTCATGCCAAGGGTAGCCTTTGTCGGCCTATCAAGATCGATACTATGGGCCATGTTGCGCTGTATGGCCTTGTAGGTCGGCACTTCAGGGATGTATATGGCTGATTTTGTAGCCCATAAATGGGCGACCTGCACAGGTCCTTAGGAGGACGGGCGTCTGAGCTAAAATCATAACTTACAGCGCTACTTATATTTGTGTATAATGCGCGCCACGCACCCGTAGCTCAGCTGGATAGAGTGCACCCCTCCGAAGGCAAAAGTTGGGCACACAGGGCAGTAATCAAAAAGCAACTAAGTTTCATATACGCACCAGTAGCTCAGCTGGATAGAGTACTGCCCTCCGAAGGCGGCACTCAAGGCGAAAATCCAGATTTAGGGCGAGGGTCAAAAAGCTTCAAATCTGTTACACTTTTTCAAATGCACTCGTAGCTCAGCTGGATAGAGTATTGCCCTCCGAAGGCAAGGGTCGTGGGTTCGAATCCCGCCGAGTGCGCCATTTCCCTTTAAAATCAGCATGTTACAGCTGCTGGTTTTAGTCAAGAAAACCCCAAGAGTGCCGCCCCTAAAAAGCAGAGGTCATTTTTTATTGGTCTCTAGGGCGGATGTCATGACCTCCGCCTGTCTGGTCGCAAAAATCACTCTTTTTTAATTGAGACCGAGTTGAGACCAAACAGAGACCAGCTTATTTTTGCCCGAAAAAATGCAACACGGAAAATGACTGCTGCCCAATTATTCGTAGCTACTGTTAAATTTCTAGCTTTATTCAGCGCAAATTTTTCAATATCTATAGCTACTAGTCAACAAAGCACGGTAACTGTCAAGGTATCTGTCGCCTTTGAGTTTTTCTATGCTGCGTTTTTTATAGTCTCAGCAAGCTCCTTGTGTTCCGGGTTTAAAGTCACCTCCGTAACCCTCTTCCAGTTGCGTGTCTGGCCACTCCAGCGTTCTGGGTTGGCCGTTCGGGCGGCCTGAGTGAGAGCATGACGCCGTGACAAAACAGCCACTTCCTCACCTGTATGGCGCTGAACCGGAGTTACAAACCGGATGGCGCTATGGCGGTGCTCATGGTTGTACCACTGCCGACAACGAGTTGCGAGTGTTATAAACCGAGCTGATTGATCAACCCAATTAGGGGAGTCTGATCAAGGGCAGTGGTGGTCTGCGCAAAGTGCGGATGGCCGCCGCAGACAAGGGGAAAAGCGGCAGTATTCGCGTCATTTATTACAGGCAGCATGCACAGCGAATTTATTTGCTGTTGGCCTATCCCAAGTCACATCGGGACACCTTATCGGCCAGTGAACTGGAAGCTCTAAAAGCGCTGACTCGTCAGCTAAAGGAGAAAAGCCATGACTATTTTTGCTGATCTTGAGGCCTCATTGAAGGAAGCCGTTGCCATCGAGCAGAGCACGCAGCAGGCGAGCCGATGCACGCGTTATGATATGGCGGATGTCAAAGCCATTCGCCAGCAACTGAATGTTTCTCAGGTGGATTTCGCTGCAGCACTGGGCACCAGTGTGGATACGATTAAGAGCTGGGAGTCGCGGCGGCGTAATCCAACCGGGCTGGCGGCCAAGGTGCTGGCTGCCATACAGGAAGATCGCGGGTTGTTTTATCAGCTTGCCCGGCAGTGACAGGATCAACCGTGGCTACATATGACCAGCTGCACCACTCTTGCCCTCGGCTAGACTTAAAAAGCACCCAGACAGCCTGGCGGTTTGCACCGCCAGGAAGAGGTTGGCGGTCAGTCGTCACTGCCCTAGAGCACATTCCACGTTGCTCGTACTCCAGACCGGCTCGGTCAGTTCAGTTTTTGCCATACGTTTAAGGTGGTCAAACACTACCTGCTGCATACGCTCGGCTGTTATTTCGTTCGGGCAGTCAAGCTCGATGTGCAGCTGTTCGGACTTGGCTGTTAGTAGGCAGCGGCTGTCACCAAAATTGATACGGCCTAGCCCGTCTTCTGTTTCCACAGTAAATTTGTGTGACCAGTGGGCACATAGACGCTTAATCAGGCGGTGGGCTTCGTTGGTGTTGAGGGCGGCGGAGGTAGTCAGCATATTGGTTCCCAAATAGTGCATGCGTTAATGATAATGGTTATCTTTTACAATACAGGCCGCCCAAATGCAAGGCTGCTATGTGCGGGCTATTAGATAGGCTGCATACCCAGCGTCAGTACTGCGGTTATTGACGGTATTCAGCAGCTGGTTTCCGACCCCCGGTTTTGTACTATGTCACCTGTGATGCCCCATGCTGTTCGTATCTTGCTAGTTGAAGATGATTTGCTCCTTGCAGATCACTTGCAGACGTACTTGCTCGACGCTGGCTATCAAGTAGCGGTCTGCAATGACGGTCATGCCGCTCAGTGTTTGGCCACACAGGATACGTTCGATTTAATTCTTATGAACATCATGCTGCCCGGCTGTGATGGTCTAGAAATCCTGCAATATCTGCGCACTCGGTGTGGAGTGCCTGTTTTGCTGATGTCTGCATTGGGTGGCGAACAAAACCGTATCACCGGATTTTCGTATGGCGCGGATGATTACTTGCCCAAGCCTTTTAGCGTTAATGAGCTTGGGGGGCGGATTGAGGGTAAGCGTCCGGCAAACCCATCTTGAGCCTCGCGGCGTAGCCGTCAAGATAGTGTCCACTTATTTCTTAGCGGACACTATCTATGAGCAACGTAAGAGCAACTCGGCCTTATCGTAAGCGTCGCCAATATACCCCTGAATTCAAAGCCCAGTTGGTGGCTGAAAGCCAAAATCCTGAAGCATCTGTTGCAGGAATTGCTTTGGATAATGATCTCAACGCCAACTTACTACGGCGCTGGATTACTGAGTCAAAGCAAGCAGGTCAACAGCCATCGCCAGCATTTGTGCCGATTAATTTGCCAGCGGCAGTTGCTCCAGCAGTGAAAAACAGCAACTGCATACGCATTGAAATTCCACAGTCTAGTGGACCAATTGTGGTCGAGTGGCCTACGGAGCAGGCTCATCAGTGCGCACTATTTTTGCGCACGTTGCTGCAATGATCCGCATTGATGAAATCTGGCTAGCAACAGAACCACTGGATATGCGAGCTGGGCCAGACACCGCATTAGCGCGTGTTGTTCAGGTATTTGGTTCGGCACGGCCGCATTGCGCTTATCTATTTGCCAACAAGCGTGGTAACCGAATGAAAGTGTTGATTCATGATGGTTTGGGTGTCTGGCTCTGTGCTCGTAGGCTAAACCGAGGTAAGTTTCATTGGGGTGAAACGTGGCGTGGCAAGCAACTGCAGTTGGACGATGAGCAGCTGGCTGCTTTGGTGCAAGGGCTGCCTTGGCAGCGTCTGGGTGCAGCTGGGGTTATCTCGGTTTTGTAACCACAAACCGGTATCTCAGACCATCATCAACATGGCGAATCGCCACAACGTTTGTGTTTTGGCATACTGCTGGCATGTCAAAACCTCTCGATCTTACCCAGCTCTCTGCCGATCAACTCCGAAGCTTAACCACGGAGTTGATGGCGTCGCTGGCCGCTAAGGAACAATTACTGAATCAAAAAGATCGAGTGATCGTACATCGTGATGCAGTCATCGAAAAACTGAGCCATGAACTGGCGACTCTGAAACGTCATAAGTACGCTCAGCGCAGTGAGCAGATGAATGATCTTCAAGCCAGTCTGTTGGATGAACTCGTTGAGGGTGACCTTGCCGCTATTGAAATAGAACTGGCGGAGCTCACTGCTGTAGACGCTCCAGAGCAAGCTAAAAAACAACCCAAACGCGTACCTCTGCCTGCAGAGTTACCACGCACACTGATTCATCATGAACCTGAAAACACCCAATGCAGCTGCGGTTGCCAGCTAAAGCGCGTTGGCGAAGACGTCAGTGAAAAGCTGGATTACGTACCAGGTGAATTCACCGTGGAGCGCCATATTCGCGGTAAATGGGCTTGTGCACAGTGTGAAACGTTAATCCAAGCACCGGTACCTGCTCAAGTCATCGACAAGGGCATTCCCACCGCAGGTTTACTGGCTCAAGTGCTGGTGGCCAAGTACTCCGATCACTTGCTGCTGTATCGTCAAGAACGTATTTTTGCTCGTGCTGGCTTCGCTATTCCACGCTCGACTCTGGCCGAGTGGGTTGGCGCGTGTGGTTTACATCTGCAGCCTTTGGTTGATGCGCTGAGAAGCACATTGTTAGAACACAACGTTTTGCATGCTGATGAAACACCGGTCAGCATGCTAGCCCCAAGTAAGAAGTAAGCGCCCTTAAATCAGCACCCCAGTAAACGGGCGCTTAGCTTAACCCAGTTCCACGTTCCAAGGCAGCAGAGCTTCGAGCTTTTCTAATGTGTCAGCCTCGCCAATGTGGTCAAGGATATGCTTGATGTAGCCTTGTGGATCGATGCTATTTGCTTTGGCGGTTTCTATCAGTGAGTAACAAGCAGCGCTGGCTTCTGCGCCTTTACGAGTGTCGGCAAATAACCAGTTCTTACGGCCAATGGCGAAGGGTCGGATGGCATTTTCTGCCAAGGCGTTGCTGATCTTAAGATCGCCGCGCTCACAATAGCCCACCAGGTATTGCCACTGGTTTAAGGTGTAGTCGATGGCTTTTCTCAGAGCGCCGCCTTTCATGATTTTTGCAGCGTTCTTCTCAAGCCACAACTTAAATTCATTCAGCACTGGCACGCTGATTTCTTGTCGCGCCTTTAAACGCTCGTCGTCGGTTTTATCGGCAATACTGCTCTCTACACGATAGAGTTTGCGGATATAGCCCAGCGCTACATCGGTTTTATTCACTGTGCCTTTCTTGGCTTTAGCTTTAGAATCAGCGCTTTTATCGGCCTCAACAAATTTACGTCGTGCGTGATCCCAGCAGCCAATGCGCGTAATCGAATTGGCTTTGCAGACCGTGCTATAACCAGAATAGCCATCGGCTTGCAGCACGCCTTCAAAATCATCCAGCAAGCGCACAGCCACACTGCCTGCACGTGAAGGATCGTATTCAAAAAGAACACTCTGTTTTTCGGGCGGTCCGCCACGGATAACCCACATCCATTTATCCGATTGTGCTGTTTTACCGTCTTCTTTCAGCACCTGCAGACGGGTTTCATCCGCTTGCAAGTAATTACCGCTGTTTTGCACCTCGCGCATTAAGTGCAACAGAGGCTTGGCTTCGTCAGCAAAGCGTATGCACCATTGCGCCATGTTATTGCGATAAATCGGCTGGCCCAAGCCTTTAAATTTACTCTCTTGGCGATATAACGGCATACCGTATTGGTATTTGTCGGCAATCACATGGGCAATCAGCGAAGTGGTCACCGAGCACTTACCAAAGGGGTGCACTGGTCGCTGCGCAGCTACGATCTGTTCTTCTGATGCGTTGTTTTCAGAGGGAAACACGGCTTTTTCTTGCCAGTGCTCCAGCACTTTGAGTTGCGCTGGAATGTAGTGCAGCTCTTCTTTTACTTTAGTGAAGAAGGTTTTACTAGCGCCGGCTTTTTCTAGTTCAGTGAGCTTATGTTCAATGCGCTCACGCACAAGGCTTGCAGAAAAACCACGCTTGCGTGTCTGGCGCTCTTTGCGTTGCTGGGCAATGCCTTCGCCCTCATCTGGCAATTCAGGCAGGGACTCAAACAGCTCATCGAGTTGGGCTTCGAGCTCGATTTCATCAAAGAGGTTGAGCTGAAATTTAGATTTTTCACTGCTGGCACTGAATTTCTGTGTTTTCAGCAGACGGTTCATTTCTTCCAGCAGTTCAATACGGCGATGGGCATCTTGCAAAGCAGTGTTCTGCTCATCAATAACAGCTTGAAACTGTGCCACAACCAAACGCAATTCAGCGGCACTAAGGCCGCTTAAATCTGGGGTTTTAATGGTCGGTTTGGGCTGTTTTTTCATGCCGAAATTATAGCAAAACCCGCCACCAAAAGCACCCTTAAAAGCAGCCAAAACCCAGTGAAATCAGGCTAGCCAAGGCTGTTGTAGTGCAGTTTTTTATGGCCTTTAAAGAGGCTGATATCGTAACCATCCAGCAGCCAATTTATTTGCTCGCCCGTTAAGGCTAACAGCTCATCGGCAGGCCTAGGCCACTTGAATTTTTCCTCGGCCAGCGCCTTGTAGTACATGACAAAACCATTGTCTTCCCACATCACGCATTTGATTTTGTTGCGCTGGCGATTGGTAAAGGCATATAACGCACCGCTGAACGGGTTATGACCAAGCTCTTGCTCAACCAGCAAAGCCAAGCCATTGGCTTGCTTCCTAAAATCCACCGGCGCACGGTACAGATAAATTTCCGGCATCTGCTTGGCTGGCCGTAAATAACGCACCTTCATTACAACTGCCTCAGCATCGCCAGCACTACATCGAGATTACCTGCATTCACTCCAGAAAAACTTATGCCGCTGGGCAGATGAACACCCAACCCATCAGCACTGCTAGTCGAGGTCGCTAGCTGCGTAACCTGAGCAAAACCAGCAGACTTTGCAACCGCGTCTACCGGCTGAAACTTTCTACGCCAATAATTAAATTGTGCATAATTCAAATCATGCTGTTTGCAAAACGCAGCACCGGATAAATCCGATGCTTGCCAGGCATCAATATGTTGCTGCCAAAACTGCTGACGTTCTTGTGATGTCATCGCTAATACCTCTTTGAAAAAGACAGGTATTAGTGTGAAGCTGTATAGGTTGGCTTAAAAGATGCTGATTTAAGGGCGCTTACACTTAATCCATTAGAGTAGCCTTATCTGCTGGCTCATCAAACCTACTGTCACGAAAAGTGCGACGGTAATTGGAGGGCGAAGTGCCCAGCTGAGTGGAAAAGTGCTGACGCAATGACAGCGCGGTGCCGAAACCAACGTCTGCGCTGATGCGTTCAATCGATAAATCGGTGGTTTCTAGCAAGTGTTGTGCTCTGGCGACCCGTTCAGCGTTTAACCATTGACTCACCGTCGTACCCGTCATATCCCGAAAGCGTCGGGTAAAGGTACGGCGACTCATGTTCGCCTCGTCCGCCAAGGTATCGACCGATAAGGGTTGCGATAGCTTATCACGCGCCCATTCCAGTAAGTCTGGCAGGCGGTTATCGCTGGACAGTTGTTGTACGGGGCGTTCAATGTATTGGGCTTGGCCGCCTTGCCGGTGTGGTGGGGTAACCAGCATGCGGGCAAGGTGATTTGCTGTTTCAAAGCCGTGGCGTTGCCGGATCAAGTGCAGGCAGCAATCAATGGCAGCAACGGTTCCAGCCGAGGTGATAATGTTGTCATCAGCCACATACAACACATCTGGACGAAACACAGCCTGTGGAAAACGCTGCGCAAACATGTCACGTACTGCCCAGTGGGTGGTCGCTTCTCTTCCATCGAGCAGCCCAGCATCACCCAACACAAAAGCCCCCAGACACAAACCCACAATCAGTGAGCCCTGAGCATGGGCGAGTTGTAACGCTGAAATCAACTCGGCGGGTGCAGGCAACTCAGCATTTTTCCATGCAGGAATTATGATGATATCGGCCTGTTCCATGGCCTCCAACCCATCGCGCACCTCAATCACCACGCCCTGATCACTGCTAACAGAGCCAGGGGTTAGCGTGCAGTAGGTCAGATTGTAACGCGGGGATCCGGGTGGGTTTTCACTCGTACCGAACACCAGCCCCGGTACAGAAAAATGAAACAAGCTTATGCCCTCAAAAGCAAGCACGGCAATCTCTACATCACTCATAAATACCTCTGCAATTAGTTATTGGCCCGATTATATTGATTATTGTCATATAGGCCACTTTTGCACATACGATGTACGTTTTAGACTGAGCACTATTATTAACCAATAACGTATTTGGAGTTGTACACATGTCCATTAAGATTCTCGCGAGCTCCCTTGCTTTGGCAATCAGCCTTGCCTCCGGCGTTGCATTTGCCCAGACAACTGCGATCGATGTTTCACAAGCGGCCCAAGAAGCTGTGCAACTGCAACAGATTCGCAATGCCACAGTAAAAATCACCTACGCAGATACAACTTTCCTGATCGACCCGATGCTGTCAAAGAAAGGCACTTACCCCGGCTTTAAAGGAAGCTACCGTAGCGAGTTACGAAATCCCTTGGTAGATCTGCCAATGTCGGAACAAGAAGTACTCGCTGGAGTCGATGCGGTCATCGTCACTCATACGCATCTGGACCACTGGGATGATGCTGCGCAGGAGTTCCTGCCCAAGGACATTCCGTTGTATACACAGCATCAGGCCGATGCCACTCTTATTCGTTCGCAGGGCTTCACCAATGTCCGAGTACTATCTGACAAGGCTGAGTTCGGCGGGGTGACCCTGAGCAAAACTGGCGGCCAGCACGGTACAGATAACATGTACGCATTGTCTGAAGTGGCAACTCTCCTAGGTGATGCCATGGGTGTGGTTTTTCAGGCCCCCGGTCACAAAACACTCTATCTTGCAGGGGATACCATCTGGCGTGATGAAGTTGATCAGGCGCTGGCTGAATACGAGCCTCAAGTAATCGTGCTAAATGCGGGTTATGCGATGCTGAACGGCTTTGACGCATCCATCATCATGGGTAAAGAAGATGTACTGCGCGCCGTTCAAGCTGCTCCGAACGCCACTATAGTTGCTACCCACATGGATGCCATCAACCATATGGCCCTGAGCCGTGAAGAGCTGAAGAAATATGTAGAAGAAAACAACATTCAAGATAAGGTTGAGATTCCCGAAGATGGCGCCTTGATAGACTTTTGATCAAACCAGTGACTTCTAAATAATAATATCTGACTAACCCCTTATGGTAAAAATTTGACAACCATAAGGGGTTAAATATGAGCTGTAAATACCCCATTTATAACACAGTCATCTCGTAGAGAATTTATGCCGAATTTCGGTACTCTAACGGCGTCATGTCATTCAGTGAGTCGTGTGGTCGTTCAGTGTTATATAACTCAATCCAGTCTTCGGTTATTTGCTTTACCTCATTCAGGTTGTTGAAAATATATAAATCCAGTACATCATCACGATACGTTCGGTTAAATCGCTCAATGTATGCGTTCTGGTAAGGGCAACCAGGTTTGATGTAATCAATCATAATGCCATGCACTTTTGCCCAGCTGGTGAAGACTTCTGAGGTAAATTCACTGCCGTTATCAACGCGAATTTTCTCAGGGTAACCGTGCCATTCAGCCAGTTGGTCCAGATAACGTATTACACGTAACGATGGCATACTGGTCGCGATATCAATGCCGAGTATTTCGCGGTTAAAATATAGACTTGCTTGTAGATAACGAGCAAGTATTTAACCGGACAGAGACTTCTTTACACCACTTGATTAAATAATTTTTGGTTTCTTGATCTGCTCTTGATTTAAAGCTAAATATAGCTGCTGTGAAAAAACAAACCTTTTTAAAACAAAGCGTTACGTTTTTATATTTCTTGATCCACTCTTGATCCACCATTGTTGCTGAAGGATTTGCAGGCCATGGCTATGAACGAAGCCGATACGCGCGCTAATTTAATTGACCCCAAGCTGGTTGCGGCTGGCTGGGGGCAGATTGAACATAGCTTTATTCGCCGAGAAGTGAGTATTACTCAGGGGCGTATTATCGGCGGTGGTCAGCGCAGCAGTCCGGTTATTAGCGATTATGTGCTTGAGTACAAAGGCCATAAGCTGGCAGCCGTTGAAGCTAAAAAAGAAAGCCTCAGCTACACCGAAGGCGTGCGCCAAGCGAAGGATTACGCCAAACGTTTACAGTGTCGTATCGGTTATGCAACCAACGGCCATCTGATTTATCAAGTGGATATGCTAAGCGGCAAAAAGGAGTTGGTTGACCAGTTTCTGAGCCCAGAAGCCTTGTGGCAGCTCACCTTTGCTGAGCTAGATGCTCAAGTACCTGATTACGCTGCAGTATGGCGCGAGCGTTTTGCCAAGATTCCGTTTGAAGTCAAAGGGGACTGGCAGCCGCGTTACTATCAAGAAAACGCGATTCGCAACACCCTTGAGGCCATTGCGCAGGGCAAGCAACGTATCTTGCTCACTTTGGCGACAGGCACCGGTAAAACCTGTATTGCCTTTCAGACCGCTTGGAAGTTATTTAATAGCCGTTGGAGTTTGAACGCACAGAAAGACCCTGATGCAGCACAAAAGCGCCCGCGTATTTTATTTCTTGCTGACCGCAATATTTTAGCCAATCAAGCCTTTAATGATTTCAGTGCCTTTGGCGAAGATGCGTTGGTTCGGATTGACCCCAGTGAAATTAAAAAGAAAGGCACTGTGCCAAAAAATGCCAGCGTATTTTTCACCATCTTCCAAACCTTTATGAGTGGCGGTAAAACATAAAGGGCGTAACTACTTACGGTCGAGTAATCAAATTGTCATGATGTCAAGTCATTGCGGCTTGGTGGATGTAAGTGATCTGGTCATCCCTCCAAAAATAGCAGTGGCGCATTCAACCAGGCACGACAACACGATTAATATTTCTTTCAGATAAGAAGTAAATGGTGGTGATCGCAAGAAGCCGAATGAACGCTCAACGAAAAGCTATAATTTGGCACGAGTGGCAGAAGAGTTTATGCGCTGAGTGATGTGTGTATGAGTTTGGCCAAGCGCAGAGTAGTTTCTGCGCTTGGTTTGTATCTGTTTATTTACAGGCTAAAACAAAGGATTACTGACCCATACCGCAACCTTGACCTTGATTCATACCTTGACCCATGCGTTGGTTTTGGCTTTGCTGCTGCGCTTGGTTTTTCCCTTGGGTTGGTACTTGCTCTGCTGCTAATGCGTAATTAACAGAAACGGCTAACAGACTCGCCAAGAAAGGCGTCACTAATCTTTTTAAATTCTTCAAAATAGACTCCTAATATAAAGCCGCTTAGAAGGCATAAGATAAAGCCCTATTTCAGCACGATGATGTCTACCCCTGTGTAGGCACAGTCTATGAATAAGTTGATTTAGAGTTTAAATTTATCGCGCTGCTAGCGCTGGACGAATAGCGAAGTAATAAGACCTACTTGAACCACCCGCATTAGGCACTTTTATCTGCGACTACCGCTAGGATTCGCTGTCAGGCATACTCATCAGGCAAAATAAAATAATCGCGATGCTGACTTCTGTCAGTACTGCGACAAAGTGCATACTTGCCATGAATGCGCAGTACCATAACATCAGGCAGAGGCTTGTTGACTAACGGGCGTGCCGTTTTCTTACAACCACCAGTGGGGATAGAACCATGAAGCGTAGAACACTATTAAAAGGTACTGGGTTGGCCATAACCGGCATCGCAGCGATGGGCGGGTTAACCGGCCAAGCATTTGCAGCTGGTGCGCCGACCAGTAAGCCGGATGCAGCCCCGTTGGACAATGAACTAGAGAAGTACCCACGCTGCGTTATTTGCAATATGGACCGCAGCAAGTTCCACTTTTCCCGTCATCTGCTGCACTATGCTGATGAGCATGCTGAAGGCACCTGCTCGATCAACTGTACCAGCGAGGTCATGTTGCGTGAGCGTAAGCGTGGTTTTAAAGCGATTTACGCTGCTGATTTTGGCGTTGTGGCTGAGCCCAAGCCGCTGGTCGAGGCCTCTGCTGCCACTTATTTGATTGGTTCCAGCCTGCGTGCGGTGATGAGTCCGGTCAGCAAATATGCTTTTGCTCAGCGTTCTGCGGCAGAGGCGGCTATGTCTGATGCTGGCGGCCAGTTGGCCAGTTTTGAACAGGCTGTAGCTGCCTCGTTGCAAGACTATGCCAAGATGGTTACTCAGAAATACGCCCAAGATCGCCAATCCTAAGCAGATCGGACATACAGTACCTGCAGCCTAATTCATTCGACTTAGGCTGCTTTGCCATTGACTGATTAGCGCAGTTGCTTGCTATGAATCTTGGATGAGAGCATTAAACTCTGCAACAGGAACAGGGCGGCTAAAATAAAACCCTTGATAAGCGTCGCAGCCAAGTGCTTTAAGAATTTCAAAGTGTGCTTTTTTTTCAATGCCTTCGGCTACAACATTAAGGCTAAAGTTTTTACCTAGATCAATAATAGACTTAACCATAATTAAATCCATTTTATCGTCTGGTAGGTCGTGGATAAATGAGAGGTCAATTTTGAGTTCATCAATGGGTAAGTGCTTTAAATAGCCCAATGATGAATAACCTGTTCCAAAATCATCCAAGGAAAATGATAATCCGAAATCAACTAACGCATTCAGTTTTTTAACAATTTCACTTATATCGCCTAATAAAATAGATTCTGTTATTTCTAATTTTAATTTAGATAAATTAATAGCTGATTCAGAAATAATTTTTTTTATATTTTCAACAAAGTCTTTCTGCCAGATTTGTTTAGCGCTGATATTAATAGATAAATATAGATGTTGATATCGAGGATCAGATTGCCATTCTTTTAGTTGCCGGCACGCTTCAGTGAGTACCCAGTCACCAATGGACACTATAAGATTGGATTCTTCAGCTACCGCAATAAAGTCACTTGGGCTAATTAAACCGAGTTCTGGGTGCTTCCAACGAATTAAAGCCTCAGCAGACACCAAGTGTCGGTTTGAATCGTATTGAGGTTGGTAATGCAAGATAAAGCCGCCGTGCTTTAAAGTATGGCGTAACTCTTTGTGTAAGCGAGTGGTGTAATCCAGCTTTTGCTGCATCATTGGGTCAAATATCACACAATCATCACGGCCTTTCTTTTTAGCCTGATACAGTGCCATATCTGCCAGTTGCAATAATTCAGTGGTTGTTTTCACGTCTCGATCAAAAATAGTAATGCCGATACTGGCTGTGATGGTGTACTCGATCTTAGGGCTGGTAATTCTCGGTGTTAGACTGATTTTTTCAGCGATGGTCTCGCGAATACGATGTGCAATATGTTTTGCTTTAATGGCAGCTTTGATTCGATCAGCATTTAGGTCATTAAGCACGATGACAAATTCATCGCCGCCAAACCTTGCAACTGTGTCATCTTTGCGCATAAGTGAATTAATACGCTCTGCGACGATTACTAATAAGTCATCACCGGTTTGGTGTCCGTATGAGTCATTTAGGGTTTTGAAGTGATCTAAGTCTAAAAACAGTACAGCGCCACATTGACCAGAGCGTTTACTGTGTTCAATTGCAATATTTAATCTGTCGTTTAACAGTGCGCGGTTGGGAAGTTTAGTTAATGAGTCATAGAAAGCCATTGACTCAATTTTGAGCTGGTTGATTTTTTGCTCAGTAATATCTTGCATAATGCCAACCAATAACATTGGCTTGCCTTGCTCATCAAACTCAACAACCTGTCCTCGATCCCAAATCCATATAATTGTGCCGTCTGGGCGTTGGAATCTAAATTCAATATTGTAAGGTGTATTGTTTTCCATTAAAGATTTGAGGGCATTTAAAACATATGCTCGGTCCTCTTCGACAAGACAGCTTTTAAACTCTTCAAATGATTTTTTTGAATGCTTAACGCCGGTAATTTCCTCCCAGCGTTTGTTTTGAAACACTTCGTTGGTTTGTATATTCCAATCCCACATGCCTTCGCCAGAGACATCCAGCACATATTTCAAACGCTTAGCGTTAAATTCTGCTAAGTTTTTAAGCTCAGTTATTTCGGTAATGTCGCGGGCAATAACAGCGATATGCAGCTCGCCAAGCTTGTTTTTGAATGGGGTTTTTATGGAGTGAAAGTAACGAATTTCACCTGTGTTTTTATCTGTCGACTCTTCATAAACCATGTCAGGTTCAAAGCGCCGCATAATAGATTGGATGTTTTCTTTGAAAAACTGGCCTTGTTTTTTATTGCCGGTGAAATAAGAGTCTTCTTTGCCAATCATTTCTGCTGGCGTCGTGCCATAGAGTTTAGCAGCATAGTTGTTTACAAATACAAAGTTGCCTTCCCAGTTTTTAGCCACGATTGGCTCTTGAATCGCATTGACAATATCGAGCAATAATCTGTTTTTTTCTTTTTCTCTATCCAGTTCTAATCGAAGTGAATCATCCATGGGCGCCCCAAGCTGGTCCTAAATGATTGTGAAATTAAACGAAGACGCCCCGGTTGTCTATAACCCTCTGTAAATCTATGCGCATGCGTGCTTTATGCAGGTAAGTGAGTGCTGTCTTTTGTTGATTTTTCCGTTAACAAGCAATCAGTCACAGAGTGATACGGCTTTATAAAGCGCCTTTTTCGTCGTGCCAAGGGTTGTATCTGCTTTAGCTTTTCTGCCAGTCAAAGTCAGCGCTGTTAGCGCTATAGGCATATATTCGAGTAAGGCAGTACGACTTATGTCGCATTAGTCTCGGCGGCATATCGTCTAAAAATACTTGTTCGCCGTTAAATGATGGGATAATCTTCAAGCTGGTCGGACCGGTTAGACCAGTTGTTCTGGTTGTGTGATCGGCCAATATGATAAACCGTGCGAAAAGCACCTAGAGCATATTACCCATACAAATACACGTCAGCTTTCCCCGGCAGTATTTAGTGCCGCTGGTTGATCGCAGATGGCGAGATAATCTAATAGGAGTTCTCGATGAAAAAGCGATTCATTCCTGCCGCATCTATTATTGCACTTTCAATGGTGCTTTCTTCCAGCATAGCCTTTGCAAAAGACTACACTCTGCGTCTCAGTCATACAGGCGCACCAGGTCACCACTATCAAACCATTACTGAGCAGTTTGCCGAAGAAGTTGCACAAAAAACCAACGGCGCTGTTGAAATTCAAATCTTCCCTTCTGATCAGTTGGGTAACCAGCTGGAGTCAGTTGAAGGCACCATGATCGGTACGCTGGAAATGACACTGGCTTCGGACACAGTACTGTCTAACTGGGTGCCTGATATGGGTATGCTCAACCTGCCTTTCCTATTTAAGGATATGGATGAGTACCTTGCAGCTGTTGAAGGGCCAGTTGGCGAAAAACTAAGTGCGCAGCTAGAAAAACAAGGTGCGATCATTATTGGTTGGTGGGGCAATGGCATGCGCCATGTGACCAACTCGGTTCGTCCCATTAATACACCAGACGATCTGAAAGGTCTGAAAATCCGCGTTCCAGAAGGAAAGGTCTTTGTTGATACGTTCCAGACGCTGGGTGCTGGTGCAACGGTGATGTCGTTTGGCGAGCTGTATTCAGCGCTGCAGTTGGGTGTGGTTGACGGTCAAGAAAACCCGCCGGCGCACATTCTGACTCAGAACTTTAATGAAGTTCAGGACTATGTGTCGCGTACTGGCCACATCCATATGGGTTCTCCGTTGATTATCAGTGCCTACCTGTTTGACAGCATGCCGGAAGATATCCAGCAAACGCTGCTTGAAGTGGGCAAAAAATATAACCGTAAGCACATTGATTTAATTGCTCAGCTTGAAGAAGAGCAGTGGAAGGAAATCGAAGGGCGCGGCATGAAAATCAATGATGTTGATAAGTCACTGTTTCGAAAAGCCGTACAGCCTGTCTATGACGATGCTGCCGGCAAGTTCAATCAGGAAATATTCGAGTTACTTACTCAATAATCAACTTAGCTACAGGATCGCCACTAGAGCGGCAGTGCAGCCGCTCTAGTGCTTTATTAGGGCCGGTTTTCATGAATAAAACAGATCTCCCTTCCTCATCTGGCTTGCGCAAAGCATTAATTTCGCTGTGCGATAAAATTGCAGCGGTATGTCATAGCATTGCCGCTACAGCTCTTTTTGTAATGCTCTCACTGGTCGTTATTCAGGTTGTATTTCGATACATATTCAATAAGCCAATTGGCTGGACCCAAGAGCTGTCAGTTTTTTCCTTGATGCTCGCGGTTATGGCGGGAATGGCCGTGGCATTCTGGCGCGGTGAGCATTTTAAGGTGTCGGTGTTGGTTGACAGCTTGCCCCCAATGCTTGGCAAGGTGGTCATTGTTGTTTCACGACTTATTACCGTCACCTTTCTTTGCGTGGTTGTCTGGTTCAGCTATGCACTAGCGATGCGTGCCATGGCGCAGGTGTCACCGACCACAGGTATTCCGATTGGTTATGTTCAGCTTTTCTTGACGGGAGGCTGCTTAGTGGCTGCTTTTCTGCTTATTGTGAAAACGCTATTGGGCCACGAAACCGTCAGCGATAAAAATGCTGTTAGTGCGGATCAAATATCATGATTGAGATTTTAATTTTCGCTTTTATCGGCTTTTTGATAATAGGCTTACCTATTGCAATCGCCTTAGGTGCAGCGAGCACCCTTGCCATTTTTTTCGGAAGTAATATCCCGTTACTGGTGGTTGCGCAGAAGATGTTTCAGGGCCTGAATAACTTTGCGTATTTGGCGATTCCGCTCTTTCTACTAGCGGGGGCTTTGATGTATGAGGCCAAGCTGTCGGAGCGTCTTGTGGCAATGGCAAGCCGTCTAGTTGGTCGGCGCCCAGGTGGCTTAGCCAATGTGGCGACAACCTCATCAGCTTTTTTCGGAGCCATCTCAGGTTCATCACCAGCGACCACGGCTGCGGTTGGCTCTGTGCTGATCCCTTCCATGAAAAAATTAGGCTATAGCGCAGCAGGTTCGGGCGCGGTCGTGGCTGCCTCAGGTGCGCTGGGTTTGATCATTCCGCCAAGCATCACCATGGTGGTGTATGGCGTGATTTCTGGCGTCTCGATTGGCGGGCTGTTCATCAATGGAATTATTCCGGGAATACTGCTGACCCTAGCGATTTGCTTGCTCAATTGGTGGCGTGGAAGAAAGAGCGTCGATGACGTCAGTCTTGAAGACAGCTCCGTATTGCCCGGCGAGCGCCTTAAGAATATGGCGGCGCTGCTGATGCCCATCATTATTATTGTGGGCATCTACTCTGGTGCATTTACACCAACTGAGTCAGCTGCAGTGGCCTGTGTGTATGGCTTGCTTATTGGTGTTTTCCTGTACAAAAGCTTGGGCATGGTGGAAATAAAGCGCGCCTTTTTGAGCACGGCAGCGACAACCGCTGTCATCATGTTTTTGATGGTGTGTGCCAACGTCTTTGCCTTTGTTATTACCACTGAGCGTGTGCCACAGCTGTTCTCTGCTTGGGTCATGAGTATTACCACTGATCCGACCATGATCATGCTTATGATGCTGGCGCTGCTGATCGTGGTTGGCACCTTTTTGGATAACGTGTCCGCTCTGGTGCTGCTGGTGCCAACATTAATGGCGACCACCTCTGCGGTTGGTATTGATCCAATGTATTTTGGTGTATTTACCATTATTGCGTTGGCGGTTGGGCAATTTACCCCGCCCGTAGGGCTCAACCTGTATATCGCTGCAGACATTGCGGATGAAACAGTGGAGAAAGTCAGCTTCGCGGTGCTTCCATTTGTTGCCGTGTATATCGTGGCACTGCTGATTTTCGTTGCATT
The DNA here is from genome assembly GCF_008807395.1 of Pseudomonas sp. C27(2019). Taxonomy (GTDB): domain Bacteria; phylum Pseudomonadota; class Gammaproteobacteria; order Pseudomonadales; family Pseudomonadaceae; genus Denitrificimonas. The sequence goes on from NZ_CP043320.1 coordinate 3,039,560, forward strand.
CCCAAGCATCTTAACTATTTTTTCCTGAAGATATGGATATGAAAAATACTGTAGTACTGATTTCACTCGGTGGCACAATTGCCAGTCTTCCGAGCAGTTCTGGGCGTGCGGTTGCCGGTGCGCTTTCAGGTAAAGAGCTTATGGACAGCTTAAAAATTGAGAGTGACGGTCCGGTTGAAGTCATCACCCTCTGCCAGAAGCCCAGCAATGCCATCACCATTGACGATCTGCTGCAGCTGAGGACACTGTGTCTTGAGCTGGCGCAGCGCACCGATGTAGTCGGGCTGGTTGTATCGCAGGGGACCGACACCCTAGAAGATACAGCTTACTTTCTTGACTCAACCTTAGAGCTGCTAGACACCGCATTGGTGGTTACCGGCGCTCAGCGCGTGCCCTATGCGGCGGGTTCAGATGCCGGCCCTAATCTTCGTGATGCGCTGAAAGTTGCACGCACAGCATCGGCACGTAGCGCAGGCACTTTAGTGGTGTTCAATGAGGAAATTCATGCGGCAAGCAGCGTGCGTAAGCTTAGCAGCTATCAGCTCAATGGCTTTGGCTCGCCGGGTCTTGGCCCCATGGGTTTTGTTGATGGTGATGAGGTCATGCTCAGCAAACGGTTGTTACGCTCTAGCGTGATTGCGCCGGGGGAAAAGCTACCACGGGTGGATATTATTCCGGTAGCAATTGATGCATCACCGGCTCTGCTGCAAGCGGCGGTAGCCAGTGGTGCCAAAGGCTTGGTCATCGATGCAATTGGCCGTGGTCATGTTCCGCCGAGCTGGATAGAGCCGCTTGCTGCTGTGTTGAATGCGGGCGTTCCTGTTGTGATTGCGACCTCTACCCAATGGGGCCGAGTCGATGAAGTGTATGAGTACCCTGGCTCACTGGCTGAGCAGGTCGCGTTGGGAGCGCTCAAAGCCAATCACCTTAATGCCAGAAAAGCTCGACTGCGGCTAATGTGTGCTTTGTCGTGCAATCTGCCAATCAATCAATCGATATTATCCTGATGGCCTAGTTGGCCTCTGCGCCCTGATTGGGGTTGCCGAGCGCACCGTTAGCGTTGTCTAAAATGAAATGTTCAGGAGAGAAAATGAAGTCTTATAATATTGCCGTTATCCCTGGTGATGGCGTTGGCGTAGAGGTTACCAAGGCAACACTTGATGTGCTGCAAGCAGCAGCCAGTAAGTTTAGCTTTGAACTGGCACCGACCCATTATGAATGGGGATGCGAGTACTACCTGATACATGGCCAGATGATGCCTGATGATGGATTGGCGCAACTTGGCAAAAGTGATGCCATATTTTTGGGTGCAGTAGGCTGGCCCGAGTGTGTACCCGACAGCGTTTCATTGCATGGTCTGCTGTTGCCAATTCGTAAGCAATTTGACCAGTTTGTTAATATCCGTCCTCACCGTCTGCTTAAAGGTACGGCAGGTCCGCTGAAGAAAACAGACTTTGATATCCTCTGCATCCGTGAAAATACTGAAGGTGAGTATTCTGGCGCGGGTGGCCGTGTGCATGTTGGCAGCCCACACGAGGTAGCGGTAGAGACATCGGTATTCACGCGCCAAGGGGTTGAGCGTATTCTTCGCTTTGGCTTTGAGCAGGCGCAAAAGCGTTCCGGTAAGCTGGCTTCTGTGACTAAATCAAATGCACAAAAATTCTCAATGGTATTCTGGGATGAGGTCACAGACGAGCTGGCCGCCGAGTACCCTGATGTTAAAGTTGAGCGCTATCACGTTGATGCCGCTGCCGCGCGTATGGTTACGCATCCGGAAAGTTTCGATGTGATTGTTGCGTCTAACCTGTTTGGCGACATCCTTAGCGATATTGGTGCGGCTATTCAGGGCGGTTTAGGTTTTGCAGCCTCTGCAAATATCAATCCGACCCGTAATATGCCTTCGATGTTTGAGCCCGTGCATGGCTCAGCGCCAGATATTGCTGGTCAGGGCAAAGCTAACCCAGTGGCAGCAATTTGGTCTGGAGCGATGATGCTTGAGCATCTTGGCGAACAACAGGCGGCCAATGCCATCATGCAAGCGCTGGATAAAGCACTATGTGACACGCAATGCTGCACGCCGGATATGGGCGGCAGTGCAACAACTGCTGAGCTGGCTGAAGCTATTGTGAAATTACTTTAGCGAATCACCTCTCGGAATAGTATTTAGTTAAGCTATTGCGAATATAATTATCTTTTTAGTATTTTCGAGAGGCGTGAAGACGTAAAAATGCTCAACAATTCCATAGCAAAGCTTCTTCAAACGAAGATATTAAGCGGTGAATATCCTCCAGGAGAAGCATTACCTGGGCAGCGAATGTTGTCCGCTGAACTGGGCGTTAGCCGCTCGGCGCTGCGTGAGGCACTGAGTGTTCTTGAGACGCTGGGCTTGGTCGATATTCGTCAAGCCCGGGGTGTCTTTGTTCCTGATCCAAATAGCAGTGCTGCTAATAGCAGTTGCATGGCAGACCGTCGCAGTAAGCAGGTTTTTCAGTTTCGTCTAGCCGCTGAGCCCTATGCTGCGGCAATGGCCAGTCGAACGCGCTCAGAGGATGACCTAGAGCGTCTGGAAAAAACGGTGTACAAAATGCGCTATGCACTTGAAAAAGGGCAGCTTATTGATGCCGCACAAGAAGATTTTAACTTTCACCACATCATTTTTTCCATATTACAGAACTCGATTTTTACTGACACTAGGCGTCGCATTGTGACTGATATTCACAGCGCTCAGTGCAAGCCGCTGACTAATAAAGAAGAGTTGATGAAACCGCTGGAAGAACACCAGCGAATTATCGATGCTATTCGCGATCAAGCGCCTGAGCGTGCCAGTGAGGCGATGGCATATCACATTCGCGCGGCAGCGTTGCGTGGTGGTTTGAGTGATGACGATATTTAAGTAACCTCGCTCAGCTTTGGCTGTCCAGCGTGCTTGTTTCCATTGCAGGCTACGCACGCATGCTGCTGTGCGTGCTCAGCACCGATGGTTGCAGGGCAAAAATAAACCTACAGATACTGCTGTCGGCTTTAGGCCGTTAAGCGGAGAGTGCACATGAGTGAGCAGTTATTGCAATTGACGGCCGAGCCACTGACAGCTGAAGCGTTTACGGCTTTTGGCGAAGTGATCGATCATCGCGGCGCTGATTTTTTTATGATTAACAGTGGGCGCACCCGCCGTTATCATGATTTGGCCAAGGTCGAAACACTGGGTGAGGATGCACGAACGCTGATCAGCATCTTCGTCACTCAGCCAGTGCAAATGCCTTTGCAGCTAAGCTTTCTTGAGCGCCATCCGCTAGGCAGTCAAGCTTTTATACCCTTGCATTGCGAGCGCTTTGTGGTTGTAGTGGCGCCGGCTGGCGATGTTATCGATCCAGCGCAAGTGCGTGCTTTCGTGACTGATGGCCGCCAAGGTGTCAATTACAGTGCGGGCACTTGGCATGCCATACAGTCTGTTCTCGAGCGCGAAGGCGAGTTTCTAGTGGTGGATCGCGGCGGTGCTGGACACAACTGTGAAGAATACCCGCTGGCGCTGCAGATAACGCTGGGCACATAAGCGTGCTAACCGTTTGCTGGCCCTCCATTAGCACGCACCAGTTGACGTTTTGCTTAGGCAATTGTCGTGTCAGCGCTTATTTGCAGGCGATCTATTCGCGCGTGCTGGCGTGACGTTGATCCACGATCTGCTGGCGGGCAAATACACCAAGCGTACGTATGGCTTGCCGTGCTGATTGTAGAGCGTTCGCCTGCAAGTGAAAGACATGCCAGCGTGCTGTATGTATTTCTAGGCGGCAGGGTACGCCGCAATCTGTTGCGTGTTGCGCCAGCCGTGTGGAGTCCGATAGCAGTAATTCTTGCTCGCCAACCTGAATCAGCATGGGCGGCAATCCCGTTAAGTCGATTTCAAGAGGGCGGTGGGTTTGCGCATCCAGCGGTGGTTTGTACCAGTGCAGTGCTTGCTCCAGCCAGCCGCGACGCAGCATGGGGTCTTCACCGTATTTTGAGACCAGTGTGTGGCCGCTCAGCGTGCCATCGGTGACCGGGGACATCAGTAGCAGCGCCGCCGGAAGGCGCTCGTCACGCTCGCGTAACGTCAGCGTAAGCGCCAAGGTTAATGCGCCACCTGCTGAATCACCGCCGATCACAATCTGCTCGGCAGCATAATATTTACGCAGCTCTGCATAACAAGCCAGCGCATCGTCTAAGCCGGCAGGGTAAGGGTTTTCAGGTGCCAAACGGTACTCAGGCACCCAAACAGGCATACCGGCCTCAACGGCCAAACGGGTGGTAAGGCTGCGGTGTGACTTGGCACTGCCCAAACAAAAAGCGCCGCCATGCAAATACAGAATGACGCCATCTGCTTGGCTGGTCTTAGGGGTAATAATTTGGGTGGGGATGCCATTGGCGCTGAGCTGTTGCACAATGACACCGCCGACACCTGGCGTCATTGCTGAGAACAGATTGACCACTCGGCGCTGCGCCTTGGCTGAAAAAGGTGGCCCCATAAATGTGCGGAAAGTGAAGCGTAAAGTCCTGCGCATGAAATCTGCATTGAATTTTTCTAAGCGGTTTTGCGGCTCGGCTACAGTCACACCATCCACCGTGCTGAGACTGCTGGGCAAGGCACGGGTGAAACGGTAGGCCTGCAAACTTGAGAAGCGTGTTAAGTAACGATACGACAAAGTAAAACCGGGCCAGTTGGCGCTGTTGTGTCCAGATTCGTCCACATACCAACTTGTGCAGCCCTGCCATATGCTGTTGGCGAGGCGCTTTTGTATCGTGTCATTGAAGCGGCGGTAGTGTGTGTCATCCACTTCAATGCGTGTTGCTTGTGCTGTTTGCAGTGCTTAGTAGCAGCGCAGTACGTGGGCGATCTGGCTTTCTAACATGTAAACGATGGAGTTGTGGCCCAAGTTGGTATTGGGTCCATAGAGCATAAATAAATTGGGGAAACCGGGTACGCTCATACCCAGATAGGCTTGCGCGCGGCCCTGCCAAGTTTCATTCAGGTCGAGCCCCGCGCGCCCAGTAATGCGCATGGGGGCAAGAAATTCAGTCGCAGCAAAGCCGGTGCCATAGATGATGGCGTCAACCGGGTGCTGCACACCATCGCTGGTTTCGATACCGTCAGCGGTGACGCGACTGATGCTGTTTGTCACCAGCTCGACATTGGCCTGAGTCATGGTTTTGAGGTAATCGTTGGACAGCAAAATACGTTTGCAGCCTATCGGGTAATCTGGAGTTAATTGAGCACGCAGCTTGGTATCAGCTATGTCTTTAGCTAGCATTTTTTCGAAGGGACGACCGACGGCCAGTTTCATTAAGCCTTTAAATCGAGTAAACGCCAGCGCTTGCGCTTCATAGCGCAGGTAGATGCCTGCGCGATGGAGTTTCATTGCCCAAGGCAGTTTGCGGAATAAGCTTTTTTGCCAATTTTTGTATGCACGATCCGGCCGCTTTTTAAGATAGGCGGGCGAGCGTTGAAAAACAGTGAGCTGCTCAACTGTGCCAGCGATGGCGGGCACAAACTGAATCGCTGATGCGCCAGTGCCCACCACGGCCACGCGCTTGCCGGCTAGATCGTAGCTGTGATCCCAGTTGGCTGAATGAAAGGCGCGTCCTTGAAACGTCTCGATGCCATCCAGCTTAGGCAGAGCAGGGCGACTCAATTGGCCGGTGGCGCTGATCAGTAAGGCTGCATGCAGCTGACTGCCGTCGCTGAGGATAACCTGCCAGAGTGAGTCAGCCTCATTGTAGGTCGCCTGCTGCACCTCTGCGCCAAACTGGATATGCGCGATTAATTGATATTGATGTGCACACTGCTGCAGGTAGCTATAAATCTCTGCCTGTGAAGCAAAGATACGTGTCCACTCTGGGTTCGGTGCAAAGGAAAACGAATACAGGTGCGAGGGCACATCGCAGGCTGCGCCAGGATAGCTGTTATCACGCCACACGCCACCGACGTCTTGGGCCTTTTCCAGAATCGTAAAGTCAGTGATGCCCGCTTGGCGCAGCTTGATTGCCATGCCAATGCCAGCAAAGCCCGTACCTATAATGATGGCCGTTAATGGTGTGGTTATTTTCTGTGCAGCGGCGTTGTTCATATAGGGTTTCCTTGGGCGGGATTTGGCCAGCTGTTTATTGTTGTTGAGACTGTTTTAATGAGCCGCTAATTAAAACCTCATCTTGGTAATATTGCGGTCTATATTTTTATTCTATTAGATTCCAGCCTGCGTAGGAGTGATGAAATTATATTTGTGCTGTGATTCCTTAAATGCCTATCCTTTCGTATAAAACGGTGCATTTTGTTCGCAGGCCTATGCTCTAGTATGACTTGCTCGTACAGAGTCCTGCTGTCGAGATATTAAGTGTTAAGTACGCGGACAATTAATTTTCAAGCAAAGCAATAAATTCTGAAACAGGCAGAGGCAGACTAAAATTAAATCCTTGATAAACGTCGCAACCGAGGTCTTTAAGAATTTTAAAATGCGCTTCTTCTTCGACACCTTCAGCAACAACATTAAGTCCAAAGTTTTACCTAGATCGATAATTGATTTGACCATAATCAAATCCGATTTATCATCCAGTACGTCACGAATAAATGATTGATCAATTTAAAGCGCGTTAATGGGCAAGTGTTTTAAACACCCTAGCGGGGTCAAGTGTCGAGTAAATGAGCTGGGCGCTCCTATTTTCAGAGTGAAAATAGGAGGTTTCACGCGCAGTATAAGGTTAGATTTTAAAACGCATCACTAAGTTATGAAGCTCTTGTCCTAAGCGCGCCAACTCTTGCGATGACGCAGCGGTTTCTTCTACAGCTGCCGCTGACTGATCGGCGGCACTGTTCACATTCACCACGTTAAGGTTGATTTCCTCTGCTACTAAGCTTTGCTCTTCTGCGGCTGTGGCAATTTGCGCGCCCATTGCTTGCATCTCAACTACAACCTTAGCAATAGCCTGTAACTCGTTATAGGCTTCTTGGACTAACCCCAGCGTAGAGTCGGCAAGCGTGCGGCTACTGTCCATCATGACTACTGCATTACCTGAACCGGTTTGTAAATTAGTAATCAACTCTTCAATCTGAGCTGTTGATTCTTGTGTGCGGTGGGCTAGGCTGCGCACTTCATCTGCTACAACTGCAAAACCACGCCCAGCCTCACCTGCTCGCGCAGCCTCAATTGCCGCATTTAGCGCCAAGAGGTTAGTTTGTTGAGCAAGGCCGTTAATCACAGTCAGGACCGTTGAAATATTTGTGCTGTCCTCATTCAAGCGATGCATTGCTTCGGCACTTTGCTGCACCTGAGTCGTTAAACGGCTATTGGCATCTAATGCACCCTGCAATACTTGCTCGCCATGTATTGCTAGACGATTGGCTTTCTCCCCTGACACAGCCGCCTCTTCAGCATTTCGCGCTACTTCATGCACAGTCGCGGTCATTTCATTCATTGCGGTAGCAACTTGCTCGGTTTCTTCGCGTTGACCAAGCACACCAGCGCTGGTTTGTGTGGTGACGGCAGATAATTGTTCTGCGGCTGAAGCGAGTTGTGAAGTAAAGCCATTAACCTCGCCTAGAGCATCACGCAGATTTGTGCGAGTTTGGTCCAAGGCTTTTAATAACGCGCCAAACTCGTCGCGACGTTGCTCAACCCCGCGCCCCGTCATGTCTCGATTGCCAATGGCTTGAGCAATGTTAAGGGCTTGGCTGAGAGGTTGAGTGATTTGAATCGTCATGAACCAGCCAATCACAGCGCCCAACACAATCACTGCGAGAGTTAAGCTTGTAGCGACTGTTTTTGAACGGCTTATTTCCTGGTCGCGTAAATCTGTCACAAAGAGTACGCGATCATCAGTGCTCGCGTTAACGCGCGTAAACACATCAGTCATGTGGTTTTCAGTTTCAAACTGTAGCGCTGTTAAAGTGACTATGTTGCGTAGCAAATCCATATAGTTTGCAGCGCTTGTTGCGATGGCAGCTTCTACGTCTGCTGCGGTGCCCAGCAGCCTAGGTTGCAGTTTGGCTGCTGTGTTCTGAAATAAGCTGTATGCCAGCTCTAAATTTTCAGCACTCTGTTCTGTTTTATCGGCTATAAATACACGTGCTGCATAAGCAAGCATATGCTGCGAATTAATAAGCTCTGTGACGAGACGGCCTGTCGCAATGCTGTAAAAATCATCATGAATAACAGGTTGCAGATTCGTGCCATTTATTAAAGTGTCAAGTTCAGAAAGTGCACTATTGATATCTGCACCAATGCTGGCAGCAGCAGCGATATTGGTTTCTGTTTCTTGGTGAGTCTTAATGTAATTAGCAAATAGATTCTCATACGCGGTTATATCAACTTGTATTTCATCCATCATCGTACGACTGCTGGCTACGGTTAGTGTAGCCTTTGCTTCATTTGCAATTTTTTTAGCACTATCAGCTAATGCTTGTGTCTCTTCAATGAACTGTTTTTTGAGCGTTAATTTGTACCCTGCGGTAGCAATGCGTAAGCCATTAACACCATCATCAATCTGCGTGATTTTATCTATATTGGTAGTCCGCAAATTAATTTGATTCAAGCTGTAGAAATTATTAATTGCCATAATTACTGACAGCAATAAAATTAGACCTATTCCAATAGTTAATTTCATTGGTACGCTAATATTTTTCACTATTTTATCCTTATCCTTGTGGGTATTGCTTCGCTATCCAAAACAACAACACATAAAGTTATACTTTAGTTGTATGTTTTTAAAGGGGCGCAGTATTGGCACGTACTGCATAGTCACGCAATGATTTATGTCAAAAATGGTGCTTATGCTTATTTGTGCGCTGTTGTGTTGAATACGTTATTTTTATTTGTGCTGCGCGCTTTTTTTAAAGAATTCTAGGTGACTAAACGGTCATTATTTTAAACTAAAAACCTATATTGCTAATTTTGTTAAGATCTGTATTGATCTGTGCCGGGCTGGGAAAATTAAATATGTGTAGCGCTTTCCCTAAATATCTGCTTCACTCTTCAGCATAATTGCTTTTTTACCAAAGGACAGTAATCTCAAGCGTTCCACCATTCATACTTGGCTTGTGAAAATTAAAGAGTCCGAAGTTAGATCTTATAACTCCTGTGCTGATAAAATGTTGCGCATGCTTACTGCATTTTAAGTAGCAATACCCTTAGGGAGCCTCTGAATAACTCCCCACTTTTTGCGATAATAGCCGCATCGACCTTTTTTTAGCCCAGTGAGCCGAATCATGAGCCAACTGACCTTTGCCGAAGCAGAGTACCAGAACAAAAAGCGTAAGACGCGTCGTGAGATTTTCTTGGAAAAAATGGATGCCATTATTCCTTGGAAGCGCTTGGAGAATCGCGCCGCTAAGCATTACCCAAAAGGTGAAATGGGGCGTCCCCCTTATCCGCTCAGTGTGATGCTGCGTGTGCATTGCTTGCAGTTGTTCTACAACCTTAGCGATCCTGCTCTGGAAGATTCGCTGTATGAAATTGAATCAATGCGCCGCTTTGCAGGATTGCGTTTGTCAGACAATATTCCTGATGAAACAACGATTTTAAACTTCCGTCACTTCCTTGAAAAGCATGGGCTGGGCAAGCTATTTCTGAAGGAAATTAACAAGCACTTGCAGCATCAAGGCTTGCTGTTTCGCGAAGGCACCATTGTGGATGCCAGCATTATTTCCGCACCGAGCTCAACGAAAAATCAAAGCCGCAAGCGCGACCCAGAAATGCATTCCAGCAAGAAAGGCAACCAATGGCACTTTGGCATGAAGATGCATATCGGCGTGGATGATGTCACAGGTATGATTCATAGCGTGGAAAGTACGGCTGCCAATGTGCACGACGTAACCATGACTGCAAGCCTTCTACATGGCGAAGAAAAGCGTGTATTTGGTGATGCTGGATACCTAGGTGTTGAAAAACGCAGGGAAAACAAAGAGCGCAAAAATCTTGCCTGGCTGATCAGTGCTCGAATCAGTAAGCGTAAAACCATGACCGAAAATGAGCAGGAAATTGAAAAAATGAAAGCCAAGCTACGCGCTAAAGTTGAGCATCCGTTTCGCTACATCAAGTGCGTATTTGGCTATAACAAAGTCCGTTACAAAGGGCTTGATAAAAACCATAACCGTTTATGCCTGCTAGCAGGACTAACGAACCTCATGATCAGCAGAAAATACTTGCTGGCTTAGGGTTAGTGCGCCCTTAATCCGCCAAAACGGCGAATTAAGGGCTAAAAGAGGTGGTTTTACCTCGAAAACGGCCTTTTTTAGCTGTTTTTTTGAGTTTTCGAGTCATTTTCTGAAAAGCTCAATAATAAGCTGAGATTTTCAGAGGCTCCTTAAGTAATATATAAAATTAAGTATGGTTTTATGTCTAATTGTAATGGAGTACAGCTCGCACTATGCGCCCCCAGATTGCTTTGATTACCGAGAAGCCTAATGACACTGTTCCAAGCAGCTGGAGTCAGTTTCAAAGCGTTTCCGATTTCCAAAATGATACAACTGTAGATGTGGTTGTCCTGAATTTGCCCGAAAACAAGATTAGCCGAGCCTTGGAAACGTTACGCAGGGACGAACGATACCGGCTTACCCTTATATACACACTCATTGAACAAAGTAGCATTCAGCTCTTGGGGGACGGGCTTCTTCCGTCAAGAGCTGATGCTATTGAGAAAGAACACGCGCAATTATGCAAACGCCTTGCTGTGTTTAATCGTGGTCGTAGTCCTGAGCGCTTCGAAGAACACGTTATGGCTTGGCTGTGGACACGTCCGCATACCGGAATCACTGCTCGGCGCGATACCAGCTTAGCGCATGTTTATAGCTACCCGTTACTTGGAGTCTTTGCAGGCGATGAGCCGGTTAATCAGGTGCTCTGGCTGCGCTTGATGTCGGAACAAGGTTTGCTCGCAAGTGGCGAATTGGTTGACCGTATTCGCCTCTGTTCAAAATGTAATTCAGCTCGACTCAACTATGTTGATGTATGCCCAGAGTGCAGAGACTTGGATATCGCCAAAGAGCCCGCCCTGCACTGTTTTACCTGTGGTCATGTCGCACCTCAGGACGAGTTTCTCAAAGACGGTTTGATGCTCTGTCCCAACTGTTTGACTCGGCTTCGACACATCGGTAGTGATTACGACCGACCTATGGAAAACCTGAGTTGCCGAGCGTGTAATGTCTCGTTCATTGATTCTCTTGTTCATGCGCGCTGCCTAGATTGCAATCATTCACAAGAACCAGACGAACTGCGCGTGCGAGAAATACGCAACTACAGCATGACAGAAAAAGCTCGATTACGCTGTCGACAAGGCTTTTCTCAAGACGTTAGTAGCGAGTATTTTGGACGCCTGAGCTTAATCAACCTGAATGATTTCACCAGCTTTCTTGACTGGCAGATACAGCAAGCTACACGCTATCCGAAATTACCAGAATGCTCTTTGCTGGGGCTTCATTTCGACGGTCTCGAGCGTGCTCTGAGTACGCCTGAAGGGCAAGCTTCACTAGACACTTTAATTGAGCGCATTAAGCAGACTATTAGAGATACTGACCGTTGCAGTCGCTCTAGAGAAGACTTGTTATGGTTTTTGTTGCCACACACGGATCGCAAAGGCGTAAAGGTTCTTGAGCAGCGCCTTTCAGAGCTTACAAAGCTACTTGCTACAGCCGATGGTAGTGTGCAGTTGAAAATGGCAGCTATCACCCTTCCTGAGGACCTTTTAACGGAAGAGAATGCGCAGTTGCTGATGGCAAGATTAACCGGCGAGATCGGGTAATGTTTGAATCAACGTTATTGGCAATGCAAGAGTTGGTGTGGTTTTTCATTTATGAAAAATGGACCGGTCAAGCGCTACTCTTATTGTTTCCGTTCTTCATATTAATCGAACTGCCGATGAATCTGCTGGTTGTAGCAGGGATCTTGCGCTGGTATTCAAAGAAACTGCGCAGAACCCCCTTTAACAGTCGCTATACACCTAAAGTGTCCTGCATTATCACCTGCTACAGTGAAGGCCGTGACGTGCTTCAGACCCTGCAAACGCTATGTGAGCAAACCTATCCAGGACACATTGAACTCATTCCTGTAGTGGATGGCGCATCACAGAATCAAGACACCTTGAATGTCATACGTGATTTCAAGCTGGATCGCAGTCTGTATCCGAATCGCACTTTGAAAGCCATACCTAAATGGCAGCGAGGCGGTCGGGTTTCATCCCTTAATGCAGGTCTGCAGGCAGCAAGCGGCGAGATCGTATTGGCTTTGGATGGCGACACATCCTTTGATAACAACACAGTGAGTGTGCTGGTGCGACATTTTGAAGACCCTAATGTTCCAGCAGTCTCTGGTAGTTTACGTGTGCGTAATGCCAAGACATCGCTGGTGACACGCATCCAAGAGCTGGAATATTTTTTGTCGATACATACCAGCAAGGTCGGACTGTCTGAATGGAATACCGTGAACAATATTTCCGGTGCATTCGGTGCTTTTAGAAAAAACTTTTTGCAACATATCGGTGGCTGGGATACCCATTCAGCCGAGGATTTGGATATCACCCTACGCATAAAAAGCTATTTTGGTCGTCAGCCTTATCGTATTCCATTTGAGCCTGAAGCGATCGGCCACACCGACGCACCCATTACGTTACGCGAGTTTCTTATGCAAAGGCTGCGTTGGGATGGGGATTTGTTTTTTCTGTATATTCGCAAGCACTCGCACAGCATAACGCCTCGTTTGCTGGGCTGGCCTAACTTTCTTATGACGCTATTTACAGGGTTCTTTTTTCAGCTGGTACTGCCCTTTATGATCGTTATTTACTCAGTAGCCATGCTGATATTGATACCTATACCGATGGTGATTGTCCTCACTGTATTTGTTTATGTTCTGTACTTAATCATGACAATTATTATTTACCTGATCGGGTTGATGCTGGTTTCAGAGCGGCGCAGGCAAGACCTGAGAATGCTGGCAGTTGTACCAATATTCCCCTTGTTTATGTTTGCTCTGCGCTGCTGGGGTGTCGTCTGCATACTTAATGAAGTGTTCCGGCGTGGCCATGAAGAAAGCGGAATGGCACCATGGTGGGTTCTGAAGAAAGGTAAGAGGTTTTGATTATGGGTGCAAGACGGCTGAATGCCTACCTTCTCGGTTGCATGTGTCTGGTGCTGTCGACTTATGCTTCCAGTGCGTCGGCAATTCCTCTTCAGGCATTGTTGAGTAAAATGCAGGACAGTCCGGCTACAACAGCGAGTCGCTACGAAGAACAACGAATAAACTCAGAACTGCGCCAGCGCCAGGATAATACCAGTTGGATGCTGTTTGGCGGTGCAGATACAGGGCGTTACCGTGACCTAGAAGAGTCAGGTTTGCAAAAATATGAAGGCTTTGGAGGACAACTAGGGCTACGCTATCCCTTGCTCGGAGCAATGCAGGCACGACGCGCAGCAGTGATTGATACGCAGATTGCTCTTGACCAAGCTGAACATTCAACCGAGCTGATCCTTGCTGAACAGCAACAGGAGTTACGCCAAACCTATATAGACTGGTGGCAGCAGGGTGCGCTGACTGATTGGTGTAATACTTACCAGCCTGTTGCGTCTTCAGAGCAGAAGGCGGTCGCCAACCGAACCCAAGTGCAGCAACTGCGCTTATCTGAAAAGCTTTGGGTTGAACAACATTGGCGCAGGCTTACACGAGTGTGTACTAACTTAGCTCAACAGGATGCACATTTTCGCGGGCAGCTCGCCTATTTACAAGGCGAAATTATTTCTGCTGCTGCTAAGCCAATAGCTGAAAAATTACCGACTAGGCTGGCTCCAATAGGGAGTTGGCTGCATATACTTGAGAAGCATCCGGCGTTGAAAACCCATCGTGCCGAGCAGTATAGACTAGAGCCGCTTGCGCAAAGTCGATGGACCGACCGTATCGACGCCGACTTCAGCATCAGTCAGCGATATGACAACCGTGATGGTATGAGTGGCAGCGGTGGCGGTACAGTAGCTGCTATTACCTTTGAAGTTCCTATTGGCAGCCTATCCGGTGGAAACCGGGGAAATTCAGCTGAATCGCGTTATATTGCTGCGCGCTATCGAACAGAAGATACACGCCATAATTTAATGAAGGTTCTTGAACAAACATTAATGCAATACCAGCAGCGACTCGATTATCTAAAAGAGCGCAGCATAGAGCTCAAACGTACACAGCAATTAGTTCTTGAACAGAAGGGCAGACTAAATATTGATACCGAAGTTGGGTTCTTGAATCTGCGGTTGGCGCAGCTCGAACAAGCGGAAGTCGAACAGGAGCTGATCAATGCTTGGCATGCAACCTGGTCGGTACTGGCACAACTTCAAGTGTTAACAGACGGTGAACCGCTCACTCGCTCAACGGATGCAATGCATTGGAGCTCATTGCAAGAATATCAAAATCGTATTGATGCAGAGCAGTCTTTATCTGCAGTATCAACCGAGATACCAGGGTCTTCCGAGTCAGCGAAATCTGTGCAGTCTTGGAGTACAGCTGCTTATATATGGGACACTAGCGTTCTGCTTGATCGAGAGCAGCGGGCCGAGCAGGTTGAGTCACTTGCGCGTGCTGGATTCAATCATGTTTATCTTGGCTTTAATGCTGCGCAGGTAAGCAATATTGAGTCACTTAACCTTGAGATTACTCAGCTGATACATAAGCTTAAACAAAGCGGTTTCACCGTTGATCTGCTGCTAGGTGATCCCCAGTGGCTGCTCAAGGAACAACGTTCCGATCTACTACAGCTGATCGATACCTTTTCAGCACTTCCCTTTGATAACCTGCATTTAGATCTAGAAGTTGAGCAGCTCGGTTGGCCTGTCCCAGAGTCGCGTCTACACGATTGGCTACAGACACTTGAAGCGGCTTCACAACGCAGTCCGTGGCCAGTGACTTTGGTCAGTCATCATCGTTGGTTTGCTGCGCAACAACGCTTTGCTAATGTATGCGTACCCTGCGCTTTGCCCGGGCTCAATATTGAGAGTGTCACTCTTATGCTATATAGCACGGCTGAGCAGTCAGTTATCACGCGGACCGCTAAAATGCTTGATGCTTGGCCTGAGTTACAACTCTATCTCGCCCAGAGCGTAGAGACTGACCTTCCCAAAGAAAACAGTTGGAGCGGTTCGTCGCCTGCTGAACTGACAAAGCTGACTATCCGCTTGCGTGATCATTTAAAACCCCGTGGTTTGGCAGGTGTCGCTTGGCAGGACTGGGCGCAATACCCTCGATCGGCTACAGAGAAATATTGACCATGAAAGTACGTTTCACTAGCAATAAAGAGCGCAATCCTGCCCAAGATGGCGGACTTAAAGTTATTTATGCCCCGAGCAAGCGTATTGCCTACCGTTTACGTTGGTATCTGATCCTATTAGTCGTAGCCAGCCCCTTTATCTGGTTTTCGAGTAAGCTGATTGGCAGCATGGTATTGCTTGATGCGCCCGCACGTACCGTTCAACCGTTGACAGAAGTCCGCGCACTGGAAAGCGGTACCATACGTCAACTGAGGGTAAAGACAGGTGATCAGGTTGCTAGTGGAACGCTTCTAGTAGTTTTAGATAACCCAGTTTTACTTGCGCAACATCAAGCGGTCATGGACACCTTGGATGTAATGACTCTGGGCGGCACGCCCTTACAGCGTCAACAGCAAATCTTGCATCAGCAACTGGAACGGGCTCGCTTGCGCAGCATAGAGCTACAGCGTCTTGTCGATATGGGTGCAGCCACGCGCGGAGAATTATATCAAGCGCGCGATCTTTTGAATGATCGCCAAGTGGCATTGGCAGAAATTGAGCGCCAACTTGCACCAACCAACGACCAGGAGATTTATACGCGGCGTAACCAAAGTGATCTGATTGCTTTGGATAAGCGTCTTGAGCAACTGCAGATCACAGCCAACAGTGATGTTGTGATCAGAGATATAGTGGTCAACGAAGGTGAGGCAGTGGGTCCAGGCACTCTGTTGATGCAATTGCAAAAAAGAGGCATCGTAGAAATAGAGGTTTATCTCGATGCGCGGCAGCGAGAGCTTGCTCGTATTGGCCAAGAATTAAAACTACGCCTTCCCGACGGCCAGTGGTTGGATGCAAAAGTTACGTCTGAGCCGAAACTCGTGACTCGCTTGCCACCCGGAATGCGCACGGCCTTTGATAATGATGCGTCAAAGCTATTGCTCATGGTTGAGACTATAGAGTTATTAGGTCAAGAGTGGCAAATAGATAATCTGCCATTAACAGCACGTTTCCCCAGCCGGTTTCAACGTTGGCTACCCTAATGACTATCGAGCTTGGAATATCAGGTGCTCCGAACTCCATATGCTGATATTTTAGTTTTAGAGTTGTAGCCATTGCATAAATTCAGACACTAAATAAGCAGTATGCAGCCCAAGTATTAAAGCGTTTGGGCTGCCCTATCAGCTTGCTGCAACTTAGTTAAATGTATGCCCTGCTTTATTGATTTCTTTAAGTAGATCTAAAAATAAAGCTTCTGATGCTCTACGTGCCGCTAAAGAAAAATCAGATTTAAACTCGCTGTATTCAGCGTTGCCCTTTGACTGCAAGGTTTTTTCCCAAACTGTAAGGCCTTTGCTATCAACTGCTTTGCAAGCGAGGCTGATGGTGAACTCTGTTGGCGGCCAAGTGAATGCGCTGCTGGAGGAGGAATTGGTGGTGATTTCTGGGATAAATATATAGCTAATCCCCTTATCATTAATAAACGTCATATTATCCAATGAGTCTATCGAGTAAACACGTGTAAATATCTTGGATAATACCGTGATTAGGGCACCTTCAGAATCAGCATAAGGCTTATAAGTAACTTTATCGCCACCACCGCCTGGGGTGACGACCTTTTTCTCTTTATTCTCGGCAGATATAAAGTACGCAACATTCTTATCGATGACTGAGCTTGGCTCAACCTGTCTCAGGCGAGTTAAGTCGGGGTTCATCTGGATGTCACGTGCGCAGCCAGTAATAACTAGAAAAGAGATGAAAATAACGTACGTTTTCCAATGAGAAAATATTGCTTGCATCGGTGAGACTCGCTTTAAGATGTTATAGGTTATAAATAAGATTATTATTGTGTATGCGCAGAGAACATACTTTCAAATTTTGGGTGGTCAACTATTTTTTTGATTAATTCTTGCACGGTTGGCATGAAAGATTTTGGCATATCATTACCACAGGCAACACCACCAAGAAAACTCGCACTGTAGTCTCTTTTGTGGACGATATTGATTTCTTCATTATTCTTATTGGAAATAGTCAGATCAAATGTCCAGTGTGCGTCTGTCACGCCTGAGCTGACATCAGTGTCATTAAGGTAGCCATTAATGACAACATCGGAATCTTTAGAATACATACCGGCCATTGTCAGCTCTTCTATAAGTGCATCTTCAATATAGCCTTCAAAAGACTTTCTATCGGGAAGCGCGACATTGTTTGCTAGGCGGCACATGACTTTATGGTCTGTTTTCTTTGCTTTGAATTTACCAACATTCATTTTCACATCTAAGTTCTTAAGAGTCTGCTGATTGACAGCTGTTGCCTGATAGCGGTCTGTTGTGATGGCGCACCCAGTGCTTAATAAAATTATTGAGAGCAGTATAAAAGGGGATATGTATTTCTTCATGGAGCGTCTCTTTTTTAAAAAATTAAAAAATAATATCTGACCCAGCGATGCGATGAGGCAGGTTTGTTTTTATATTTTCAAACTGAAAATACCAGTTTTAACACGCCCAAAAGTAGTCTGTTAGTTAGTCATATTGGTGTGCGCCACTGTTTTATGGCGCAAGTACTATACAATTTAATCTGTTTTAATTAAACAATATCAATATGCGACCTATTGATGACTTTGCAGCGCTTATTGCAGGGTAAATACGTCAGAACTTTTACCGTGATATCGAAAGCCTTAGGGTTTTGTCTATACAGTACAAGTATGTATTAATTGAATTTGACCGGCTAAACATTCCTTATTTTGCTATGTACTAGCCAGCTGAGTTGATGCTGCTGGACGCAAACCGTTATCAGGCTTTTGGAGAGAGAAGTACGCAGCGAGTTTAATCTGCTAGGTCGTGCTTTATAAGCATAGCGCTAGTAAAATAAGAGCCCGTTGTGCGTCAATGAATTCCTTAAAGGTGCGCAACGGTGAGAAGCTGCATGGCGTGGATGACGCTATACAAATGTAACAAGTACTCTACAGCTTAAAAGAGGCGGTGCCGCAATGGATTTACTGCAAGGCTTTATTACTATTACAGCCATTCACATTTTAGCCGCCGCATCGCCAGGGCCGGATTTTGTCATGGTCTCGCAGCAGTCATTAACCAATGGACGGCGCGCGGGGATTCTGTGCAGTTTGGGTATCGCGCTGGGTTTGTCAGTGCACATTATTTATTCATCGATTGGCATGGCGGCGCTGGTCAGTGAGTCGTTCCATGTACTGAGTGTGTTGAAGTTGCTGGCAGCGTTTTACCTTATATATTTGGGCATCAAAGGCCTAAGGAGTAAGCCAGTAATTGTGGGCGCGGCAGACGCAACAGGCGCTAAAAGGCTGTCATCTTTTAAGTTGGTGTCGCTAGGTTTTATATGCAATGCATTGAATCCTAAAGCGCCGCTGTATTTTTTATCGGTGTTCACGCTTGTGTTGTCACCGAGCATGCCGGCTTATCAGTTGTTTTTAATGGGTGCCTGGATGATGGTTGTACAATTTGCCTGGTTCAGTCTTGTTGCTTTATTGCTGTCCAAGCCGGCCGTTAAAAACAAGTTTCGTGCGCTGGGGCATTGGGTTGATCGTACTATGGGAGCGATTATGCTGGCGTTTGGGCTGCGGTTGTTAATCGCTAGGCTGACGGGTTGACGCTGCGCATTGTAAAAGCCAGTTCAAGGACTGTTCGCGGCGGTGTACAAATTTTATTGAAAGACTCAGCTTAGTAGCGAGAAGTCATTTTCTCAATCTGTTTTGTGGGTGTGTTATTGGCATAACTGCGCCCTATCAGAGCAGGGTTATTTAACCGTCTCTGACAGGGCTTCAAACTATTGCATCATTAAAATAAAATCACAGCGTTGTGAATGTTTAATTAATTTTAATTTCGCATAAGGATGCAGTGGTGTTTAGCTTTTCGCTGAGTTGGTTGTTTAAATCATCAGCATTTAAACCAAATCTATCAGCATATATATCTAGCGATGTAATGTGCGCATGTATGTAGCGTGAGTACAGCTCACAGCCGATAGGCTTATTGTCTTCGGCCAGTTCTGTATTGTTACGCAGCGCAAAAAATGCGTTACTGTAATGTAAAAACGCATCGACATAACAGGCTTTATAAGCGCTTTGTGCCTCATTGTTAACATCTTTTCCTTGCGACACCATTTTTGTTGCAGTACTTACCAGGCCGCCACACTCATAAACAGGGAGCTCGCCCTCAGCTGCTTTGTTCCATACAGCTTGGAATTTGGCTTGGTATGTGTCAGATAGGTCTGGCTTTGTAATCTCATTGGCTTGACTCAACCCGCTGATTGCGAAACTGAAAATCAAGATTAGTAGCGTGTTGCTTTTCATAAGGTTTACCTGCGTTAGCAAATTTATTCAGTTTGTTTACAGTAAAAACAAATGAGAACAGCCAAAAAGTATAGGTGCTCAGAAAGGCTGCTTTAAGAATACAATCTGACTCTCTGCAAGGCCAGGTTGCGCTTATCATATGTACTTTACCTGCGCTAAGGGCTCTTTTTATATGAGCGGGCTATCTTTTGTACAGTATTGCCTCATTTGGGCGTGTCTCTATGTCTGCAATGGCTGCTTCGCCGCTGTGCTCTATGAGGTCTGAATTTTACTCCTTCTTTTAACAAAAAAGTCATCATGCGTCACTCTGTCACCCCAATAACTCGTAAGTAAAACACTGTTTTAGATGTTTTCGCAGTTGCAATCAACCGCATATCTAGCCGTTTGCAGCGATAGCAGCTCAGCAGTACGACTGTTTCTGCAAGCATGCTGTTTTGCCAAGCTGGCCTTACTCATCAGTAAGTTATTTTACAGTGAGATGCGTCACCTGAGCGGCCTGTCTGAAGTGACTCACCGCTATGAATATGGCTAAGCGCTACTGGATATATAAAAAGTTAGTTATAGATAGGTGTTATAGTAAAAGGCATCTTAGTTAATTGGAGAATAATTTGAGTAAGAAAAAAATAGCTATTTTAGGCGCAGGTCCGAGTGGTTTGGCGCAATTGCGTGCATTTGAAGCGGCACGTTTAGCTGGTGCTAAAGATCTGCCAGAAGTTGTATGTTACGAGAAGCAAAATGCCATTGGTGGCATGTGGAATTACACATGGCGCACAGGCTTAGACAGAAATGGTGAGCCGGTTCACGGCAGTATGTATCGTTACTTGTGGTCTAACGGCCCCAAAGAATGCTTAGAGTTTGCTGACTACTCGTTTGAAGAGCACTTTGGTGAGGCGATCCCGTCATACCCCCCGCGTGAAGTCCTCAAAGACTACATTATGGGTCGAATTGACAAGCAAGATATCCACAAGTACATCCGTTTTGAATGCCCTGTACGTTGGGTAACGTTTGACGAAGAGACTAAAAAGTTCACTGTTACGGTGATGAACCATAAAAGCGGTGAGCAAGAAACCAATGAGTTTGATTATGTTGTGGTTGCGACGGGGCACTTCTCGACACCGAACATGCCGTACTTTGAAGGTTTAGAAGAATTCCCTGGCCGCGTTCTGCATGCGCATGATTTCCGCGATGCGCTAGAGTTTAAAGATAAAGACATCTTACTTGTCGGCAGCAGCTACTCTGCTGAAGATATTGGTACGCAGTGCTATAAGTACGGCACCAAGTCAGTCACCATCAGCTACCGCAGCCAAGCGCTGGGCTATGATTGGCCAGAAGGCATTAAAGAAGTGCCACTGATTACTCGCTTTGAAGGCGATGTTGTGCATTTTGCCGATGGCACCAGTCAGGCCTTTGATGCTGTGATTATGTGTACGGGCTATTTATTCCACTTCCCGTTCCTGCCTGATGAGTTGCGCCTGCAAACCCACAACTGCTTGTACCCAGCGAATCTGTATAAAGGTGTGTTCTGGCAGCCCAATCCGCAGTTGATTTATTTAGGCATGCAAGATCAGTACTTCACCTTCAATATGTTTGATGCACAAGCATGGTATGCACGTGATGTGATGACTGGGAAAATCGAGCTGCCTGACTTAGCCACGCGTGAGCAAGATGAGCAGCAATGGCTAGCTAAGCATGAACAGCTGAGCACTGTGAATGACTCGATTGACTTCCAGGCCGGTTATATCCGAGATCTAACCAACGCCACAGATTACCCAGAGTTTGCTGTAGAGAAGCAGGGCGATATCTTGAAGCAATGGCAGAAAGATAAAATAGCCAACATCATGGGCTTTAGAGAAAAAGCCTATACCTCTACTTTAACCAATACACTGGCGCCTGAGCTGCCAGAGCCTTGGTTGGATATTCTAGATGACTCATTAGAGCACTTTTTGAATATGTCATTTGTGACAAGCAAAAAGAAAAAAGAAAAAGCGACTAGCTAAGCAAAGGCAGTGGCTTAATAAAAACGGCGCAAGATATATTCTGCGCCGTTTTTTTATATGTGCGTTTCGGTTGTTATCGAGTAGATATGGTCAGTCTTATGCTTAGGTTCGAAAACGGGCAATAAGTTGGCGTAAGTTGTCCATTTCGCTATGGATCTCAGCCGTTGCATGCACGGTTTCTGTGGCATCAGACATGGTTTTTTCAGCTATACCAGTAATGTTGGTAATTGATCTATCCATTTCTATCGCCACCTGACTTTGCTCTTCAGCTGCGGTTGCAATTTGTTGGCTCATATCCGTAATCATAGTGACTGAATCAACAATTCGGTTGAGTACACTATCGGCTGCAGCCGTTTCGGATACAGCGGACTGTGCATGCTGTTGGCTGACCTGCATCATATCTGCAGCTCTGCTGGACTGTGATTGCAAACGTTCGATAATTGCGCGGATTTCTTCGGTCGATTTTTGCGTGCGTTGCGCCAAGCTGCGAACTTCGTCGGCAACGACCGCAAAACCACGGCCTTGTTCACCGGCACGGGCGGCTTCAATCGCAGCATTGAGGGCCAGTAAGTTGGTTTGTTCGGCAATACTGCTGATCACAGTCATCACTTGCCCGACCTCATAGCTGTCTTGCTTGAGCAGTGACATCACCTCGACAGCTTCTTCAACATGCTGAGCCAATGTGCTGATGCTGTTAATACTCTGTGTCACTATTGCACGGCCATTGATAGCTTCTTCGCTTGCGTGTTTGGCAGAGTCAGCAGATTGCACAGTATTTTGTGCGACTTCTTGGACGGTGGCAGCCATTTCATTCATGGCTGTTGCCACTTGATCAATTTCTAAGTGCTGGCGTTCAATGCCATGTACGGTCTCTTCTAAGCGGTGGGCGATATTATCAATTTTAGTGCTGACTTCTGCACTTGAGTGGGTGACGCCGCTAATAATTTCGCCAACATGGATTAGCATGCTGTTATAGGCAGTAAACATCTGCCCCACTTCGTTATCTGGGTTGTTGATTTTTAAGCGATGCGAGAAATCACCATTACCTACCGCTTCAAGGTGCTCTCGTAAAAGGCTGACTTGCTCCATCAGTACAGACATACCAAACATACGGCCGAGGGTAACGAGAATTAAAACAATAACCGATGCACTGGCGGCGAGTAGCAGTTGTGATTTGTTTTCGCTATGCGCCTCCATCATTAAGACAGCAGCATTCATTTCCTTTAGGACAATAGGTGAGCGTTCATACAGCGCTTGCAGATACTCAGAGTTAGCGGGGTTGTCTAGGTAATTAAAGATGACGCGTTTATAGTCTGCCCACAGCTGTTCGACGTGCTGTAACTGCTTGCGTATGTGCTGGTCGCTAATTGCAGAAATACCTTGCTGCGCATTACCGTTGAGCAGCGCATTATGAGCGTTTTCAAATTGCGTAATGGTAGCCTGTACGATGTCTTTACTGCCTACGCCTTGTCCAGCCAGTAGAGCTTCTTTAGCTACTTTTTGGCTGAGCATGCGTTGTGCCCCAGCTGTATTAATCCCTGCAGCATCATTGCTAAACGACAAAAATAAATGGATTGCAACTACAGAAGTAAACGCAGCGATTAAACAGTAAGAAAACAAAAACTGTTTATCAATGCTGCGAATGCCGATGCTGCGCAAGATCCATTGGATGCTGTTAGCGATTGATTGTCCCATTGTCATAAAACCTCGGGTTACACCTAGCAGTTATTTATTTTGCGTGGCGTTGGTGGTTAAAGTGTTTGTAGTCATTCTTAGGTCTATCGGCTTGAATGCAGTCTACTGTAGGGTTAATAGATTAAGAGTGCAGCTGGGTATCAAAGTCAAAACGTTAAATGTATGCACTCAGGTGTGTTGTCTGTTTTTAAGCGGCGCTGCAGGTAGGCGCCTTCGTTTGTTGCAACCAGCGTATCGGACTGTGGCACTATAATTTTTGCGACAGCAACATTATTGATCGTATATGTGCGGATGGTTACTGTTAATGAAGGGTGTGTTTGTGAAGCAATCAGCGCTGCTAAGTGAGCAGTGTTGCTATGTTTTCTGTGGAGGCCGCTGGGTGTGCCGTCGTCTTCTACGCCAAGCCATAGCTCACCGCCTAGAGTATTAGCCAAGCAGGTTAGCGCCTCGATAAGTTCTCGATCAGGGTAACCGTTGCGGTCGCTTTTGAACTCAACGGTGAGGCTTTCTACAGAAGGAAGGGCGACTGGCACAGCATCCACCTTATCGGTCATGTGGTACAAAACGCTTTATTTATAGCAGTCAAGGATAACAAAAGCTGGTGCTTTGTTTGATACTAGCGCAGTAAATAAGGCTTATCATGCTCAGTTTTCTGCAGCGTTAGGCGCGTGTTATTCAATATGCTTGATTTTCTTAGGGGTGTTCAATGCATCAAATCAATCCTAAAAAACTGTTACACAGCAAATGGACAGCGGTCAGTCCTATCAATAAAGAGAAGCATTTTTTGGTGACTGAATTAAAGTTTGATGAAGAAGGTACTGTTATTCATTGTTTGCTTGAGGCGGTGATATCCAATCGAGTAGCGCCTATTGACTGGCAAGAATTGAAGAACAGTGCGCATTGGCGACAAGGCTGGCAATAAGTTGCGGTGCATAAACGCATACAGAGCGAGCTGGGCTGACTTGGGGCGCGCGCTCGAGCCTGATCAGCCCATGTTTCATGTTTGTGCAGTGTGAGAGTCAATGATGCGCCATCGAGTTTTTACTTATATCACCCGTGCCGACCAACTGCTTATTCTTGAGTACGTTGATGGCCGCTATGTGCAGCCACAAATACCTGGTGGAACGGTTAAACAAGGTGAGCCTGTGATGCAGGCGGCGCTACGCGAAGCCCAAGAAGAAACCGGTTTGACGGGGTTACAGTTGGTTAAATGTTTAGGCAGTTTTGAGCGTGACTTAACTGATATTGGCCGTGATGAAAGCATTGTTGCTTGGTTTTTCCACCTGCATACCAGTGAATCTACGCCAGTATCATGGCGGCATTTTGAAAGTGATTCATCTGAAGGTTTTGGCCCGATTGAGTTTATTCTGTCTTGGGTGCCGCTCAATAACATCCCCGAGCTGGGTGGTATTGATCAAGTCATGCTGCCAGAGCTGCATGCATCTGTTGCTGAGCAGCGCAATAGATAGGACAGTTTAGTGCGCTGCAATTGCAAGGCGACAACATGTCCTATCCAGTGTTAGCGAGCTAGATGTTATAATGTAATACTTAATTTTAAATACCTGCATTCGCACACAAATATTGTGCGCGGCAGTTTATTATTTATGAGGCGAGTATGAAAATTGCAGTCACCAGTCAAAATCGCAGAATAATTACCGAGCATGCCGGTCGCTGTCGCAATTTTTGGATATTTACGATTGATGATAACCAGATCATCGACAAGCAATTACTAGAGTTAGCCAAAGAGCAGTCATTCCATGAGAGTTCGGTGCATGAGCCGCATCCGCTTGATGATATCGACATCTTGATTACTGCAGGGATGGGCAGCGGCATGGTGCGGCGTCTTGCGCGTAAAGGTATCAAAGGCTTGGTGAGCAACGAAAGCGACCCAGAAACAGCAGTGTCACTGTATTTAAAGGGTGAACTTAAAGCTGTAGAGGCGCATCCGCACGAGGGTCATGGCCACGACCATGCGCATTGAGTCACAGGCTGTCCGCGTATAACTGGTCGTTAGGCGACGGTTAAAGGTCGCCTAACTGCAGGATTATTGTGCGGTTAAGCCGCCATCAACAATAAACTCTGAATCTGTGGAGTAGCTGGAATGATCTGAGGCAAGATAGAGCACAATGCTGCTGGCTTTTGTCGTCTGCAGTATAGGTTTAAGGCTGATTTAGATAAGAGGTGTGTTATGCAGTTAATCGAAGCGTTGCAACGTCGCTACGCAACCAAGGCGTTTGATAGTACGAAAAAGTTACCCAATGTTGTGATCGAGCAGCTATTTGCTTTGCTGCGTTTGAGCCCATCGAGCACCAATATTCAGCCGTGGCATTTTGTTGTGGCGAGCACCGAAGAGGGTAAAGCACGCTTAGCCAAAGGGGCTGGTGGTAGTTACAGCTATAACAAAAGTAAAATTCTCGATGCTTCGCATGTCGTACTGTTTTGCGCGCGCACCCAGATTGATGATGAACACTTACAAAAGGTGTTGGCAGCTGAAGAGCGTGATGGTCGTTTTACCGCTAAACCAGAGGTTAAAGCTGCAGCGCATAACACCCGTTTGGCGTATTTAAATGAACATAAATTCATTAAGAAAGATGTGCCGCACTGGCTGGAAAAGCAAATCTATTTGAATCTAGGTAGTTTTTTACTGGGTGCTGGCTTGTTAGGTATTGATGCAGTGCCGATGGAGGGGATTGATCAAGCGCTACTGGATGCTGAGTTTGGCTTAAATGAGCGAGACTTGACTGCTGTGACTGCAGTAGCGCTGGGCTACCGTGCAGATACGGACTTTAATGCGGGTTTGCCTAAGTCGCGTTTAGCGGCTGATGATATTTTCACCCTGATTTAACCGATGCGTATTCTAACCGCGGCACACAGTTATCAAGAGGAGATCCGCAAGAGCCGTTTTCTGGCGCAAGCGGTGCACCTGCCTGCTGCCGAGCAGGCGGCTGATTTGATTGCTCAGTTGAGTACGGCTCATGCTTCACATAATTGCTGGGCGTGGCGTTGTACTGAGCAATACCGTTTCAGTGATGATGGCGAGCCGGGTGGCACAGCAGGCCGGCCGATTTTAGCGGCGATTGAAAACCAAGGGTTTGATCAAGTATTGATCGTGGTGACGCGTTGGTATGGCGGAATCCAGCTTGGCACCGGTGGCTTAGCACGCGCCTACGGTGGCTGCGCAACTCAGGTGCTGCAGAACGCGCCCAGCAAAATACTGGTGCCGCGCACGACGCTAGCAGGGCATTGCCCTTACACCTATTTGGATGTGTTTAAAGTGCGCATTGCCGAGGCTGGCGCTGTGCTTAATAGCGAAGAGTTTGATGCAGAGGGTGCTTGGTTGAATCTTTCTGTGCCTGATGAAGAGATTGCTGGACTGCAAGACGCACTGAGTCAGGCCACGCGCGGCGCTAGCACCTTGCAAGAGATTGATCTAGCGTAAATTAAGCGACTCTAGAAACAAACAAACCGCCTTAAAGGCGGTTTGTTGTCAGTGAGTTGTTGCGATTAACGCCAGCCAGCACGATCCATTAAACGAATCGCTTCTGCTTGACGCTTACCGGCCACTTCTACCGGAATAGTGTCAGCTTTGAATTCGCCCCAAGCGGCCACTTCAGCAGAGGGCGCAACGCTTGGATTGGCAGGAAACTCTTGGTTAACACCGGCAAAGATGCTTTGTGCTTCGCCGGTTGTCATCCACTCTAAGAGTTTGCGTGCTGCGTCAGCATTGGGTGCATATTTAGTGATACCGGCACCGGATAAGTTGACGTGAACACCACGATCATCTTGGTTCGGCCAGTACAGTTTTACTTTTAGATTCGGCTCTTGTTTGTCTAAACGGCCAAAGTAGTAGCTGTTCACAATACCAACATCACACTGGCCTGCGTTGATGGCATTGAGTAAGGCGGTGTCATCAGAGAACACGTCAGTGGCCAAGTTATTGATCCATGCTTTGACCAGTTTTTCTGTGTTTTCAGTGCCGTGTGTCTCGATCAGAGTGGCGGTCAAGGACTGGTTGTAGACTTTCTTACTGGTGCGCAAGCATAGGCGGCCGTCCCAGTTTTTGTCTGCCAAGGCTTCGTAGGTGCTTAATTCATCAGTGCTTACGCGCTCGGTTGAGTAGGCAATGGTTCGTGCGCGTAACGATAAACCTGTCCAGTAATCATTACTGGAGCGGTATTGCGTAGGAATATTGGCTTTAATTTTTTCAGAGTTAAACGGTTGTAAAATACCCATTTGTTCTGCTTGCCAGAGGTTACCGGCATCGACTGTGATCAGAATATCAGCAGGGGTGTTGCCACCTTCGGCTTTTAGGCGAGCCATCAAGGGTGCTTCTTTATCGGTAATGAATTTAATCTTCACGCCGGTTTGTTCGGTGTATTTATCAAATACAGGCTTTATCAGCTCATCGATACGCGATGAATAAACGACGATATCGTCTGCTGCTTGTACATGGCCTGCAATAACGCTTAATGCAAGTGCGGCGAGAATAGGTTTACGAATTGACATGGCAGCCTCAGGTTGGGTGAAATTGTGTAAATGATAGTTACTTGCATTTAGATAATCAACTAAATACATGAGAAACTTGCTGCTTCATGCTCTGAGTCAAAGGTTATAGGCTGACTTAAAGCGCACAAAGAAACTGCACAGACGCACGCGGTAAGCGCCTGCGTCAGGCGTTTTAAGGTTTGGCTAAGTCGGGTAAGTCGCTGCCCAAGCCCAGTGCTTGGCGAATAAACACGGCTTTGGCTTCGCTGAGGTTGTCGACCATTTTCAAGCCACTGTTGCGCAGCCAGCGTAAGGCTAAGGCGTCAGCCTGAAATAGATGCTGAAAACCCTCCATCGCCGCCATCATGGCTAAATTATGGGGCATGCGGCGCCGCTCAAAACGACTCAGTACGCGCTCGCTGGCGATATCTTCACCGCGCTGTATGGCATGCAGTAACTCTTCAGCCAAAACCGCTGCATCCAAAAAGCCCAAATTGACGCCTTGCCCCGCCAGTGGATGAATGCTGTGTGCAGCGTCGCCAATCAGCGCCAAGCCGGGTGCAACATAGCGCTTGGCGTGACGTTGGCGCAGGGGAATGCTGTAGCGCTGATCCGCATGCTCGATTGTGCCTAAGCGCTGCTCGCAGGCCTGACCAAGCGCTTGGCAAAACTGAGTATCGTCTAATGCCATAATCTGCTGAGCGTGCTCCTCAGGAACCGACCAGACAATTGAGCACCAGTTTTTTCCGTCACTGTGCTTGAGCGGTAGCAAAGCCAGCGGGCCATCATCAGTAAAGCGTTGCCATGCCGTTTCTTGGTGCGGTTTCTCGCAGCGCACACTGGTGACAATGGCGTGATGCAGGTAATCCCACTCTCGGGTGGCGCAACCTACGAGGCGACGCACCGCCGAGTTAGCACCATCGGCGGCAATAATTAAACGGCTACGAACCTTGCTGCCATTCTCTAATTGCAGCAGCCAACCGTCACCGGAGCGGCGCAGTTGTTCGACTTTAGAGTGCGCGAGCAGGTCAATGCTGGATTCGTGCAGTTGCTCCAGTAAAGCATCTTGTACGATGCGATTTTCCACGATATGCCCGAGCACATCGGCATGTACGCTGCTGGCAGAAAAATCAATCTTGCCAGTACCAGAGCCATCCCAAACATGCATGTCACCATAGGGGCTGGCACGGCGCTGGACAATTCCCGGCCATGCGCCAACACGCTCTAGAATCCGCTGACTGGCCAGCGATAAAGCGCTGACACGTGGCTCAAAAGCATGCTCTGGGCTGAATGGCGTCACGCTAAGCGGACTGCCGTCCACTAAGAGAATATTGAGGCCGCTGTCTTTGAGGGCTAAGGCAAGGCTGCTACCGACCATGCCAGCGCCGACGATGATTAAATCTGCGTGCATATTCAAATCCTACTGTTTAGCGTCAGCAAGCTGCGCTTGAGCTTTACGACGGATATATAAGGTTTTTTCCACTCGCGCGACCAATGTGCCCAGATCATCGCGCACTTCAACATGGTATTTTGGTAGATACTTGTCGCCGTTGGCGGTGTGCTCACGAATTGTATTGAGCATGCTGTCATCAATCTTAAACTCAGCGTGCACTGTGCCTTTGCCTGGGCTGACAAACTCAATATGCGCTGCTTTGTCCCAAACAATATAGTCGCGGCCAAGGTTCTCCATCAGCATTAACATATAAAAAGGGTCGGTCATCGAGTACAGCGATCCACCAAACTGGGTGCGTACATAGTTACGGTTATACCAGGTTAAACCCATGCTGACTCGAGCTTGACGAAAATCTGGGCTGATCTGGCGCACCTTGATGCCAGCACCTAAATAGGGCGGGTAGAGGTTCATCAGCCAGCGTAAAGCGCGTGCTTTGCGTGCTGTTTTCTTAGACTGCATGATCAGCTCTTATCCTGTGCGCCACGCACGCCGAGGCCCATGGCTTGCCGCGCAAACCAGCGTTTGGCGGGCGGTATAAGGTCCAACCCCAGTAAACCTAAATTGCGCCCACTGGCTAGCAGGGGTTTGCCGTTGGAAAATAAGCGGGTGACCCGATCAGAAAAACCAATGGTCAGTTCTTGATCACGTTGCTGGTTGTTTTGAAAACGTTGCAAAGTGGCTAAGTCTCCTGGTGTGACAGGGCCGCTGAGTAAGCACTCAGCCAAAGCCATGCTGTCGCGCAGAGACAGGTTGTAACCTTGTCCGGCAACCGGATGCAAGCTGTGTGCGGCATTGCCCAACACGACTAGATGGCTGCGCACTTGCTCGCTGCTCTCAATCAAACTCAGTGGGTATAAATGGCGGCTGCCGACCTGCTCAATTGCGCCTAAGCGGTAGCCAAAGCAGGCTTGCAGTTCTTGCAAAAATTCTTTGTCCGGTAACCCATACAAACGCTGTGCTTCTGCAGGCTGGCGGGTCCAGATCAGTACGCAGCGGTTGTCGGCTAAGGGCAGTAAGGCCATGGGGCCGGCATCGGTAAAACGTTCAAAAGCCGTGCCTTGATGAGGTATGGCGCTGCTGATATTGCTGATCAGCGCAGTTTGCCCATAAGGGGTTGTGTGCGCATGAATACCGAGCTTTTCACGCAGGCCAGAGCGGCCGCCGTCGGCTAAAATCGCTAAATCACAATCAAGGCTGCTGCCGTCATCCAGATCAAGACGGTAACCGTCACTGATTGTTTGCATCTGCTCGACGCGCGCTGGGCAGCGCCATTCCACCACGTCGCTGTCTAAGGCTGCCCATAGGCAATGGCCGAGCCAAGCATTTTCGACAACATAGCCCAAAGCGGGCACGCCTTCTGCGCTGGCACTGATGCGTGCTGCAGCAAAGCGACCGCGGTCAGAGATATGAATATCGTCAATCGCTTCAGCGCGCGGTGCTATGGCATCCCACAGGCCTAAGCGCTGATAAATTTGCTGACTGCCGTAGGACAGCGCTGAGGCGCGTGCATCATAGCTGGGTTGGTAACTGTCGCCAGGTGCATAGGGCTCGATCAGGACAATTTTCCATTGCCGCTCGCGTGCGCCGGCTTGTAGGGCTAAAGCCAAGCTAGCACCAACCAGACCTCCACCAATAATTGCGATTTGCACTCGGCTCATCAATTAAGCTCCTGCTTGCTGTGCGGCGGCCATTAAAGCTTCAATGTCTTCGATTGTTTTCGGAACGGCATTGGTTAGAACCTGGCAGCCATTTTCGGTAACCACCACATCGTCTTCAATGCGCACGCCGATACCACGCCACTGCTCTGCAACATCAAGATTGTCCGCCGCAATATAAATGCCCGGTTCAACGGTCATGGTCATACCTGCTTCTAGCGCACGCCACTGACCATTGATCTTGTAATCGCCGACATCGTGCACGTCCAAACCGAGCCAGTGTCCAGCACGGTGCATATAAAAAGGCTTGTAGGCTTCGCTTTTAATTAACTCATCCAGTTCGCCTTGCAGTAAACCCAGTTCTAATAAACCTGCGGTGATCACCCGTACCGTGGCATCGTGGGCATCATTCCAGCAGTGCTTGGGCGAGATATAATTCATCGCTTCTAGATTAGCTTTAAGAACAATCTCATAAATGGCTTTTTGCTCGGGGCTGAAGCGACCATTGACCGGGAAGGTGCGAGTGATATCGCTGGCGTAGCAGTCAATTTCGCACCCAGCATCAATCAGCACTAAATCACCGTCCTGCAGTGCTGCGTTATTTTCTGTGTAATGCAAAATGCAGGCGTTTTTACCGCTGGCAACAATTGATGAATAGGCTGGCAGCCGTGCACCACCTTTACGAAACTCATAGTCCAGTTCGGCTTCTAAGTGGTACTCATGCAGCCCAGGCTTAGCGGTTTGCATGGCACGGATGTGCGCGCGGCAGGAAATGTCAGCAGCGTGCTGCATAGTGGCGATTTCCGCAGGGCTTTTATATAGGCGTGCATCGTGCAGGAAGTGATCAAGCACCACGAATTCTTTTGGCGGCTGTGCGCCCATGCGTGCTTTGCTACGAATGCTGTTGAGCCATTCCATCATGTGCTGATCAAACTCTGGATTGTTGCCAATCGAGTAATAGACACGCTCACGGCCTTCAATCAGGCCCGGCAATATGTCGTCAATATCGTTGATCGGGAAGGCATCGTCGGCTTGATAGTTAGCGACTGCACCGTCTTGGCCGGCACGCAGACCATCCCAGAGTTCGCGCTCAGGATTGCGTTCACGGCAAAAAATAATGAACTCGCCGTGTTCACGCTTTGGAATTAACACCAGCACGGCTTCTGGCTCAGCAAAGCC
This sequence comes from Pseudomonas sp. C27(2019), assembly GCF_008807395.1. Classification (GTDB taxonomy): domain Bacteria; phylum Pseudomonadota; class Gammaproteobacteria; order Pseudomonadales; family Pseudomonadaceae; genus Denitrificimonas. The sequence continues at coordinate 3,071,580 of NZ_CP043320.1, forward strand.
TGATAAGTAAAAAAAGTCGCTGTGTTGTCGATACGGGTATTCAACGCTGTTGTTGCGGGTACTGACTGGCGCTGCCGGCAGGATCGCAATGCTATTGGGCGTCATGCGCTGCATCAGTTGTTGGCGGCGTTGGGCGTATTCAGACAGGCTGATTGAGCTCATGTGCGCTGGCTCCTTGATTAGTGTACGGCGGGTTCTTCTTCATCGTCATCAGCGCTCGCTGCTGTGTCGCTCGCGTATTCGCTAAATAAGAACAAAGGTGCAACACGTAAGTATTCGTTAATCTCCATGTATGCCACTTCGCCCTCTTCGTCCTCCTCGTCGTCGGCTTGGACTTGCGCGATAGAGATGAAGTCCTCAAGGATTTCACGCGCTTCTTTAGATAACTCAGTATTGCCAATATTGCTACCGAAGCCGCTTAGAAAGCCTTGTGCCCACTGACCGATTGCTGTGGTGCGTAAACTTAAAGCTTCGTCATCGCCGGGCAGTAATAGCGTCAGCGAAACACTGCTTTCTGCCAGCAACTCTGCTTTGACCATTTCTTGTAGGCCTATGAGTGCCGCGTGCAGGTTGCTTGGCACTTCACTGTCAAATAAATCCTGTGCTTCTTCGAGCCAGTCTTCAGCGGCAAAACCCGCGCCAGCACAGCAGCGGCCAAGCAATAAGCCTTGCAGTTCTGCAGGTGAAACGGGCGCGCCGCTGCTGTTGAGTAATGTTGCAAATGAGGTGTAAGCAGATTGAGATTGAGACATGAAAAATCCGAAGTTATGGAACTGTTAACTGGTGATGATGGTCATTGATGCAATAGGCGCGAGTATATCGCGTTGTTGAGTATGGCGCTAAAAACTGATGTTTGCAGCCTGTCTATCTGTGTTCTTGTTAAAGGTTTTCAGTTGATGTCTGATAAGCGAGTCTGTTTAGGATTTATAGGGATGATCTAAGAAGCCTGTTGGCATTTCTTAAACTTATTTGTTAGATGTACTTGATAGCACTGTGCCTTATGTTCACTGGGCGCTAGAATAACAGACATAATAATTGAGTCATGTGATGTAATGATGACTGGAGGGCTCGTGAGACATACTGATTTACCAGCCTTAGCGCAGGCCGTTGAGCAATTGATTCAACGTAATGCTGATCTTAGAGCACAAAATAAAACCCTACGTGAAGAGCGTGGGCAGTTGTTAGAAAAAAACGAAATAGCGCAACAGAAAGTTGCCGCTATGATTTCTCGCCTTAAAGCGTTGGAGCAAGATTCATGAGTGAATCGCAAACAGTGACTGTGCGCATCTTAGATAAGGATTACCATATTGCTTGTCCTGAATCAGAGCGCGCCAATTTAGAGCGTGCAGGTGATTATCTTGATAAGAAAATGCGAGATATTCGCCGCTCCGGAAAAGTCATTGGTACTGAGCGTATTGCTGTGATGGCGGCGTTGAATATCACTTATGAACTGCATAATAAACAGCGCGATGCAGCAGGTGACGGTGAAAGCTCTGAGCAAGTTGCGCAATTGCTGATGCGCGTACAGCAGAGTTTGGGTGACAGCGAGTGAAGCAGGCTTGAGGCTCATAAAGATCTGTGTATACTAGACGCATCTCCCTCGAGTGTCTGCCAGTTGACTACGTCCCTGAGCCGATTCTTACCACACTGGGGATTGCATTTTAGATTGGTGAGCATGTCCGCAAGCGGAAAGCCTAAAGGTCTGACGTAATCTCCGCCTTGAACTTTCGGGTTCAAGGGCTATGCCGACAGCGTCACGTCTGGGGAGTCCTATCCTACTTATGCAAGTTGAAATACCTCTATCTCGCACGTTGTTACGCGCATCATTGCGTCAGCAGCGGCGCAGTCTTTCTCCTTCACAGCAAATACAAGCAGCGCAACAGTTGTATCGACAATTTGCTCAGCATCCATTATTTCGGCGTGCGCAGCATATTGCTTTATACCATGCCAGTGATGGTGAAATTGACCCGAAATTTTTGATGCATGAAGCATGGCGGCGCGGTAAAAGTGTCTATTTGCCAGTCTTGCCAAGATGGTCTAAAACGACAATGCTGTTTCAGCGTGTAGGGCCGAATCAGCAATGGGAAAAAAATCGCTTTGGCATTTTGCAGCCGCGCTGGTGTGCTGCTGAGCAGCGTGCCGCATGGGCTCTAGATGTGGTTTTTCTACCTGTTGTGGGGTTTGATCAGCAGGGCGGGCGCTTGGGTATGGGGGGTGGCTTTTATGATCGTTGTTTTGCTCAGCTGTGCCAGCGTGAGCATTGTGTCACACCACAGCGTATTGGCTTGGCACATGAGTGTCAGCGTGTTGAGCAGTTACCGCTAGCGCCGTGGGATGTGCCATTAAGTGCAGTGGTTACTGATCAGGCTTGGTATGTGGCGCAAGCATAGTTTGCGTTTTGTAAGTGCTGGCAGCGCCATCCGCAGCGGAGCGTTCCCAGAAACTCTGTGTGTAGCCCGTGGTGACGACACCTAAGCCAAAAATAATCGCTAAAATCCACATTAAATCAGGTTTGCGTTTCATTGTTGCTTTGCTCTCCGGCAAATTTAAGCAGCGTGCTCGGCTGTTTTGCTAAGTTGTAATGGCTGTGACGGATCGTTTGTATATTTGCCTGTCTGTGCAGGTTAACACTTAGAGATTGCAGTAATGCGTAAAAGTTCATTTTATATAAAAATTTTATTGTGAATGTGAGCTGTGTTTACTGATGCCCAGTACTTCATTAATGCTTAGGTTAAATTGATAGCTGCAGCTAGACGCTTACCACGGGCAGAGTATAATCTTGTTATACTTTTTGAGTATTGTGTCAGTTTAAGAAAAATGCATTAAGCTAAAGTTGGATGTGTATTGAAACTAAATTTTAGCAGTACCAATTTGTTCGGTATTGCTTTCACTTGCTAGGAGCAGGTATGTCAGCGGATAAAGGTCCATCTCGTTTATATATTGTCCCATTATTATTAGCCTTGGCTGCGGCCGGTGGCTTTGGTTACTGGAAGTCCTTACAAGACCGCTTGCCTGAAGGGATTTATGAAGCCAATGGCCGTCTTGAAGCAACAGAAGTGCAGGTCGCCACTAAATATCCAGGCCGACTCGCTGAAGTGCTGGTTGCTGAAGGCGATAACGTGCTGAGCGGACAGTTATTGGCGCGTATTGATACGCGCACTTTAGAAGCACAGCGCGCGCAAGCACAGTCGGAAGTGGTGCGCGCCCGTGAAAATGTTGCCTCTGTGCAAGCCACTGTGCATTTACGTGAAAGTGAGCGCCGTTTAGCGCTGCAAGACTTAACACGCTTTCGAGAGTTGTATGCACGTGGTCATTCCAGTGGTCAGCAAATTGATCAGCAGCAAGCACGCTTTGATACCGCTTCCGCAGCTTTAGAAGCGGCACAGGCGCAAGTGCAAGCCGCGCAAGCCTCGATTGCTACTGCTGAGGCGATGGTTGCGCAGCTGACCAGCGAGATTGATGACAGCAGTCTGCGTGCCCCGATGAACGGGATTGTGCAGCTGCGCTTAGCCGAGCCCGGCGAAGTGTTGGGTGCGGGTGGTCGTGTGTTTTTGTTAATTGATCCGTCTGATCAGTATATGAATGTGTATTTGCCGTCGGCTGTGGCTGGGCGCTTAGCTGCCAGTGATCAAGCACGGATTGTGCTGGATGCTTTGCCTGAGCAACCGTTGCCTGCCGAAGTGGCCTTTGTCGCTGCCAAAGCACAGTTCACCCCTAAAGAAGTTGAAACCCGTGATGAGCGGCAGAAATTGGTGTTTCGCGTCAAGCTGCGCCTGACTGACCCTGCTGCTGTACCGCAAGCCAAGCCTGGGATGCCCGGCTCGGCGTATGTGCGTCGTGATGCCACTGTCGAGTGGCCTGAGCTATGGCAGTAAAGCACAGCGAGTAGTGGAAGGCGGGCAGTGCCGGTAAGGCAGGCTCAATGGATGAGACAGACAGTTAGGTAGAGCATGAGTACGCAAGCAATCAGTGGCGCGCATATTTATCACCGTTATGGCAAACAGCGGGCCTTAGAGGATGTCAGTTTCAGTTTGCCGGTGGGCAGTCGCTGCGGTTTGATTGGTCCTGATGGGGCGGGCAAGTCCAGCTTATTGGGCCTGATCTCTGGGGTGAAAATCCTGCAGAAAGGTGAGCTTAATGTGCTTGCTGGTCCGATTGATCAACGTCGGCATCGCGCAACGCTCTATCAGCGCATTGCCTTTATGCCACAAGGGTTGGGGCACAATCTGTACCCTGATTTATCCATTGCAGAAAACATCCGCTTCTTTGCCACGCTATTTGGTTTAAGCCGTGCTGAGCGTGAAACGCGTATGGTCAGCTTGCTAAAAGCCACGGATCTGTATGAGTTTGCCGAGCGTCCTGCGGGTAAATTATCTGGAGGGATGAAACAAAAGTTGGGTTTGTGCTGTGCGCTGATTCATGACCCGGATTTACTGATTCTTGATGAGCCGACCACTGGAGTTGACCCCTTAGCACGCCGTCATTTCTGGGATTTGATTGAGCAGGTGCGCGCTGATCGACCACAGTTGACTCTGCTTGTGGCCACCGCCTATATGGACGAAGCAGCGCAGTTTGAGTATTGCTTGATGATGGATCGCGGCCGTGTGCTGGCGTCGGGCCTAACCAAAGAGGTGGCGGCCGTTACCCCAGCGGCAATTTGGATGATGCTTTTACCTATTATCAAGGTGCAGGTGCAACTCAAGCTGAGCCGTTACAGGTCGCAGCTTTTGCACCTGACACCCGTGAGATTGTGATTAAAGCCACGGATCTCACCTTGCGCTTTGGCGATTTTACTGCGGTCAACAACGTCAGTTTTGAGATTGAGCGCGGTGAAATTTTTGGTTTTTTAGGCTCTAACGGTTGCGGTAAAACCACCACCATGAAAGTGCTGACGGGATTACTGCCGGCCACTGAAGGTGAGGCGTGGTTGCTGGGTCAGCCGGTGGATGCCAATGATTTAGCGACCCGCAAACGCGTGGGTTTTATGTCGCAAAGCTTCTCGCTGTATGGCGAACTGAGCGTGCTGCAAAATCTTGAACTGCATGCGCATTTATTTGATATTCCCAAGGCGCAAGGGCAGCAGCGTGCCCAAGCGCTTATTAAACGCTTTGAGTTAGGCAATTACATTGATGAGCAAGCGGGTGCCTTGCCGCTGGGCTTGCGCCAACGCTTATCCTTAGCGGTGGCGGTGATTCATGAGCCAGAAGTGTTGATTCTGGATGAGCCGACCTCGGGCGTTGACCCTGCTGCACGTGATGATTTTTGGCGCTTATTATTTGAATTATCGCGCGAGCAAGGGGTGACGATTTTCCTCTCCACCCACTTTATGAATGAAGCAGAGCGCTGTGATCGTATTTCACTGATGCATGCCGCCAAAGTGTTGGCTGTGGGCACACCTGCCGAGCTGCAAGAGCACTATGCTGGCGAGACCCTTGAAGACGCTTTCGTTACTTGTTTGCAAGAGGCGCAAGGCCTAAGTGACGAGCAGCCTGAGCAGATCAGTACCGCGACCGAAGCTTTAACTACAACACCACGGCAGGGCTTTAGCTTAAAGCGCACACAAGCCTTGGCGGTGCGCGAAAGCAAGGAGCTGCTGCGCGACCCTGTGCGCCTCTGGTTTGCCTTGCTCGGCGCAGTCTTTATGATGATTATTTTAGGCTTTGGTATTTCCCTTGATGTGGAAGACTTGGCCTTTGCCACGCTCGATCAAGATAATACCGCGCAAAGTCGTGCCTATTTAGAGGGCTTTCGTGGTTCGCGCTATTTTTCCGAGCGCGAGCCTTTAAATAGTATGCAAGATTTGCACGCGCGCTTGCAGCGTGCTGATATTAAACTGGCGATTGAAATACCGGCCGGTTTTGGGCGTGATTTATACGCTGGGCGTCAGCCGCAAGTGGCGGTGTGGATCGACGGTGGTATGCCATTTCGTGCCGAAACCAGTCGCGGTTATGTTGAGGCGCTGCATCAAGATAACCTGCAGCGTTTAAGAGATGAAGGTAGCACTGCAATGCCGTCCTTGGCCGCCCCTGCACGTTTAGAGACGCGCTTTCGCTACAATCAAGATGTGATCAGCGTTAATGCCATCGGCCCTGGCGTGATGGCGCTGATCTTGGTGTTTATTCCTGCGATGCTGACAGCACTGGGTGTGGTGCGGGAAAAAGAACTGGGTTCGATTACCAACTTCTATGCCACGCCGTTGACCCGCTTGGAGTTTTTACTGGGTAAGCAAATACCCTATTTAGTGGTTAGCTTGTTAAACCTTACGCTTTTGGTGGCGATTAACCGCTGGCTATTTGATGTGCCACTCAAAGGCAGCGCTGTTGCTTTGGCGGTTGGTGGTGTGCTCTATGTATTAGCGACTACGAGTTTTGGTTTATTGGTATCAACCGTGACTAAAACGCAAATTGCGGCAATTTTAGGTACGATGATTCTCACTACGCTACCCACTATTCAGTTTTCTGGGCTGATTACTCCGCGTTCATCCTTGGATGGTGGCGCCGCCTTGATGGGCGTGTTATTTCCCGCAGGCTATTTCCTTGATATTGCCGTGGGTACCTTTACTAAAGCGCTGAATTTGCGTGATCTTTGGCCGCAATGCTTAGCTTTGTTGGGCTTTTTTATAGCCTTTACCGGCTTAAGTCTGCTCCTTTTGAAAAAGCAGGAGGCCTAAAACATGCATAAGCTATCGCATATTTACCGCTTGGGTATAAAAGAGTTAATCAGTCTGCGTTACGACTCTGTGCTGCTGCTGTTTATGCTGTATGCCTTCAGTGCCGCGATCTATATGCCAGCCTCAGGCTCGGCAGTAGGTGTACACAATGCCAGTGTGGCGATCGTCGATGAAGATAACAGCCGCCTGTCACGTCAGTTAGCTGAGGTGTTGCGACCGCCAGAGTTTCAAACCCCAGTGCTGCTGCCTTACGCGCAAATTGATCAGGTACTGGATAGCGGTCGCTATACGTTTGTAATTAATGTGCCGGTGAACTTTCAAGCGGACTTGATGGCCGGTAAACAGCCCGAGCTGCAGATGAACGTGGATGCCACGGCGATGAGCCAAGCCTTTATGGGCGCTGGCTATATGGCTCGTATCTTTCAACGCGAATTGCAGCAGTTAAGTGGCGTCAGTACTGAGCAGCCGATTAAGCTCACTACTCGCGCGTTATTTAATAGCAATATGCAAAGTGGCTGGTTTTTGGCGATTATTCAGATCATTAATAACGTCACCATTTTAGCAATTTTACTCACTGGTACGGCGCTGTTGCGTGAGCGCGAACACGGTACGCTTGAACATTTATTGGTGTTGCCGCTAACGGCCTTTGAGATCATGCTGGCCAAAGTTTGGACCAGTATGCTGGTGGTTGTGCTCTGCACCTGGCTGTCGCTGGAATTGATTGTGAAAAAAGCCTTAGGCGTGCCTTTAGTCGGATCGATGGTCTTGTATTTAACTGTGACGGCGCTGTATTTGTTTGCCACTACAGCGCTGGCGGTATTTCTAACCACTTTGGCGCGTTCGATTCCGCAATTTGGCCTACTGTCTATTCCGGTGTTGATGCCGATGCTGCTGTTATCTGGTGGTACTACGCCCTTAGATAGCATGCCGCTGTGGCTGCAGTGGGTGATGCAGTTGTCACCGACCACGCACTTTGTCAGCTTATCGACAGCAATCTTGTTCCGGGATGCAGGTATTGCCTTAGTGTGGCCAGAAATGCTGGCGTTGTTAGTGATTGGCTGTGTATTTTTCTTAGTGGCTTTGCTGCGCTTTCGGCGCAGCTTAACTGCATGAATTGAGTTGTCATGCAGGTTAAGTATGCAGCAATAACAGTAGGGCTAAGTGTCTTGGCAAAAGCGTAAGCCAACGCCGGTGGTAGTGGTGCGCACAACTTCCATTTGCAGAATGGGTGCCTCAATGGGTAGGCCTTGTACTTGTCCGCTGACGATATCGCCGATTTTAAGCTTGATGATATCTGGGTGATTAATAAGCACACCTTCATCGGACAAGTCTTCTGTTGTTGCAAAAATCTCACCCAATAGTGGATGCCAAATTTTAATCTGGCAATTTATACAGGTCCGAATGCTTTGGCGAATATCTGTAGTCATAATTCAGTGTCCATTAAATTATTCTGACGACCTACTTTAAGCTGACTTATGCTGCGATATCAAGAAATCTTAATACCAAGACTGCTCGCCTTCTGGACGTTTTTTGAAACGTTTCATCGTCCACATGTACTGCTCAGGCCAGCGTTGTACATAGCTGGCGAGTACATCACTCATGGCGCTCACTGAAGTATAGGTATCAGTGCTGTACATCGCGTCCGGTGCAGCTTCTAAAATAACTTTAAAGCCGCTGCCGTCTGCAAGGCGAATGGCATGCAGAAAAACTGCACTGACTTTATCCTGTTTGCCGCCCAGCATACCGGCGACAAACTTGCTGGTCAGGGCTGTTGTACCAAGGAAAGGGACAAATTCGCCAGCGCTACGACTGGGCTCGGGATCGGCTGGAATGCCGACGCTGCCGCCATTGCGTACTTCTTTGATGACACTAATAATGCCTTCGCGGGTCGAGGGTGCAACGCGATTGCCTTGCTGTACACGTTGGGTTTTTAGCAAGTCATCAAGGGCTTTTAACTTGGGTGGGCGATAAAAAATTATGGGTTTACATTGTGCGCAGTAAAAGTGATTGAGCACCTCCCAGTTACCCAGATGGCTGGTAATGCCAACCACGCCTTTGCCGCTGGCCAGAGCCTCTTCTAGAATCTCTAAGCCTTCAACTTCGCGTATGTATTTTAAGGTCTTTTCTGGTGGCCAAATCCATGCGCAGGCGCTTTCAGTAAAGGATTTACCGATGCTTTTTAAGCTACGCCCAGTCAGTTGGTCAATTTCAGTGGTGTTTAGCTCAGGAAAACAGTGGCTGAGGTTGGTGCGTGCGACTTCACGGGAGCGGCTTGGTATTTTCCACATCAACCAGCCAATTGCGTTGCCTAGCGCTTGCACGCCGCGCCAAGGCAATAAAGCAATCAGTTTTAAGACACCCAGTGCCAGCTTGCCCTTCAAAGATTCCACATATCACCCCTATGGCACTATTTAAAACACGTAAGTTACTGGATTTGCTGAATTAAGTCAGCAAGCAGCGCTTAAGACGTCTTTTGCCAGAGTGCGTAATACACTTGGCCAGTATGCTTTTCCCGATGTAAGCGCCATGTATGCGGCACGCCCAAACTTGAGGGTGCTTGCTCACTCTCGGTATAAATCCATGCGCATGGGTTGAGCCAATTGTTGCACTCTAATAACTCACAGCTATTTAGCAGTAAATCTTGGTGGAACGGCGGATCGAGCAGCACGATATCAAAGCCATGTTCTGCTTCGCTGCTTAAATAGTGCAGGGTATCAACGCGTAACACCTCAGCAGTTTCACAGGCTAACAGCGCTAAATTACCGCGTAGATTATTTGTTGCATCGGCATTGGAGTCTAGCGCCACGCCTGAACTGGCACCGCGTGAGAGCGCTTCTAAAAACAACGCACCACTGCCGGTGTACGCATCCAACACGCGTGCGCCTTGGACATAGGGTGCTAACCAATTGAATAAGGTTTCTCGGACGCGATCAGGTGTCGGTCGTAGCCCAGGCGCCTGCGGCACACTCACTTTACGTGAGCGCCACAATCCACCAATAATGCGGACCTGACTGGATTTAGGCTGAGCGGGCTTTATTGTGCGTTTAGCCATCAGTGCTGGCGCTCCACGGCTGCTGGAGCAGCGCGCTCAACCGGTTCAGGCAAGGGCAGCTGCTCAACCTTTGGGCCGACAGTAACAATGACCAATTGCTCTGGGTTGAGATGACGTTGAAAGGCAGCATGTACGTCGGCAACACTGAGTGCCTGTAGATCTTGCATAAAATCGCTCATCCAAGTCAGTGGCATGTCATAAAAACCGATGGCGGCCAATTGACCCACAATCGCTGAGTTACTGGCGGCGCTGAGTGGAAAGCTGCCAAGGCTTTCGCGCTTTGCATTCGCCAGCTCTGCTTCGCTTGGGCCGTTGTTAATGAACTCACGCAACAAGTCTTGTACCAGTTGCAAAGTTGCCTCACTGAGTTGTGCGCGGGTTTGTACGTTAATCATAAAGGGCCCAGTGGCTTGCATCGGGCTAAAGCCTGAATAAATACCATAGGTTAAGCCACGTTTTTCACGGACTTCTTCCATTAAGCGGCTACCAAAGCCGCCACCACCGAGAATCTGATTGCCCAAAAAGAGTGCAGGGTAATCATCGTCACCACGCTTTACGCTCAGTTGCGCTAGCATGATATGCGTTTGTTCTGAAGGGAATTCAATATGCGTGCGTGATGCTGCAGTGGCCTGTGGCTCAGCTGTGCTTGCAGCCGCAGCGCCACGCGGTAAGCGCGCTGTCACCTGTTCGCTGATCGCTTTGGCTTGCGCAAGAGTTAAATCACCAACAAGGGCGATTTGTGCGTTTTCAGCGCTATAGTAGCTGCGGTGAAAGTCGCGTAGTTGTTGGCGCTCAATATTTGGAACGGATTCGGCAGTACCTGAACTGGGGTGGGCATAGGGATGCTGCTCATACAGCTGCTCAAATAAAGCTAAGGAGGCTTGCTTACTGGGATCTTGTTTTTGGTATTCGAAACTGGCCAGCAGTTGATTTTTGATCCGTGCCAGTGATTCGGCTGGGAAGCTGGGCTTTGCCGTCACCTCGCTAAATAGATCTAGCGCTGGCGCGCTAAGCTTGGGGTCGCTCAAGCTGCGTAAGCTAACCACTGCCATGTCACGGTAGGAGCCACTGGAGAAACGTGCACCAAGGTTTTCAAACTGGCTGGCAATATCACCTGCATTTAACCTGCCTGTACCCTCATTGAGCATGCTGTTGGTCAGGCTGGCTAAACCGTAGGTGCTGCCATCTTTGCTGCTACCGGCAGAAAAGGTTAAGCGCAAATCAAACATCGGTAATTCAGGGGCAGCCATAAACAGCACTTTAGTACCTGACGATGTGTGCCATTGTTGAATGTCCAGCGTGCGCGTCACCGGGTCTTTTTTCGACAGTGCGGCTAAGCTGCTGATGCGCTGTTCGACGGGTTTAGGCTGAGCTGATTGCGCACTATCAAAGGTGCTGCAGCCAGCATTTAAGAGTAATACAGCGCTGATAAGGCTTGCGCTAAGCATACGCAGGGACATCATGGGCGCGCCTCCTCGGGGTGCACATAAGCGGTGGTTAGTCGAGTGGGGATAAAGAACTGCTGAGCGGCGGCTTGAATATCTGCTGGCGTCACTGCCTGTAACGTGGCTAAGTCGCTGTCTTGCAAGCGCCATGACAGGCCGACACTTTCTAAACGACCGATTTGTTGTGCTTGGCTGGTGATGGAGTCTTGTGCATACACTTCAGCAGCCAGTACTTGCGCACGCACACGATCCAACTCGGCAACGGTTGGTGGGGTATCTTGCAGCAGTTTAAGTTGTTGCCAAAGACCGGCCTCAACTTGAGCTAAGGTTTTGCCTTTCTGTACATTTGGTGCGGCCGATAGCACAAACAAACTGTCGCCGCGTGAGAAGGCGTTGTACCAAGCCGATGCACCAGCTACCAGTTCTTGCTTGCGCTCCAGCTCGGTCGGTAGCCGTGCGCTGTTACCGCCGTCCAATAAGGCGCTGATTAAGCGCAGTGCATGCACGCTCGTTGAATTGTCGCTACTGGCGAGGCTGGGCACATTAAAGCCCATCATTAAACTGGGCAGCTGGGCTTTAAGGTATAAAGTGATGCTGCGTTGCCCTGGCTCGGCTTGCTCTAAAGGTTGTTTGCTGGCTGGAATAGGGCGTGCGGGAATCTTAGCGAAGTGGCGCTCTACCAACGTTTTGACTTCATCAGGCTGCACGTCACCGACAATCACTAAAATAGCATTATTGGGTGCATACCAGCGATCATGCCAATCGCGTAAATCAGCAATGGTCATGCGCTCAAGATCATGCATCCAGCCAATGGTAGGGATATGGTAGCCGCTAGCAGGGTAGGCTAGGGCCTTGAAGCGCTCGTAAGCTAATGAGCTGGGCCGATCATCTGTGCGCATACGGCGCTCTTCTTTGATCACCTCGATTTCACGAATAAACTCATCTTCTGGCAGGGTTAGACTGGCCAAACGGTCAGCTTCCATTTCTAGGGCGACTTCTAAGCGATCACGTGCCAAGACTTGGTAATAGGCGGTGTAATCATCGCTGGTAAAGGCGTTTTCTTCAGCGCCTAGCTCGCGTAAAATGCGTGAAGACTCTCCTGGACCTAATTTGCTGCTGCCTTTGAACATCATGTGTTCAAGCGCGTGGGCTAAACCAGTGCTACCTGGGGTTTCATAACTGGAGCCGATTTTATACCAGAGTTGGCTGACCACGACCGGTGCGCGATGATCTTCGCGAACAATCACCTTAAGTCCGTTGTCTAAGCTGAATTCGGTGGTGGCGGTCTGCGCCATTAGCGGTGTTATAAGCGTACTGGAAAGAAATAGTACGATGTAACTGAAGAAAATTTTCATATGAGAACCTTTTAAACTGCGCTCTGAGTTTAGCTACCAAGGGCTTAGGGATGTTAGGATACAGCAATCATTTTATTAACAACCATATCTGATTATTATTTACTTTAATGCCCTCAGATATGCTGACCTGCTGAGATAGCCTTTTCTATGTTTGGTTCCGGCGACGACAAAAAAGCAAAACAACCAGCGTCTAGCGCTGACTCCCTATCATCTGAGGTGCCTGCAGAAGAGACGCAGGCCGACGTAGCACCAGAAGCACCGGCCAAAAAAGGCTTGTTTTCGTGGTTTGGCAGAAAGAAAGCTGAGGCAAAAACAGAACAGCCTAGCGATGATGCGGCAGTGCCCGAGCAAAAGGTGCTGCTTGACGAACAATCGCAACAGCCACAAACGCAGGTAGAGTCTGCATCCACTGCCGCGCTCGATGAATCAGCGCCTGTTGCTGAAGAGGCTGTGTCTGTTGCAGAAAGCCTTGAGGCAGTCGCGGACAATATTATTGAGCCAGAGCCAGAGCCAGAGCCAGAGCCAGAGCCAGAGCCAGAGCCAGAGCCAGATGCTGCTGCGCTAAAAGCGCAAATGCCTGAGGCGACACAGGTTACGGCGGCGCGGCCTTCGCGCTTTAAGTTATCGGCTGGCCGAGAGATTACTGTGCCTGTTGCTGCAGTAGCGCAACCAGCAACACAAGAGCCAGAAACAGAGCAAACACCAGCAACACAAGCTGCTGTGACCGAGAGTGTCACCGAAGCTGTTGATGAGCCCGCAGTTGAACCCGCGCTTGAGGCCAATTTGGCCGGACAAAGCAAGCCGCAAGGCAATAAACTGAGCTGGTTTGCTCGCTTAAAGCAGGGTTTGGCAAAAACCAGTTCCGGCCTTGGCGAAGGCATGGCCAGCTTGTTTTTGGGTAAAAAAGAAATTGATGATGATCTGCTGGAAGAATTAGAAACCCGTTTGTTGACGGCGGATGTTGGTATGGAAGCCACCACCGCAATTATGAGCAACCTAACCCGTCGGGTAGCGCGCAAAGAGTTGGCTGACAGCGGTGCACTCTATAAAGCCTTACAAGGTGAAATGGCCGATCTGCTGCGTCCTGTTGAACAGCCGCTGACTGTGCCCGTTGAGAAAAAGCCCTATGTGATCTTAGTGGTTGGCGTCAACGGCGCAGGTAAAACCACCACGATCGGTAAGCTGGCTTCACGCCTGCAAAAAGACGGCAAAAAAGTCATGTTGGCTGCTGGTGATACCTTCCGCGCGGCTGCTGTTGAGCAGTTGCAAGTCTGGGGTGAGCGCAATAAAATCCCCGTGATTGCTCAGCACACCGGTGCCGACTCGGCTTCAGTGATTTTTGATGCAGTACAAGCCGCGCAATCGCGTGGTATGGATGTGTTGATCGCTGATACTGCTGGGCGTTTACACACCAAAGACAACTTAATGGAAGAATTACGCAAAGTTGCACGGGTAATGGGCCGACTCGATGACAGCGCACCACATGAAGTGCTGCTCGTGTTGGATGCGGGTACTGGACAAAATGCGATCAACCAAGCCCGTCATTTTAATGAAACCATACCGGTAACAGGCCTAGCCCTAACCAAGCTCGACGGCACAGCCAAGGGTGGGGTTATTTTTGCTTTGGCCAAGCACTTTGCAATTCCCGTTCGCTATATTGGTGTCGGTGAAGGCATTGATGATTTGCGTGACTTTGTTGCCGATGATTTTGTTAGCGCATTGTTTGCCGAAAAGGATTCTGAATGATTCGGTTTGAGCAGGTCGAAAAACGTTACCCCAATGGGCATGTTGGCTTGCATGAGCTGAGTTTTCGTGTGCGTCGCGGTGAGTTTTTGTTTGTCACGGGTCACTCCGGAGCAGGTAAAAGCACTATGTTACGACTGCTGTTGGCAATGGAGCGGCCCACCAGCGGTAAGCTGTTGCTAGCTGGACAAGATTTAGCCAAAATTACCAATTCACAAATTCCATTTTTGCGCCGCCAGATTGGTGTGGTTTTTCAAAATCACCAACTGTTATTTGACCGCAGTGTGTTTGCCAATGTGGCCTTACCGCTCAACATTTTAGGCTTGCCGCAAGAAGAGATTAATCAGCGGGTTAGCTTGGCGCTGGAGCGTGTCAGCTTAAAAGATAAAGCCTTGCAAGCCCCATCTGATCTGTCCACTGGACAGCAGCAGCGCGTTGGCATTGCTCGCGCGATTGTCCACCAACCGGCATTATTGCTGGCCGATGAGCCGACCGGTAATTTAGATCCACGTCTTGCGGCAGAAATCATGGCGGTGTTTGAAGACATTAATCAGCTTGGTACCACAGTGTTAATTGCCAGTCACGACTTGGCATTGATCGCGCGGATGCGTCAACGCATGTTGACCCTGCAGCGTGGCCGTTTGATTGGCGATGGGGAGGCAGTGTAATGAGTGCTGGACGTGTCACCCCTAACCAGCCCGGTGAGCGCGTTGGTGCTACAGCCAAGCATACCGTTGCTCCGACTTTATCGGATACGCGCGGCTTTCGTCATCAACTGCGCGCGTGGCTGGAAAATCATCGGGCCAGCTTTAAAGACAGTTTAAGTCGTTTAGTGCGCCAGCCATTGGGTAGTTTTTTTACCTGCTTGGTGATGGCGGTTGCTTTAAGCTTGCCGATGGGACTGGCGTTGTTATTAGAAAATGTCAGTCAATTGGGTGGCTCTTGGCAGCGTGCCGCGCAAATTTCACTGTTTCTCGAGCTTGACTCAGGTGACACCTACGGCGAGTTGTTACGCGATAAAATCGCCGAGCACGAGCACGTTGCCGAAGCGCAGTGGATCAGTCGCGAGCAGGCACTGGCTGAATTTCAAGAGCATTCAGGACTCGGCGAAGCCTTGCGCGAACTGCCAGATAACCCATTGCCAGGCAGTATTTTAGTCACCCCTGAAATGATTGATAAAGACACCTTAGTGGCGTTGCTTGATGAGTTAAAAAATATGCCAAAGGTTGAGCAGGCGCAGCTCGATCTGATGTGGATTGAGCGTTTAGCCGCTATTTTGCAAATGGGTGATCATTTTATTTTTGCATTATCGGTGCTGCTGATTGCTGCGCTATTACTGGTGGTGGGTAATACCATTCGTTTGCATATTGAGAATCGGCGCGTTGAAATTGAAGTGATTAAACTGGTTGGAGGCACTGATGGTTATGTGCGCCGCCCCTTCTTGTATATGGGTGTTTTATACGGTTTAGCCGGTGGCGTGCTGGCTTGGTTGCTGCTGGCCTTTGGCTTAGAATGGCTTAATGCCTCTGTTGTGCAGTTGGCGCAATTGTATGGCAGTGAGTTTAGCTTATCCGGTGTGTCGCTCGAGGATGGCTTTTCATTGCTACTTGGTGCAGTATTGCTGGGTTACATCGCTGCTTGGTTAGCTGTAGCACGGCACTTACGAGAATTGTTACCACGCTAGTAACAGGTTACTGGGAAATAAGGGTTTGCGTGTATTGTTGCAGCGCAGAATAGGGAACTTTAAGGCGTTATTGCTATCTTATATATAATGATATTGTTTAAGAATATGTCACCCGTTGGAGGATATTAATGACCACCACGACCGCATTACAAACTGCTCAGATGCTAAGCCCAGGCGCAAACCTGCAAGCTTACACACACTCTGTTAATTCGATTCCGCTCTTAACACTTGAGCAAGAGCGTGATTTAGGTGAGCGTCTGTATTATCACCAAGATTTAGATGCTGCACGCCAATTGGTTATGGCTCACTTACGCTTTGTGGTGCATATCGCACGCAGCTACTCAGGTTATGGCCTGCCGCATGGCGATTTAATTCAAGAAGGCAACGTTGGCTTAATGAAAGCAGTGAAGCGTTTTAACCCAGAAAAGGGTGTGCGCTTAGTGTCCTTTGCCGTGCATTGGATTAAGGCTGAGATTCACGAGTACGTGTTACGCAACTGGCGTATCGTTAAAGTTGCCACGACCAAAGCTCAACGTAAGTTGTTCTTTAATTTACGCAGCCACAAGAAGCGTTTAGCTTGGCTGACCAATGATGAGGTTAACGCCGTTGCTGGTTCACTCGGTGTTGAGGCACGTGAAGTGCGTGAGATGGAAAGTCGCTTAACCGGTCATGATATGTCGTTTGACCCGTCAGATAATGAAGATGATGAAAGCGCTTACAGATCACCGGCGAACTATTTAGAAGATCACAGCTATGATCCCGCCTTGCAGCTTGAGGCGACTGATCAGACTGAAAACTCGAGTAACAGCCTGCATGAAGCACTGGCTGAGCTGGATGAGCGCAGTCGTGATATTTTGCAGCAGCGTTGGTTGTCTGATGAGAAAGTCACGCTGCATGATCTTGCTGCTCAGTATGGTGTGTCTGCAGAACGCATTCGTCAGCTTGAAAAGAATGCCATGAAGAAGCTTAAAGGCAGTATTGCTGCCTAATCAATCTCTTTGCGGTAACAAAAAAGGCGACTCTAAGCAGTCGTCTTTTTTGTTTGTACGCCAAGCATGATTCAAGCAATACTAAAGTTGCTTAGCTTTGCTGCAGCAAAATTGCCTATTTACGATGACAGCATAGCCTACAGATACCGTTAAACTTTAGGTGCTTAGATGACTCAATCTGTTCTGATTATTGGCGGCAGTAGTCGCATCGGTCAAGCCATTGCACAGCAGTGCAGCGCTGAGGGTGCAGTCGTCAGTGTTATCAGTCGACAAGCGGCTGCAGATGACGTTACATGGTTTCACTATCAAGATGCACTGCAAAGTGAAGACAGCGCTCAGCTGTGTATTGAGCAAGCATTGCAGCATCAGCCTGATACCATTTTTATCTGTAATGGTGTGCTGCATGATGCCAACGGGATGCCAGAAAAAACCATCCGCCAGCTTGATAGTGCGCAACTGGCGCAGCGCTTACACAGTAATGTCATTATCCCTGCGCAGTATTTGCGCAGTTTGTTTCGTTACTTAACCCGCACACTGCAGGTTAAAGTTTTAGTGCTCAGCGCTAAAGTGGGCAGCATCAGCGATAACCATTTGGGCGGTTGGTACAGCTACCGCATGAGTAAAGCTGCTCTGAATATGCTAGTGAAAAACCTCAGCCTTGAAGTCGGGCGGCTCAATCCAAGCGCTTCTATTGTCTCGGTGCACCCTGGCACCACTGATACACCGCTGTCTGAACCTTTCCAGAGCAATCTTCCCCACGGACAGCTACAAACTGCCGAGCAGACCGCTCAGCGACTATTAAAAGTGTGCGCTGGGCTAACGCCAGAGGTGAGTGGTGCATTATTAAACTGGGATGGTAGTGTTTTGCCATTTTAAATACCCATAATCCACAGATGAATATATTGGTAAAGCCCGTGCGCGGTATTCGCGCGGGCACAGGTGCCTGCCTTGCGCACTGCCTGAAGTTTGATAGGATCATGCGCCAGCCTATTCATCCATTCAAAACGGCCAGAAAATCGGAATAAAGATCACCCCCAATAGCCAGAAAATGCTATTGAGAGGTAAGCCGACCTTCATAAAGTCACTGAATTTATAGCCGCCAGCGCTGTAGACCATCATGTTGGTTTGGTAACCCACTGGGGTCATAAAACTGGTAGAGGCGGCGAAGGTAATGGCAATCAAAAACGGCGTGGGGTCAGCCCCCATTAACTGTGCGGTAGAAAAACCGATTGGCGTCAACAACACCGCAGCAGCTGAGTTACTCATCAGTTCACCAAACAGCAGTGCCATTAAGTAAAGTACGCCGAGTACTACATGTGGACCCAAGTGGCTGACGAGACCAACACTATTATCTACCAAAAACTGTGCAGCACCTGAAGTGCTCATGGCAATACCGAGTGGTAACAGGCCGGCAATTAATATCACAATCGACCAGTCGGTACTTTCATAGACATCATCTGCATGAATGCAGCCTGATAGCGTCATGGCAACGGCGCCGGTTAGGGCAGAAATGGCTATCGGCAGCCAACCCAGCGCTGACACGATAACAACCATGGCCATGGTGGCTATGGCAAAGGGGGCGCGCCAGCCATACTCTTGAGTGGCTTCGCGTTGAGAAATAACGATGACACTTTTATCTTTACGCAGTGCGGTTAAGTCTTTTTCTGGCAAAGCCAGCAACAAAATATCACCGATGCGTAAGCGTAAGCTGTTCAGTTTATTGCGCACAACCTGTCCACGCCGTTGCACGCCCATGACTGAAGCATTGTAGCGCCAGCTCCGATTAAATACGGATAGTAGACGTCCAGCTGCGCGTGACTGCGGAGCAATCATCACCTCTGCAAGGACTGATTTTTCCTGTTTCCGACCCTTGAGTTGGAAATCAGTTTGTGTGTTGAATGCCAGCTTTTGCTCATCTTTAAGGGCTTCAAGGTCAGACCATACGCCACGCGCCAGTAAAATATCGCCTTCTTGCAGCTCTTCTGAACGTGGTGACCAGTACTTTTCGCCATCGCGCAGTAACTCTAGAATATACACATTGTAATTTTTACTGAGCTTGGCCTCTTCGACAGTGACACCCAGTAATTTTGAATTTTCGGTGATTTTTAATTCGCTAATATAGTGACCAAATTCATAGAGGTTTTCCAAGTCTGCGCTGCGTACATCCGGCAATAACCAGCGCCCCAATGTCAGCAGATACAGGCAGCCGGCGATTGCACAAATCGCCGCCAGCGGTAAAAACTCAAACATACTAAAGCCTGGATGGCCTAAATCCTTAGCGATTGAGTTCACTAGCAGGTTGGTCGAAGAACCAATCAGGGTCACAACGCCCATCATTTGTGCAACGTAAGACAATGGAATCAAGGTTTTGGAGGGTGACAGGCCAACTTTTAAACTGGCTGCAATCACGATGGGAATAAAGATTGCGACCACGGCAGTGTTATTGACGAAAGGTGCAACCAGGGCCAGTAAGCCAAACAGCATCAGCATAAATTGCAGTGGCGAGTGTGCAGCGCCTAGCAGCCTCTGAATACTGGCAAGGGCACCACTGTTTTGCAGCCCAGCAGCGAGGATAAACATAGAGGCGACGGTGATAGTGGCGGGGTTGCTAAAACCGCTTAGCGCTTGGCTGGGGCTGATCAGGTCAAGCAGTGTTAAGCTCACCAAAACCAGAATGGCAATGGCGTCGATGCGCAGCTTCTCGGTGACAAAAAGCACCATGGCGCCCAGTGAAATCAGCAAAACGAGAGAAATTTCAGTGGTCATACGTGTCTCGCTCAGAATGTTTAACTGCTGTGCTCAGCCTAGCAGTAATCGAACAAGGTGAATGTACAATTTTGTGTGTTGCTGTCTGTGCTCAGCACACCCAGCATCAAAGTGTGCGCTATGCCAATCGCCACACAGCAGCTATTTTAAGGGTCCGGTGTAGGCGCATGCAGGGCAAAGTGTCGGCCAATCAGGCACAGACCCATAGCGGCAAGACCGAGCACCAGCAGCGCGATAGGTAGTGTGTACAGTGATGGCGCGGCAGCAATGCTGGCAACAAAGCCGATGCTTGCTGCCAATAAGAACTGGATTAAGCCCATCAGCGCGGAAGCAATGCCGGCATGGCGCTGGGTGTGCGCCATAGTGAGCGCAGTGAGGTTACCAGTAATCAGGCCGAGCATGACCATGCCGAGGCCCAGCAGGATGCTATAGCTCCACAGCGCCTCCCAGCCCAGCTGCACGAGACTTAGCAGCACTGTGCCAATCACAATAAAGCCGCCGAGACCAATAAACAGCACCCGTGTCACGCTGTAAAACTTTAATAAGCGTAAGTTGATTTGGCTGATACCAATCATCACCAGCGCATTGGCGGCAAAAATATAACTGAACTGGGTCGGTGTCAGGGCAAACATTTCAATAAAGACAAAGGGTGAGTTGTTGATATAAATAAACAAGCAGCCCAAGGTACAGCTGGTGGCTAAGGTGTAAAACAAGAAGCT
Source organism: Pseudomonas sp. C27(2019) (assembly GCF_008807395.1). Taxonomy (GTDB): domain Bacteria; phylum Pseudomonadota; class Gammaproteobacteria; order Pseudomonadales; family Pseudomonadaceae; genus Denitrificimonas. The sequence continues at coordinate 3,092,003 of NZ_CP043320.1, forward strand.
GGGGTTGCTCAGCTGCATGGCGTAATTGCGCACAATACTGCGCATCGATAGCGGCACGCGGCGTTCCAGCGGTAAGGTTTCTGGCAGCAGGCGTATGGTGAATAAGCCACAGATCACCCCAATTAAGGCCAGTACCCAGAAAATTAAATGCCATTCACCGTAAAGTAAAATCAGTCCGCCCAGCATAGGCGCAGTGATGGGCGCGATCATCATCACTTGCATCAGCATGGAGTAAATACGCGCCGAACTTTGTGGGTCGCAGGTGTCGGTGACGACGGCCCGTGAGGCCACTGAGCCTGCTGCTGCGCCCAGCGCTTGTAAAAAACGCGCCAGCAAAAGGCCTTCAAAACTGGTGGACATTGCTGCGGCCAATGAACCGATGGTAAATAAGCCGATGCCAATCAATAGCGGTGGTCGTCGGCCAAAGCGGTCTAAAAAAGGCCCATAGAGGCCTTGGCCAATCCCTAAGCCAATCAGGAAGATGGTCAGGGTTTGTTGGACTTGTCCTGGGGTAATCTCCAAGCTAATGGCAACCGTTGGAAACGCTGGCAAGTACATATCAATCGCTGCGGCCACCAGCGCACTGAGCGAGGCCAGCAGGATAATCAGTTGTACACTGAGAGATTTTTTAGCAAATGTTTGAGTAATAGCACTATTCCTTATGACAAATTAAAAAACAAATCGGTTATTTTTTTAGCATGGCACGAATCCCAGCAAGCGCGTTATTACCGCGTGCGGCTTTAACCTCGACTGGGGCTTCTTCAAGACCTTCCCATTGCAGATCATCGGCAGGTAATTCATCAAGAAAACGGCTGTGGGTGCAGTCGATGATTTCACCGTATTGTTTGCGTTTGCTGGCAAAGGTAAAGGTCAGATTGCGCCGTGCACGGGTGATGCCGACATAGGCCAAACGGCGTTCTTCTTCGATGGTATCGGCTTCAATACTGGAACGGTGCGGCAGTATTTCTTCTTCCATACCCATAATATAAACGCTAGGAAACTCCAAGCCTTTGGAGGCATGCAAGGTCATCATTTGCACGCCTTCAGCACCGTCTTCATCGTCCTCTTGGCGCTCGAGCATATCGCGTAACACCAGTTTGGCGATGGCCTCTTCGATGCTCATCTCGCCTTCGTCGTCACGCTCTAAGGTACTTTTTAATGCTTCAATTAAAAACCAGACATTACTCATCCGATATTCACAGGCTTTTTCACTGGCGCTGTTTTGTCTGATCCAGTTTTCGTAATCAATGTCGACAATCATTTCTTTCAGTGCATCGATGGGGTCTTCACTAAAGCAGCGCTGGCGCAGCTTATCCATGTAGTGCTTAAAGCGCGCTAAACGCTCAGTGTAGCGCGCACTTAAGTGCTCACCTAAACCGATTTCTGCGCAGGCTTCATACATTGATATTTTGCGCTCTGTTGCGTAACCGCTGAGTTTTTCTAGGGTGGCTGAGCCGATTTCACGGCGCGGCACGTTGATCACACGCAGTAAGGCATTGTCATCGTCTGGATTGACCAATAAGCGAAAGTACGACATCAAGTCTTTAACTTCTTGGCGGCCAAAAAAGCTGGTACCCCCAGATAAACGATAGGGGATTTTATGCACTTGCAGCTTCAGCTCCATGATTTTGGCTTGGTAGTTGCCGCGGTACAAAATAGCAAAATCACTGTAGGGGCGCTGCGTGCGCATGTGCTCGGTAAGAATCTCCATAGCAATGCGCTCCGCTTCAGCATCTTCATTACGGCAACGAATCACGCGGATCTCATCACCGTGGCCCATATCACTCCACAGCTCTTTAACAAACTCATGCGGGTTGTTAGAGATGAGAATATTGGCGCATTTAAGGATGCGGCCGGTGGAGCGGTAATTCTGCTCCAGCATCACGACTTTTAGCGAGGGGAAGTCCTCTTTAAGCTGCATCAGGTTTTCTGGCCGTGCACCGCGCCACGCGTAAATGGATTGGTCATCATCACCCACGACGGTGAACTGCGCACGCTCTTTGACCAGCAGTTTAACCAACAAATACTGGCTGGTGTTGGTGTCTTGGTATTCATCAACGAGCATATAGCGAATACGATTACGCCATTTATCTAGCACGTCGGGATGGTTTTGGAAGAGTTTGACCGGCTGAAAAATTAAGTCGTCAAAATCCACCGCGTTGTATGCCTTGAGGGTGCGTTGGTAATGGCTGTAAACAATCGCAGCCGTTTGCTCTTTAGCACCGCGCGCCAGCTCTAAAGCGTGTTCGGGTAGAATTAAATCATTCTTCCACTTGCTGATGATATTTTTTACTTCATCAACGCCATCATCACCAGCGTATTCTTTTTGCATGATATCGCTGAGTAAATTTTTTACGTCAGAATCATCAAAGATTGAGAAACCGGGCTTATAGCCGAGCAACGCATGCTCGCGGCGGATGATATTTAAACCTAAATTATGGAAGGTGGAGACAGTTAAGCCGTGGCCTTCGGCACCGCGCAATAAAGATGACACCCGCTCCTTCATTTCGCGCGCAGCTTTGTTGGTAAAGGTTACTGCAACAATGTGCCGCGCGGAGATGCCGCAGTGCTGAATTAAATACGCGATTTTACGGGTGATCACACTGGTTTTACCCGAGCCAGCACCGGCCAGCACCAGCATTGGACCGCTGATGTAATTGACTGCTTCTTGTTGGCGAGGGTTAAGCTTAGACATGAACAAACCAGAATTGTATAAAGTCACTATTCTAGCATTGAAGTGCTATAACGCGGATGAGTTGCCATCGACTTGCTCGGCCAGTCAGGCTGTTTTCTCTTGCAGTTGAGTTTTAGCACAATAAAAAGGCGCTCTAAAAAGAGCGCCTGGTTAAGCGTGCGGCAGTGAAGGATTAGCGCACCACGTGCAAGAAGTGCATGTGCTGTTCATACTGATCAAGGATATCGTCAATCACTTCATCGCGTGACCAGCCCATGATGTCGTAATCTTGGCCGCCTTCCATTAAGTGCACTTCGGCACGGAAGTATTTACGCTCTTCTCGTTCCTCGCTATCTTCAGTTGCGTCCTCTTGTGACATAAAGTCTGGTCGCACATAGGCGCGTGGACGTACTTCGTAGACAAAGTTAACTTCCTGATGATGCTGTACTTCAAGCTTGCAGTGCTTGTCGTCGTCATCATTGCTAATGACTTCAACTGTGTAGCCTTGTTTGCGCAGCTCAACAGCAACTTCTTCAAAGCCTGGCACTACCACTTCGTCAATAAAACGGTTGACGTGTGAGCGGCGAGGGAACATGACCATGCTGCGTAAGCGTCGTTGCCAGCCCCCTGTACTTTTTTTCTCACGCGAGTAGTGCGTCGCACTTTGTTGTCTCAGTATGCGTTTGGTTGAGTCAATATGTAGCGCTTTAAATAACCCCCAAATGGCAACCAATAGAATCGCTGAGAAGGGCAGTGCGCTGGCAATTGTAGCTGTTTGTAGCGCGCCTAAACCACCGGTCATTAACAGTGCAATGGCAACGAAACCTGTGGATGATGCCCAGAAAATACGCTGCCATACAGGTGTTTCTGTTTGGCCACCAGAAGCTAGCATATCAATCACTAAGGAGCCTGAGTCAGCCGAGGTGACGAAGAACAGAATCACCATACAGACTGCAACCATTGACAGCAGTGTAGAAAAAGGGAAGTGCTCTAAGAAGGCAAACAGGGCTAATGAGCTGTCGGCACTAACAGTGTCGGCCAAGCTGGTCATCCCCTCTTTCATAATCATGTAGATGGCGCTATTACCAAACACCGTCATCCACATGAAAGTAAAGCCGGTCGGTACCAGTAGGATGCCGGTGATAAATTGACGGAGGGTACGACCACGCGAAACGCGGGCAATAAACATCCCGACAAAGGGTGACCAAGAAATCCACCAGCCCCAATACAATAAGGTCCAGCCGCCCAGCCAGTCAGTTGGGTCGTAGGCATACAGGTTAAAGGTTTTGTTAACGATCTCAGATAAGTAACCCCCGGTGTTTTCAACAAAGCTTTTTAACAGCAGTGCGGTAGGGCCGAGAACCAATACTAGGGTTAATAAAATAACAGCAAATATAAGGTTAAGTTCTGATAAACGTTTTACCCCTTTATCCAAACCAGTGACAACCGATATGGTAGCCAAAGCGGTGATGCTGATAATAAGGATCACTTGAATGTTGGTGCCAATGGGCAGGCCAAACAGATAATTAAAACCACTGTTGATTTGTAGAACACCGTAACCCAGCGAGGTCGCAATACCTAAAATCGTACTGATAATGGCAAAAATATCGACAGCATGGCCAATTGGCCCGTAGATACGCTCACCAATCAGTGGGTACAAGGCTGAGCGCAAGGTCAGCGGCAAGCCATGACGGTAGGAGAAAAAAGCGAGGATCAATGCAACAATCGCGTAAACCGCCCAAGCGTGTAAGCCCCAATGGAAGAAGGTCAGTTTCATGGCTTCTTTGGCAGCTTCGATGGTGTTTGGGTCGCCTACGGGTGGCGCCACAAAGTGCATGACTGGTTCGGCCACACCGAAAAACATCAAGCCGATACCCATGCCCGCAGAAAACAGCATGGCAAACCATGAGCTGTTTTTATAGTCAGGCTCACTATGATCAGGGCCGAGCTTGATGTCACCATAGCGACTGGTGGCCAGAAATATTGTGGCTATGAGAATGAGCGCAAGGGTGAGGATATAGAACCAGCTAACGCTATCTACGATCCAGCTTTGCACAGAACCAAACAGTTCTTGTGCACCCTGTGGGAACATGCCCGCAAAAAATACGATTGCAACAACTAAAACGGCAGATCCATAAAAGACTGGCGGATTAATGGTTTTGTTGGCTTTGGAAGGTGTTTCCATGTGAACTCCTTGGGTATACCTGTCACATCAATTGAAGTGATGCCAGTTCGGGCGCTGCATTTACAAGCAATCTCCGTTGTCTGGTAAGTTTAATGGAGAACGATAACTATTACCTATCTAAAAAGCCCCCACATGCCGAATGAAACAATATGCGAGGCTTTTATTTAGACAAGTTAGACTCTATTTTTAATCAGTACGCGCTGTCAGTAGTGCAGGTCTTTCCTTGCGTGAACGTGACTCTAGTTGCTCAAGCTGCTCTAGACTGGGCAGGCGCTCGCCTTTACGAATAATCAACGGTTGTGGCGCTTCACGATTAACTGCTGGCTCGTTAGGGCTAGCATAGCGCGCATCGTCACGACGAGGGTTATTGTTGGCTTTTTTAGGCGCTCGGCGCTTATCTGCTGCACCTGCTGCTCTTGGATTACGCTCTTGGCGTGCCGGGCGAGCTGTACGGGCTTGTGCGCCAGCCGCAGCGTTGCTGTTAGGGCGGCGGCCGCGGCTTTTGTTTTGGTAAGGACTAACGTAATCAACGCTATTACCAAAATTATCAATGGCGTCGTCTAGAAATACTTCTGGGTCACGATTGGGTGGCAACTCAGGGACTGCAGTTGTTGCTGCAGGGCGGTTGTTACGCGTGTTGCGTGGATTGCGTGCGCGGGCAGGCTTGTCTGCAGTGCTGCTGGTTGCACTGCGTGCTTCAGGGCGGCGACCTTTAGGCTTGTCGGTATTGCTTTTTTTGTCCGCTGAGCGAGGTGCATTACGTGCACCGCCGCGTGGCGGGCGTGGTGCGCGCGGTTCAGCTTTTTCAATGACCACGCTGCTTGGATCAAAACCTAAGGTATCGCCTTCCTCGATGGTTTGTCGCGTCATACGCTCAATGCTTTTTAGTAAACGCTCTTCATCAGGCGCCACCAAAGATACTGCTTCGCCGGCACGACCAGCGCGACCAGTGCGACCAATACGGTGTACATAGTCTTCTTCAACGTTGGGCAGTTCAAAGTTGACTACATGCGGCAGTTGATCAATATCTAAACCACGAGCTGCAATGTCGGTTGCCACTAAGATGCGCACGCTGCCGGCTTTAAATTCTGCCAAGGCTTTAGTACGCGCATTCTGACTTTTATTACCGTGAATGGCGGCCGCGGCTAAGCCGTTTTTATCGAGGTACTCAGCTAAGCGGTTTGCGCCATGTTTGGTGCGGGTGAAAACCAATACTTGTTCCCAAGCACCCATGGTAATTAAGTGAGCTAATAAAGCACGCTTGTGTGATGCCTTGATACGGAACACGCGCTGCTCAATACGCTCAACCGTGGTGTTTGGCGGCGTGACTTCAATGCGCTCTGGATTATGCAGTAAGCGTCCAGCTAAATTGGTGATGTCTTGTGAGAAGGTCGCTGAGAACAGCAAGTTTTGACGCTTGCTTGGTAATTTAGCCAAGACTTTTTTCACGTCATGGATAAAGCCCATATCCAGCATACGATCGGCTTCGTCTAAGACTAGAATTTCGACACCGCTTAAATCAATTTTGCCTTGATTAACCAAGTCTAATAAGCGACCAGGGCAGGCCACTAAGACATCAAGACCTTTGGCAACCGCGTTGATCTGCGGGTTCATACCTACGCCACCAAAAATACAGGCGCTGACAAAGGGTAAATCACGGGCATACAGTTTAAAGCTGTCGTGTACTTGTGCAGCGAGCTCACGGGTTGGCGTTAATACCAATACACGAGGTTGACGTGGGCGGTGGCGTTGTTCGCGATCGGGTTTACCGTTTGGGAACAAAATTTCTAAAATAGGTAGAGCAAAACCACCCGTTTTACCGGTGCCCGTTTGTGCGGCAACCATAAGGTCGCGGCCTTGTACTGCCGCGGGAATCGCCAGTAATTGCACTGGGGTTGGTGATGTATAGCCGGCAGCTTCAACGGCGTTAACCAGAGTCTGAGACAGACCTAGGGAGGAAAAGGACATGCAGTCTTCCTGTTGTCGGCGACCCGCCGACTTTGGGGCGCAAAATTATAAATGCTCCATACGAGTGCATAAAATGTATGCACTCCATCCACGAATTATGTCCTGCGCTGGGCATAAAACTGGATGGAGGTATATCGCTATAGTGGCACTTAGGCCATATTTCAGCGGTTAAGCTTGAGATTATCCCAAACAGCTAAACTGGGTTCAGCTTGGTTAAGCGTGTAGAAGTGCAAACCAGGTGCGCCGCCGTCTAATAGGCGCTCACACATGTTTGTAATAACTTCTGTACCAAAGGCTTGAATGCTTGCTGTGTCATCGCCGTACGCTTCCAGTTGTTTGCGTATCCAGCGTGGCAGCTCAGCACCACAAGAATCAGAAAAACGTGCCAGTTTACTGTAGTTCGTAATTGGCATAATGCCTGGCACGATTGGGATATCAATGCCTAGTTTACGCGCTCGTTCGACAAAATAGAAGTAACAATCGGCATTAAAGAAGTATTGGGTGATTGCACTGTCTGAGCCTGCCCGCACTTTGCGGGCGAAATTTTGCAGATCAATTTCAAAATCACGTGCTTGTGGATGCATCTCTGGGTAGGCAGCCACTTCGATGTAAAAGTGATCGCCAGTCTCTTTGCGGATGAACTCAACCAGCTCGTTGGCGTAGCGCAATTCACCGCTGGCCATACCCATGCCGGATGGCAGGTCACCACGCAGGGCAACAATGCGGTTAATGCCGGCATTTTTATACAGGTGCAGCAGTTCGCGTAAATCGTCTTTGCTGTCACCAACACAAGATAAGTGCGGTGCAGTCGGGATCTTGATTTCACCGTCTAACTGTAAAACGGTATTTAAGGTGCGATCACGGGTTGAGCCGCCCGCACCATAGGTGCAAGAGAAAAACTCTGGATTATAGGTGGCCAGTTGAGCCGCGGTTGTTAACAGCTTTTCATGGCCTGCATCGGTTTTAGTGGGAAAGAACTCAAAACTAATACGAGGTTGCTTGCTCATAAAATATGACCCTAAAATTAAAAAGTGTCGGCCGCAAGGTACAAAAAGGGGTAGAAAACTACCCCTAATGTGGACCTTAGTAGCGGTAAGTTTCAGGCTTGTAAGGACCGTCTACGGGTACGCCAATATAGTCGGCTTGCACATCAGTTAAACGGGTGATGACGCCGCCAAAACCTTTTACCATTTCTAAAGCAACTTCTTCGTCGAGCTTTTTCGGTAGCACTTCAACAGTCAGCGCTGCTGCTTTTTGCTCAGCATTTAACTGAGCAAACTTGCGCTCAAATAAGTGCATTTGCGCGAGTACTTGGTTAGCAAATGAGCCATCCATAATGCGGCTTGGGTGGCCTGTAGCGTTACCGAGGTTCACGAGGCGGCCTTCAGAGAGCAGAATTAAGTAGTCGTCATTGTGCAGGTTAAATTCGCCAGCACCGGTGCGGTGAATTTTATGCACTTGCGGCTTCACTTCTTCCCATGCCCAGTTTTTGCGCATAAAAGCGGTATCGATTTCATTGTCAAAGTGGCCAATATTGCACACCACAGCACGTTTTTTCAGTGCTTTAAGGATGCCGGCATCACAGACATTGACGTTACCTGTGGTGGTAACGATTAAATCGATTTTGCTCAATAAAGCCTTGTCGATACTGGCGTCAGTACCATCATTGTGGCCGCCGATGTAAGGTGAGACCAGCTCGTAACCATCCATGCAGGCTTGCATGGCGCAGATCGGGTCAATTTCAGTAACTTTAACAATCATGCCTTCTTGATTGAGTGATTGTGCAGAGCCTTTACCCACATCACCGTAACCAATGACCAATGCCTGCTTACCGGATAGCAGGTTGTCGGTGCCGCGTTTGATTGCATCATTGAGGCTGTGACGGCAGCCGTACTTGTTGTCGTTTTTGCTTTTGGTGACTGAGTCATTGACGTTGATCGCAGGCACTTTCAATGTGCCTTTTTCCAGCATCTCCAGTAGGCGGTGTACACCTGTGGTGGTTTCTTCAGTGACGCCATGTACGTGGTCTAAGACCTGTGGAAAGCGCTCATGTAAAATAGCGGTTAAGTCACCACCGTCATCAAGCACCATATTGGCATCCCAAGGCTGGCCATCTTTAATAATGGTTTGCTCGATGCACCACTCATACTCTTCTTCAGTTTCGCCTTTCCAAGCAAATACTGGAATACCCGCAGCGGCAATGGCTGCAGCAGCTTGGTCTTGCGTAGAGAAAATATTGCAGCTCGACCAGCGAACTTCAGCACCCAGCTCAATCAGGGTTTCAATCAGTACCGCGGTTTGGATGGTCATGTGGATACAGCCGAGAATCTTCGCACCTTTAAGTGGCTGCTCGGCAGCATACTTGGTACGCAAAGCCATCAGGGCAGGCATCTCAGACTCAGCAATAATAATTTCACGGCGGCCCCAATCGGCCAATGACATATCTGCGACTTTATAATCAGTAAAACCAGCTACAGCGCTCATAAATGAGTTCTCCATTCGTAATTAGCGAATGGGCGCCGTTTGCAAATATGCAGTTGTAGAACAACTGGAAGGCAACTGTTTCGAGCCTGACAGGAGAATCCTGCTGCAGCGCCCCTCGAATCTGTTGGCAATCACGGCTAAGCCGTATTGCGCGGCTGATTATAGCGAGGCTTTGCCATTTGCCCAAGTGCTAAGCGGCGAAGAATGTCTTCTCGCTCCAATAATTTGTATTAGAGTAGCGGTTCAATCTATAAAAATAATGCTTGCAGGAGTGGTTATGACAGTTGCTTATTGGTGTGTATTAAGAGTTATGGTCAAATCTGGTGTACGAGCATCAGGCGGTTTTCCTGTCTGATTGCTCCATTACTTGTTCGCCGTCTTGGAATTTAACGTTATTGACCACGAGGGTTAGCAGTTGAAATCCTTTCAGGCGGTTCCAGCGCTTCTGCGCTGATTGCAGCAATTTATAAACCATTGCTAGGGTTGTGTTTCTTGAACCGCAGTTGCGAGTTTTGCTGGTTCTTAAACGTACTGTAGCGAAGGCAGATTCAATTGGGTTGGTGGTGCGTATACTCACCCAATGTTCTGCTGGAAAATCGTAGAAAGCCAACATGCTCTCACGGTCTTTAGCTAAGTATTCCATTGCGCGTGGGTACTTAGCAGTAAACCTTTCCAGCGCTATATCAAAGGCTTTATGAGCCTTCTCACGCGTCTCAGCCATCCAAATATCATGCAGTGCCTCCTTCACTTTGGGCTGTACTGCTTTGGGCAATTTATTGAGCACATTGGCCGTTTTATGCACCCAGCAGCGTTGTGGTTTGGTCTGCGGATAAACTTTACTCAGGGCTTTCCAGAAGCCCAATGCGCCGTCAGCTGTTGCCAGCTTTGGGCAGGTCGTAAGCCCACGCGCAACCAGGCCATTCAGCAGCTCAAGCCAGCTGGCTTCAGACTCACGATAGCCTTCTTCAACAGCAATCAGCTCCTTGCGGCCATGCTCTGTCACGCCCATCACCACCAGCAAGCACAGGCGGTCATCGAGGCGGACGTTGCTGTAAATACCGTCAACCCAAAGGTACGCGTAGCGCTTGTCACTCAAATCGCGCTGTCGCCACTCTCGGTGCTCATCAATCCAGCGTTCCTTGAGCCTGGAAATGGTGTTAGCTGACAGGCCTTTGGCATTCTCACCCAGCAAGGCTGCTAGGGCTTCTTGGTAGTCTCCAGTGGAAATACCTTTGAGATACAGCCACGGTAATAACTCTTCAACGCTGCGGGCACGCTTGAGGTATGGCGGTAGCAGTGCGCTGGTAAAACGAATACCAGAGCAGCTACGATCACGCACTTTTGGCACCTTGATATCAACATCGCCAATGCCCGTTTGGATGCTGCGCTCAGGCAAATAGCCGTTACGCACCACAGCTTTGCGGCCATCGGGTAAACGCAGTTCTTCATGAGCTTGCAGCAGTTGCTGCAGCTCTACTTCAACTGCTTGCGCAATGAGCTGGCGAGCACCATTACGCAATAAAGCAGTTAGCACATCAGTGCCAGTTTCATCTGGTTGTGAAAGAACATTCAGGGTAGTATTTGTCATGGCGTATCGCTCTACTGTTAATTATTTCTTGGTCGAAACAATCAACAGGATACGCCACCCTCTTTTCCCCTCATACACCACAAATGACTATATCTCTGTATTAATTGCTATCGTATTGCCTTATGTATCAACAGTTTGGGCCAAAGCCAGTTCTGGCGGCTTACATCCCAAGCACAACCATGATCCGCGGGCGTTTTTAGCCACTGTGCAAGGTGTGGCTAAGCGTGCCAATAATGCCCAGCAAAATGGCTTTGAGATAACACCGGCGTTTGCAGCTGCAGTGATCATTGCGCATTTGGTTGGCGTTGCTGGGCAAGGCCTGTTGGATCAGTTGGCGATAGCCTTTGTGCTCAGTCGTGTGCTGTATACTCTGTGCTATATCGCTGACTGGGCGCTATTGCGCTCGCTGGTGTGGTTTGTGGGTTTGGGCTTAATTATTAGTTTATTTGTTGTATCGGCTTAAGGTTGTTGATTGAGTCGATTGACGATGGTGCAAGGTCTTTAAAGCTGTCCGCAACATCTGCCATTCGTGGCAGGTGTGCAGCCTTACAAAGACGACAGTCTGTAGAGGCTAAGTGGCTTGCATTTGTATGGCTGAAAATGGCTATGACGCCGAAGAGATGTGTAAGTGCTGATGGCGTGGAGTGTGTCGCGCAATCTAAATGAGCGTTTGTTTTAACTATTGAGTGGGTGAGTGTGTGCTAAAACGTAGTGCGTTGTTGGTTGCAGTTATGAGTTTAGCTGCGTGTGGTGGTGTTGATCCCGATTCACCATTGGGCAAGCGTCAAGTGATCTTCAAAGAAATGCTTAATGTCAGTGAGGATCTAGGTGGCATGCTGCGTGGGCGTATTGCCTATGATGAGCCAGTGTTTGTGGAGAAGGCAGCGCAGTTGGATATTTTATCTAAACAGCCTTGGCAGCACTTTCCCAGCGTCAAAGAAGAGGGTGAAACCTCGGCGCGTGATGATGTTTGGCAGCGCCAAGAGCGCTTTCAAGAGTTGGCGCGGGAGTTGGAGGATACGACTGCACGTTTAGTCGCCAGTACCACGCAGCCACCACTTAACGACAGTGTGCTGGCTTTGCGAGTGCAAGCTGTTGAGGATGCTTGTGAGTCCTGTCATAAAGAGTTTCGCGTGTATTAATGCTGCCCAAGCCTGATCCGCTGCTGCGCAATGAGCAACGGATCAGCTGTTTGATCTAGGCTTAGCTTAGTTCACGAAAGGATTCCAATAGTGCTGGAATACCAGGGAACATACCGATGCCAGCCATCACTGTGCAGAGTAAGGCAAACACGATCAATGGAATGATCCAGCGGTCGGTGCGAGACATTTTCTGGCCGCGCTCTTTGTCACCGATAATACCAATGTTGTCCAGCAGCATCGTCAGAGACCAACCAAACACAGGGTTCACCAGCGTGGATGAGAAGATCACAATGGCTGCAGACTGTGCTGTTTTACCTTGACGTGTCATTTGCATACCAGCTTCGAGTAGCGGCAAGTAAACACCAACAATTAGTGCGACACTCAGTACCGGTGGCCAAATCGCTAAGTCCATTGGGTAGCCCCAGACTGCGGCAACCACGCAAAGAAAACCGGTTAGAATCGCACCTGCAGGAATAGGACGCTTAGCAATCGAAGCAGGTACGATATAAGTACCCCAAGACGATGCAATATTAGCACCACCGAGCGCGGTGCCGACGACTTGTCGTGCTGCCGCCACACACATGGTGTCGTCCATATTCATCACAACTTTTTTCGCATCTTTTGGATAGTTAAGATACTGAAAGGCGCGGTGACCTAAGAAGTCGGGTGACCACATCGCAATGGCCAAAATCGCAAAAGGTGTCACCGCAATGAACTGATTCAGCTCAGGTAGCCCCAGTTTCCAGCCTGTGTCTTCGCCCCACCAGTAAGCTGGGTTTAGGTTTGGAATGCCTGGCTCTGTGGTGAATTCAAAAGGCGCACCTAAAGCAAATGCAATCACAGCGGCCAGCACGGAGCCAAGTGGAATGGCCAGCCAGCGCTTACCCAAGTGCTCTAAATAGGCGTACATAATGATGGTGGCTAGTATCACTACGAATGCGACGTAGGCCATATCAAACCCGCTTGCCCAAGCAAACAAGTTTTTAATTTGTGAGGTAACCCCAATAAAGCCTAAAAACAGCAATAAACCCCCGCAAACACCGTCACTGGTGAGTCTGGCTAGTAAGCTTCCGCCTCTAAATATGCCGAGAGTAAAGCCCAGCACGCCAATCATAATGCCCAGAGCCATGGGGTGGCCGCCGGAGGCAACAATGATGGGTACCAGCGGGATCAGTGGGCCGTGAGTGCCGGGTAGGTTTGCTGTTGGAATCAAAAAGCCTGAAAAAATCACCACAAATAAAATCGCGGCGATCAACATTTCATAACGAGCATTCTCGATAACAAAGGCATTAGAAAGGCCTAAAGGGGCAGCAAATGCAGCGACGATGGCGGCGACCATTACGATCTTGCCAATTGTGGCAGCCATAGCCGGAATCCAGTCTTCGGCCTCAAAACGGTAGTCACGGTAGGGCAAGTTCATACCCCAACGACGGGGCGACATAATGCTGAGTTCGTGCTCTAAGTACGCTTGCCTTGAAGCAAATTCGCTTCGTGGGCGGTGTAGCGCGCGATAGCTTTTAGGATCATCAATTGCCATTTTATTGCTCTTTTAATATTTGCCTAAAAAAAAAGACAGGCGCAAAGGGTTACTGTGCAGTAACACAATCAACGCGTTGTCTTGGCCAATATTTCTTATTTTTATGAGGGTGCACAAGTGCTTATGAATGAGCTGCTATGATTAACAGCTCAAATAACCGAATGTATAGTGCCCACTCAATTTTGCAGCAGCAATACGCCTTTTGGAGGATGTATTGTTTGGTGAAATGGCAAATGGGCGTTTAATAGCGATATAACACGTCGTTTAAAAGCCATTAATTCCATGCTCATGTAGCTTTAGAGCCACGCTTTGTACTGCTGCGTGCTGGAAAAATGCATGGGCGCGCTGCGCGTTACTGCGACTTAAATGTCGTAACTGCTGCCACTCTTGCTGGCTGAGAGCGGCCAGTGTTTGCCAGGTATCATTGGGCATCACTGTCACGCTTGTTGGTGCACCGAGTGCTTTTAACCAGACGCTAAAAGGCTGCAGCTTCGCTTGAGTAAATGCCTGTGCTGTATGCGCGCTACGTTTATGCGCAAAGCTGGGTAGCTGTTTTAAGTCATCCGCACTCAAAGCTAACCAGTCCGTAAGTTGGCTGATTTGTTTTGCATCAATCAGTGCTTGCCATGTCTTTGCGCCAATGCCAGGCATATTGAGCGCCTTTTTATGCCCGAGCCAAGTAAGACGCGCGAGAAATTGCTGTTGGCATTCAGGACTGGATTGCCAGCAGCTTAACGCATGGTAATTTTCTGCTTTTGGCGTAGTGAAGTTCTGGCGCTGCGGACTACGCCAAACGACCTCCTTTAGGTGCGGGATAGCCTGACCAGATAGGGCTATGGCGATATGGTCACCGCGGTTGAGAGACAGCTGATTCAGTTTTTGCAATGACCCTAAGCTGACTCTGCGAATGGTCTTGTCATCCAGTTGTACTGCCTTTAAGTGCGCGATTGGTGTAATACGACCAGTGCGACCAATTTTGAATGTCACATCAGTGACTGCCGTAAGTGCTTGCTGTAGAGGGTATTTCCAGGCCACGGCCCAGCTCGGAGGGTAGTTGCTGCGTGCATGCTGTGTGTTGCGCTGGCTGTGTTTAACAACCACACCATCGCTGGCAAAGGGCAGGGCGCTGTTGTACCACAGCTGCTGCCAGTACTTGGCTTGGCTAAAGTTTTGCACGGGTTGGCTATAGGTTGTGCTATCAGTAAAACCCAAGTGCTGCAGTTGCTTGAGGCGCTCATGCATGGACGCTGGACCATCAGGCCATTCCCAAATAAATAAACCGATTTTATCGCCCTGTGCAGGGCTTAGCTGGTTGCGGTTTAACAGTCCTGCGACCTCTGAGCGAGCATTGCTGCCACCATGCTGGGCTTGGATATGCTGGCTTTGCTGTAAATAGAGTTCGCCCTGCAAGGTGATGCGCGGCTGTTTGCTGGGTAGTTGCTTGGGGATAGCTGAAATGGCTTGAGCATGTGGCATCCAGTTTTGGCCTTGTAAGCCGTCACCGCGACTGAGCATCTGCTGGAGTTGTCCATGTTTATATAGCAGGGTGACAGCTACACCGTCCACTTTAGGCTGTACCCACAGATCATCACGCCCACTCATCCATTCTTGCAGCGCTGTTGCATTGAGCTTGCGCAAGCCCATTTGGCTAAAAGGTAATTCAAGGCTGCCGCGTACCGATGTGAGAGCAGTAGCTGCAGGCTCTGCAGTATGCGAGACGTTAAAGCAGGCTTGCCATATCTGCAGTTGTTCAAGGGCTTGATCATAGATTTCGTCTGCGACTGCTGAGCCTGCATCGCGATGGTAGCTGCGATCCCAGTCGGTAATCTGCTGGCGCAAGGTGGTGATTTCTTGCTGAGCTTGATCGCTGGGCCATGCCGGGCACTCGGCGAAGGCCGCTGTGCTGATAAGAACAGCACTGCTGAATACGAGAGTTGATACACATGAGTGAAACATACTGAGCATCCTTGCTGGTGATCTGTGTTGATTCAGTGTAGTCAAGAAATCTCCAGTGTCTTGGTTAAGGTTCAATTAAGGCGCAAGCGTTAAACTCAGGCTCAGGATTTTTAAGGGGCGAGGGTCATGAAAAAAATTATGTACGCGGTGGCCGTTGTGGTTTTGGCTGCTTGGGCTCTGACGGTGATCGGGCATAATCCACAGATGGATGTTTGGTGGTGGCGTAAGCAGTTGATCTATGTGACAGGGCTGGGCTCATTTGTCTTGATGTCATTGATTATGCTGTTGTCTGTGCGCCCGTTATGGTTAGAAAAGCGTTTGCATGGTTTGGATAAAATGTACCGCCTGCATAAATGGGCTGGAATCTGGGCGATAGGGCTGGCGCTGGGCCACTACTTATTAGACTTATCCAAAGATCTGCTTAAGGTGTTTTTTGAGCGCGGCGCTAAAGGACAGCGCGTTGAAACCTTTTTAGAGATGTTTCGCGACGCTGCCAAAGACGTCGGCGAGTGGTCGGTGTGGATTCTAGGCATCATGCTGGTGATCACATTATGGCAACGCTTTCCATATCATATTTGGCGTTATACGCATAAAACTTTGTCGGTGATCTATCTTGTTATTGCCTTTCACGGTGTCGTGCTGGCACCGGCTGGCTGGTGGACAGAGCCTGCAGGGGTGTTGCTGGCAGTGTCCGCGGTGGTGGGTGTGTATTGCGCGTTTGTCGTGCTCAGTGGCGCTATTGGTCGTACTCGCCGTTATCCGGGCACGGTGTTGGCTGTTAAGCAGCATGAGGGTGAGGTTCTTGAAGTGACTTGCCAGTTACCCAAGCACTGGTCGCATCGACCGGGGCAGTTTGCGTTTATAACCCTTGATCGTTTTGAAGGTGCGCATCCTTTTACGATTAATAGTGCCGATCAAGCCAGTGGTCAGGTGAGTTTTGCAATTAAAGCCCTGGGTGATTACACCACGCGCTTGCAAACAGAGCTGGATGCAGGGCGCGCGGTGACTGTGGAGGGGCCCTATGGCTACTTTGATATGCAACTGGACGGCGATGGCGAACAAATATGGGTGGGTGCGGGGATTGGTGTGACGCCTTTTATTGCTTGGTTAGAGGCTTTGCAAGCGCAGCCTGAACGCGCGCCGCAAGCGACTTTATACTACTGCGTGGATAACGCTGAAGAGGCGGTGTTTGCTGAGCAGTTGCAGCGTTTAACAGATGCCTTGCCCAATGTGAGCTTGCGTCTGCATTACAGTGATGAGCAGGGTTTTTTGAGTGCAGAGCAGGTGCTTAAGAATCAGTCTGCAGAGACGAAAGTTTGGTTTTGTGGTCCGCAAGGGTTTGCCGATGCTTTGCAATCAGGTATGCGTACTTTGGGCTGTCCTGCGCGTAACTTTCATAAGGAGTATTTTCAAATGCGTTAAGGCGATGTTGGCCTGTTTTATCTATTGCCGCCTCTGCGCTTTGAGCGCGGGGCGGCTTGTTTACTTTGGGGATTACTATCTATGCAAAGGATAATGGCTGTCGCTGCTGCTATTAGCTTGTTGCTTTAGTAATCGCTGTCATTTGTGCGCGGGTAATCACATGCCACTACAGTTTCGCTTTTGCTCTTTTTCTACTAGCCCGCCATAGCTACTATTCAGTAAGCAGAATATGTTTTCCGTTCTATACTGATCTGCATGGAGTCAAACAGCGCAACACGGAGGTTGCCATGCAGAACAAGAATGCCCAAGAAGACCACGACAGTCCTTGGAAAGAAGCCCTTGAGGTTTTTTTCCAGCCTTTTATGGATTTTTTATACCCACAAATCAGCACTTTAATCGACTGGCAGCAACCGGTTGAGTTTCTTGATAAAGAACTGCAAAAGATCACCCGCAAAGCCAAAAACTCACGGCGTTATGCGGACAAGCTGGTCAAAGTACATTTTTTAAACGGCACTGAAAAATGGATTTTAATTCACATCGAAGTGCAGGGCGCGCCAGAAACAGACTTTGCCGAGCGTATGTTTATTTACTATTACCGCATCCGTGACCGCTATCAAAAGCCGGTTATCAGCTTGGCAGTATTGACCGACACTCAGGCCAGTTTTAGGCCCAGCTATTACAGCGACACAATTGCCGGCTGCAGCATTCGCTTTGAGTTTGAGACTGTGAAGCTGTTGGATTGGCAGGACAAAACAGATCAGCTACTGCAGCACGATAATCCATTCGGTTTACTCATCGCCGCGCAACTGACTGCTAAGCTAATCAAGGATGGCAAAAACCGTGTTGACAATTTAATTGGCTATTATCGGTTAGCTACGCAAAAGAGATTACCCCGCGAACAGGTCGTGCAATTAGTGGTCTTTTTAGAATGGATCGTCGCCCTACCCGAAGACCTGACCCCATACTACAATGAGCAACTAGGTGCGACACGTGTCGCTCTTCATGGGTAGGGTAGCTGGCCTGTTTAATCCCAACTTATTGAAAAATAAGAGAAAACAGCTTGAAAGTTGCTAGTAAGCACAAGGGCATATCAGCGGAGCTGGTATGCTCATAAAAAAGGTGTTTTGCACCATTTAAATCAGTTTTGGTTAAATTCTAGCCAAAACCATACTAGCCGCAATAATTGGTAACAATTTCGTTGCGGTTAGTAATTAGTGCCCTAGGGGCGGCCATCTGCCCCTGCCTAGGGACAGTTGCGCCTGCCTTACCAACGCTGCGAAGCGCAGGTGCAACTTAATAATATGAGCGTAAAGCTCATCATCGAAATGTCGGAACAAAGCCTCAGCTTTGTTATCCGACCCAGCATATGCCTGCTGGTCTGCTAAGAAGACATGCATATGGGGCCAACCTGTATGTGTGAAGCTCATCTGACAATGTCCTGAAATCCGTCCGCGAGGATGGCGTTCTTCTGTGAGCTATACACAGGAGACAGGGCTAGCAGCAGTAACCGCATGACTAACGTATGTGAATTCTCAAAAGAACCCTCGTGATCATTGACAGGCCTACGATAGCTATTGGCCTCAGCCAAACGGCAATGCAGCGGGTCATCCCGATCTAGTTACGGGATGCGGCATCAAACACGCTGCCGGGGGATAGAGAAAGTCTAAACGGTGAAATGGTTCGGTGATGGGAACGTGGTAATCCTGACCATCCGCCAGTTCACACTGGCAAGCCAAGCGTAAGCGAGGCCCGTGGGTGTGAGGAAGAGGAGGCAACAAAAAGCAAATGCCGGGCTGTAATGGCTCGGATAGCGGATGAAATATGCCGACGCTGGAAACAGCGGCCCACTTGTTGCTGGTTTATAAGTGCATGAGCACTGACTGAAGCCTAGAAAAAAATACCCGATGGGGAACGGACTCCCCATCGTGGAGTTAGTCCGCCCAGGGTATCTGGAGGACTGCATGAAAAGTCATAACGGACCATCTGGCTCTGCGTCTTCCGCTGTTCAAGGTTGGCACCAG
The DNA here is from genome assembly GCF_008807395.1 of Pseudomonas sp. C27(2019). Classification (GTDB taxonomy): domain Bacteria; phylum Pseudomonadota; class Gammaproteobacteria; order Pseudomonadales; family Pseudomonadaceae; genus Denitrificimonas. The sequence continues at coordinate 3,110,980 of NZ_CP043320.1, forward strand.
CTTGACTGGAACCAAATCTACCGAGCAGTGAGGAAAACGCAGTTACAGATTGCACAGGCTACACGGGAAAATGACTGGCGCAGAGTAGGAAAACTGCAAAGGCTATTGACCCGCTCGTTTTACGGTCGTTGTTGGGCTGTAAGGCGGGTGACGGAAAACCGGGGTCGCAAGACACCCGGGGTTGATGGAGAAACATGGGGTACACCCAAGGCTAAATGGATAGCCGTCAGTAGACTGTCAGAAATAAGAGGCTATCGGCCCAAACCGCTTCGAAGGGTATGGATACCGAAGCCAGGAAAAACGGAAAGGCGTCCGCTGGGAATTCCTACGATGCTGGACCGAGCTATGCAGGCTTTATACCTGCTGGCACTGGAGCCGGTTGTTGAAACGACCAGTGACCCGAAGTCTTATGGCTTTAGGTCGGACAGATCAACAACCGATGCAATGGTAGAGCTCTTTCACCTGCTGTCCCCGAGAACGGGGCCACAGTGGGTGATGGACGCCGACATCAAAAGCTTCTTTGACAGAATCAGTCATGACTGGCTTATCAAGTCCGTTCCGATGGACAAGAAAATGCTTAAGAAATGGCTAAAAGCTGGGGTTATTGACCAGCACAAACTGATGGCAACAGAAGACGGAACGCCACAAGGTGGGATTATCTCGCCTTGCTTGGCTAACGCCACCCTAAATGGACTGGAAACCGAACTGAAAGTACACCTGTGCGAGCTGTTCGGAAAAACGAAAGGAAGCAGACTCAAAGTCAATGTGGTGCGCTATGCCGATGATTTCGTGGTACTGGCCAGCTCTAAAGAGTTGCTGGAGGAAACCATCAAGCCGTGGATAGAGTCATTCCTCGCTGAGCGGGGAGTGGAGCTGTCTGCGGAGAAAACGCAGATTACACACATTGAAAGCGGGTTCGATTTCCTAGGGTGGAATTTCCGTAAATATGCGCCCAAATCACATCGCAGGGTTTCTAAACTGCTGATCAAGCCTGCCAAAGGTAACGTACAAGCGTTCTATGGGCGGGTGCGAGAGGTGATAGGAAATAGCGGAGCAATGACGCAGAGGGAACTCATTGGGCGCTTAAATCCAATACTGCGGGGGTGGGCTAATTACCACTCCTCGGTAGTGGCCAAGCAAACTTTCAGTAAGCTAGATAGCATCATTTTCTGGCGTATCTGGAGATGGGCAAAACGCAGACATCCAAGAAAGCCTGCTAAATGGATTAGGAAAAAGTACTTCTATTCCATAGGTGGGAGAAACTGGGTGTTTGCTAACCCCTACTTAAACGAGAAAGGTGAAACAAAGCACAGGCAGCTATATCAGCTTGCCAGTACGGAAATCGTGCGCCACAAAAGGTTGCCGGGGGCTTATAGCCCCTTTGACCCAGAGCACGAGCTGAAATGGGAAGCACTCAGAACTAAGCGGATGCAGCACAAACTGCGTTACAGAAGCAAATTCTGAGTCTTTACATCAGGCAAAAAGGGATATGTGCTTTGTGCGGATACAAAATCAGCAAGGAAACTGGTTGGCACGACCACCACATCGTCAGACGAGTGGATGGCGGGCCGGACACGCTGAAAAACCGTACATTACTTCACCCCAACTGTCATGCACAGCTTCACAGCCAGCGTATGACAAAACCGTTAAAGTACAGCGGTATAAAGGACAACCGCTCGTTACTGTAGCCGGGGCAGGTCATAACCGCCCTTTTATAAGCTTGAGCCGTATGCTGGGAAACTAGCACGTACGGTTCTTAGGGGGGATGGGTCAGTAATGACCTGTCCCTACCCGACAACACCTCGAAGAGGATAGTAAAATGGCTTACATTTCAATTATTGAACGTCAGGGGATTGAGCAAGGTATTGACCAAGGCCGCATCAGTACCCTGCAAAGTACCTTGCAAAAGCTTCTGCAGCTCAAGTTTGGCGAGTCAGCTGCAGAGTACGAGCAGCGCCTACTCCAGGCCGAAGAAGTAGATCTCACGCTATGGACCGAGCGCGTGTTGTTTGCAGAAACCATCGAGGCTGTGTTTGCAGGTAAAGCGTAAGACCGCTTAATGCTGCGAATAGCATCGCAGGCCAGCTCGTACAGGGAGTTGGGTCTGTGTGATTGGGTCATACCCGCGACCGTTGCTTGGGGCATTAATCACCGGCAGAAGTATTATTTGGAAAGCGTAGAGTGATATAGCCACTCAATTTCTGGATAGTTTGCAAAGGCGCTGGGGAACAGGTATTCGCCGCTGAACATGGGTGCGTTGATTTGTTGCCACGCGGGCTGGAAGGGTTTTGAGCTGTGCTGTAAGGCATCAACCAGTAGGGTTGTGCAATACAAGTGCGCGCTGCCGCGCTCAGCTAAGACAAAAGGTCGTTTCAGTTGTTTGAGTAGCCATGTTGCTGCGTGCTGATTTTCTTGTTCAGTAATAAAACGTGGGCGTGCGATGGCAAAGCCTTGTGCGAGTCTGGGGTCAAGAAAGTCGTTGAGGGTTGAGCTTAAGACTTGATTGGCGCGCTGCGGATCATCATCGGTCGTGGCGTGCACAATTAAGGGTTCGGGTTGCACGCTGACCACCATGCCAATGTGTGAATACGCGCTGCTGCTGAGTGTTTTAATTAGCTGACTTTCTGCCGATGTGCCTGAGCGAAACACCCAGTCGCCAATGGCTAGGGGCGGTAGCTGAGTTGTCAAGAAAGCAGGGCGGGCAGTTGGCGTTTGATCGGTATAAGTAAGGAGACTTAACCCCAGCACGGCCGCTAGCATCAATGCGGCACGTAAGGGGTGTTGCCGCAAACGCATAAACGCAGTTAGCACGCCATGTTTACTCTTATTAAGTTACTAGGCTTATAAAGATACTTTCCAGCCATCAGCAGTTTTAGCCAGTGTGATATTTTCGCGTTTGACGGGTGCATTATCTTGTTTATAACGGATCGTGGCGACCAAGGTGGCACGCGTTTTGGCGTCATTGTATTCCAGCTCTGAATAAGTGACGTCTTTAACACCGCCAAAACTTATAGCGCGCGTACTGGTTTCTGCGAGCATTATGCTGAGCTTGCCACGCACAAGGGTGTCCTGCTCATCTGGTGTGTCTGCAGGAATATCCAGCGTGGCCATCAGACCCTCAATATCATTGGCTAATACAGCATTGATATATGTTTGTGCGACTTTCTCAGGTGAATTGCTGGGTGAGCACGCGATCAGCAAAGCAGCAGTGAGCAACATAAATATACCGTTACGGAGTATTTGCATGGTGATTCCTTTGCGCGCAATAAATGAGGACAGGCAGTATAACTGTTGCGCTTTAGTATTTGCGTGACTTGGCGGGCGTTTTCTACAGAGTGGTTTTTTCTCTGGAGAGTGGATAGGTTTGCCGGATGTTTTTTTAGTATTTATTTTATAGACGACTGGTCTAATGCAGTTTAGACTTGCGCTCATGAAAACGTCTTATGTTGATACCCGCCAGCATTTACTCGAAACCGGCCATCAGATTATGGCTGCTAAGGGTTTTTCGAGTGTGGGCTTGAATGAAATCTTGCGCAGCGCTGGTGTGCCAAAAGGGTCTTTTTATCACTATTTTCCCTCTAAAGAGTTGTATGGCCAAGCGGTGCTTGAGGCTTATTTTACTGCGTATTTAGACACACAAAAGCTGCTATTTAACGATTCGCGAATCCCTGCTGCCGAGCGCTTACTTGGCTATTGGCAACAGTGGTTGATTGGCAATAGTGGTGCGTGCCATGAGCAAAAGTGTTTAGTGGTGAAATTAAGCGCGGAAGTTGCTGATTTATCGGAGGCGATGCGCGTGACCTTGCGCGATGGCACTGATCAAGTGATCGAGCAGTTGGCTGATTGCATCCGCGCTGGCCAAGCTGATGGCTCTCTGAGTGTCACCGATGCCGATGTCACAGCAGTGATGCTCTACCAGCTGTGGCTGGGTGCCAGTTTGTTGGCGAAACTGCATCGCACCAGCGCTCCCATGGAGCAAGCAATGCAGATCTCGCGTACCGTTTTACTCAATTAATTACAGCGCAAGCGCCTGCGATATATAAGGTTTTTTGCATTAAAAATAGACGACCGGTCTAATTTCTATGCCGGCGTTATCGTTCAACTGGAGTCACCAATACCATGTTAAATTTTGATTTTTATAACCCCACCCATATCAGCTTTGGCCAAGACTGCATTGCTAAGCTTGATGCTTTTGTTCCAGCGGATGCCAAGGTTATGGTGCTCTACGGTGGGCAAAGTGCACAACGCACCGGTACTTTAGCTGAAGTACAAAAGGCGCTGGGTGAGCGGCAAGTGCATTTGTTTGCTGGTGTTGAAGCCAATCCTACCTATGAGAAATTGATGGAAGCGGTACAGATTGCACGCGAAGAAAAAATAGATTTCTTGCTGGCAGTCGGCGGCGGTTCAGTGATTGACGGCGCTAAGTTTGTTGCTGCAGCTGTGCCTTATACTGATGAGCCGTGGAATATCCTGCTCAGTGGTGGCGCTGATATAAAAGAAGCACTGCCGATTGGTACGGTGTTGACCTTGGCGGCAACAGGTTCAGAAATGAATAACGGTAGCGTCATTACGCGCAAGTCTTTGCAAGCTAAGCTGCCGTTTCATAGCAATTTTGTTTTCCCGAAGTTCTCCATGTTAGATCCAAGCAAAAGCTTTACCTTGCCTGAGCGCCAGGTTGCTAATGGTGTAGTGGATGCCTTTGTGCACATTATGGAGCAATATTTAACCTATGCCGTCAATGCGCCGGTACAAGACCGCTTTGCTGAAGGCTTGTTGCAAACATTGATCGAACAAGGGCCTTTGGCCTTGAGTCAGCCCGATGATTACGAGGTGCGTGCCAACTTAATGTGGGTTGCCACCTTGGCCTTAAATGGCTTGATTGGTTCTGGTGTGCCGCAAGACTGGTCAACTCACTTAATTGGTCATGAGCTGACTGCTTTATATGGCCTAGATCATGCACAGACCCTTGCGGTGATTTTACCGGCCATGATGCAAGAGCGCCGCACGCCTAAGCGTGAGAAGTTACTGCAGTACGCCGAGCGTGTTTGGAACCTGCGTGACGGTGACGAAAAGCAGCGTATTGATGCTGCCATTGCCCAGACCCGTGAGTTTTTTGAAAGCCTTGGGGTGAAAACGCGTCTTAAAGACTATGACCTTGAGCAAGCGGCTGTTGAAGCCGTACTCAAGCAACTCGAAGAACATGGTATGCAACAGTTGGGTGAGCATCAGGATATTGATCTAGCGATCAGCCGTCGTGTGCTTGAAGCCAGCCTTTAATTATAATCTAAGGAGAACTGTATGAATCAGACTAGCCAAAGTAATCGCCGTATCGTATTGGCTTCACGTCCGCACGGTGCACCAATCCCAGAAAATTTCCGCCTTGAAGAGCAGGCCATTCCGGCTCTAGTAGACGGTCAAGTGTTGCTGCGCACTGTGTACTTGTCACTTGACCCCTATATGCGCGGACGCATGAGTGATGGCCCATCCTATGCTGAGCCTGTAGCAGTTGATGATGTGATGGTCGGTGCGGTGGTGAGCCGTGTTGTGACGTCTAAGCATGCAAAATTTGCTGAAGGTGATTGGGTATTGGCCAACACCGGATGGCAAGATTACGCTGTCAGTGATGGTGCTGATTTGATGCCGCTGGGCGCTGCACCGAAAAATCCATCCTACGCGCTGGGTATTCTCGGCATGCCAGGCTTTACCGCCTATATGGGCTTGCTCGATATTGGTAAACCAAAAGAAGGTGAGACCCTTGTGGTGGCTGCGGCGACCGGCCCCGTTGGCGCTACAGTTGGGCAAATTGCTAAGTTAAAGGGTTGTCGTGTCGTGGGCGTTGCTGGCGGAATGGAAAAATGCCGCTATGCGGTGGACGTGCAAGGCTTTGATGTTTGCATTGACCACCATGCCGATGATTTTGCCCAGCAATTGGCTCAAGCCTGTCCGCAAGGCATCGATATTTACTATGAAAATGTCGGCGGTAAAGTATTTGATGCCGTGCTGCCATTGCTCAATACCTCTGCGCGTATTCCTGTGTGTGGTTTGATTGCAAACTACAATGCAACCGCTTTACAACCTGGCCCAGACCGCTTGGCACTACTGATGAGCACCATCTTGGTTAAACGTTTAACGGTAAAAGGTTTTATCATCTTTGATGATTATGCATCGCGTTACCCTGAGTTTAGTGCTGATATGCATAAATGGCTGGCCAATCAAGAAATCACCTACCGCGAAGACCTTGTGGTGGGCTTAGCCAGCGCACCACAAGCGTTTATTGGCTTATTACAGGGCAGTAACTTTGGTAAGTTAGTGATCCAAGTTGGGCCTGAAGAATTGTAATTATTTTGATGCTTGAACATTTTTTAGACTGCCCTCTCTATTTCATCCGCAGGGATTCGCATGCTTCCAGATACCTTCTTCAATCGCCCCGCACTCGAACTTGCTCCCGACTTGTTGGGCAAGGTGATTCGCTATTGTCACGAGGGTGTTTGGCTTAGCGTGCAGATTATTGAGACGGAAGCCTACATGCTGACCGACAAGGGCAGCCATGCTTCGCTCGGCTATACTGAGAAGCGCCAAGCGCTGTTTAAGGATGGCGGCACCATCTATATGTACTATTCACGCGGTGGTGATTCAGTGAATTTCAGCGCGAAAGGCCCAGGTAATGCGGTGTTGATTAAGTCGGGTTATCCGTATTTTGATGCGCTGTCGCCTGAGTCGACCTTGAGTATTTTGCAAGCCAATAATCCTGATCGCCAAGGCCAGCCTCGGCCGCTGCACAAGCTCTGTAGTGGGCAAACTTTGTTGTGCAAAAGCCTCGGCTTAAAAGTGCCTGATTGGGATAACCAAGATTTTGATGGGCAGCGGTTTTATGTTGAGGACTGCGGCATTCGCCCCAGTGAGATTATTCAAGCACGCCGTTTAGGCATTACTCAAGGGCGAGACGAGCACTTGCCTTATCGTTTTGTTGATGCTGATTACGTGAAGTATTGTACGAAAAACCCCTTACGCCGTGGCCAAGTTGAGGGGCAAGATTTCTGGCGCCTGACAGGCGATCAAGCGCCTGTTCTGGGTTAGCTTTTGCTTAAAACATGCGCAGCTAAGGTGCGGATCGAGCCCAGTTGCTGGCTGATTAACAGCAGCTGGGTTTGTAAAAACCGCAAGGTGTCATCCTCTTCTTCTGGCAAATCACGCAAGCGATAGGATTGTTGCTGCTCGGTATCGCTGTGCACGTCAATGGGCTCGCGTTTGATCAGCTGCTGAGCAATCTGTTCGAGGCTATCAGCCAGAAGCTGTGCTTCTTGATTGAGCAGCGGGTAAGTGGGTGCATGTGCTAATGTTTCGCGGTGCGCACCCAGCGCCGAGATATAGCTGAGCAAGGTATGTGAGAGCAGTAAAAAACGAAAACCTATATCGGCTTGGCGACGGAAGTGGCCAGGCTCTTTAAGCATATTGGTTAGCGTGCTGGACAGCGCAGCATCGGCGTTGTGCGCATCGCGACGGGCCACGCGGTAGGCCATATCATCGGTTTTGCCTTGAGTGTATGCCAGCATGATTTGTTTCAGATAGCGGCTATTGCTACGCAAGGTTTGCCCTAGCACTACATTTAAGCGGCGGCCTTGCCAATCCGGCAAAATAAAGAACACTGCTAAGCCGGCGATGGCACTACCAATCAGCGTATCGGTTAAGCGTGGTAAGAATAAATTATAACCGTCGCCGATTTGGTTAAAGCAGAACAGCACCATCAACGTGATAAAGGCGGTTGAGAGCTTGTAATGGCTGGTGCGTGTAGCGAAATAGGCCACACCCGCGGCGACTGCAATCAGAGCTTGTACCCAAAGTTCGGGAAACAACTCAAACAATACCCAGCTGGCGCCGAGCCCGACAATAGTGCCGACAATGCGTTCAACCAAGCGTACTCGTGTTGCGCCGTAGTTTGGGCGACAGACAAAAACAGTGGTTAATAAAATCCAATAGCCTTGATCGGCATGCAGCATTTGCATCACGCCATAGCAGACGGCGACGGCAATGCTCAGGCGTAATGCATGGCGAAACAGTAGTGAGTGGATACTTAAATGCTGGCGGATGCGCTCAAATGCTTCTTTAAGGGTCTTGGGGTCGCGATCAAAAATGGCGTCATCTTTGGTTAAAGCCGCCACATCAGGATTGGCTGCATCACGCAGCAAGTGATCTAAGGTGCTGAGGTTATTGGCCAGTGCCCGCAATGAGCGCAGTAGGTCGCGCCATTCCGGATTGTTTTGCTGTTTGAGGTAGGCGATGGCTGATTGTAAGTCTTCCAGTGCAGCGCTGTGACCGCCACCATAATCAAAGGGCTGGCGCAGCTCAATGGCCTTGGCTAGCGCTTTACAACCATCACCCTGCTGACGCAACAGGCGTAAACAGCGAAACAATACGTCGCTATGAAAAAAAGCATCAGCCAATTGTGAGTACGGGTAGTGCGATGAGCTGGCCCGCTCGTGAATATCTTGGGCAAGAAAATAAAGCTTTAGGTAACGGTTGACCTTGCTGTTACTGCGGCCACCAACGCGGTGCAAAATAATGCTTTTGGTATCGTTTAACGCAGCCACCACGCGGCTGTTTTGTTTGGCAATCGCTAGGCGGTGGCCTTGCACATCCATATTGCGTAAAGGCTCAAACAGTGCTGATTTGGCTTTTAAATAGGCGCATTGTTCACGAAATAAGCGCGCTAAACTGTGTTGCAATGGCTGCTGGGAAAAAATTCCGTACCAAAGAACTGAGAGTACGCCATAGATGCTTGCACCTGTTACCAAGAGTATCGGCTGTTGCCATACTGATACCAAGGCATCGCTGCTTTGCTCTAGACCAATCATGCTGTAGATGGCCAGAATTAATGTAGCAAAGGCAACCGTAGCGTAACGCTCACCGAGCGAACCCAGCATGATTAAACAAAACGTTGCGGCACTTAATGCGCTGACAAACAGCCATGGGTAAGGGTAGATCAGCTGCACGGCAACTGCAGTGAGGAAAAAACAAATGAGAGTGATGCCGGTTGAAAATAGACGCCCCTGCCAGCTGTCATCAGATTCCGATAAAGCACTGGCAATCACTCCAAGAAATAGTGGCGTGAGCAACTCCATTTGGCCGTTATACCACGACCATCCCATGCAGCCGGCCAGCGCAATAAAAAAGCGTAAACTTGAACCAAAACGCTCTAAAGCCCACAAGCGGCGTAAAGAATGGCTAAAAGAGAGTGAGCTCATTGATGATCCTTGCGCCTATCAGGGACTGGCAGTATCCGTAAAGCAAAGTTTTAGGCTGGCACAAGACGGCTCAAACGGCAAGCAAAGGCATACTTACGCAAGCACTGAATAATGCTGCCTAGCCCTGATAACGCAGATAAATATTCAGCCTTTGCTTAAGCTTGTAGTTTCCACAGTCGCTGATCATGCAGCGTGCGCGTAGCAACATAGCGAGGCTGGCCACTGATGGCTTCGAGCTCGGTGGTGCCGCCAAGCTGGTCGACGACTCTATAACGGATGCCAAGTTTGGTGTCTAGAAGTGGATACAGGCGGCTGATCTGTTCGGCTAACTCACTGATTGTGGGCATCATTCAACTCCGTGCATGTGGTGACAATCGTTATAACGCCTTTGAGTGACAGAATGATGAACAGTTCAATATCGTCGCGTCCATGACAAGAGTTGCTACTCCAGTGCTGAAGGCTGCTGCGCATGGCAAATGTATAGTAGGTTTTTATCCTATATCAACTTTTATTGATATAGGTGTTGCCGCCTTAACCGTCAGCGTCTAAACTGCGCAGCCTATGAATACCGTCACGCAATTGCCCACCTTCAGTCCGACCGATGCCCTAGCCGCTTTTTGTAAAGCCGCGGGTGAACCCTTGCGTCTGAATATTTTGCGCGCATTGAGCAATGATTCTTTTGGTGTACTGGAGCTGGCGCATATTTTTGCGACGGGGCAGTCAGGCGTCAGTCATCATTTAAAAGTGTTGGCGCAAGCGGGCTTAGTGACTTCACGGCGCGAAGGCAATGCGATTTTTTATCGTCGCAGTTTGCCGCAGCAGCACAGTCCTGACGAGCTGCTGCACAATGCCTTATTGACCAGCTTAGATGATGTGCCGCTGCCTGCTGATGTGGCGATACGTATTAAGCATGTGCATGGGCAACGTGCTGAAGCCAGCCAAGAGTTTTTTGAGCGCATGGCTGGTGATTTTCAGAGTCGCCAAGATTTAATTGCCAGTCTGCCGCAGTTTCGCGACAGTTTGCTCACCTTACTGGATTCACTGACCTTTGCTGCTGATGCCAGCGCGATTGAAGTTGGTCCTGGTGATGGTGGTTTTCTGGCTGAGTTGTCCAGTCGTTTTCAGCAGGTGCGCGCCTTAGATAACAGTCCGCAAATGCTTGAACTGGCGCGGCAAACCTGCGTTAAGCAGGGTTTAGAAAATGTTGAATTGCAGCTGGCAGATGCGTTGCATGATGACGTTGCTGCTGCAGATTGTGTTGTGGTCAATATGGTCTTGCACCATTTTGCTGCGCCCGCCGATGCCTTGTGCCTGTTGGCGCGTTTGCTCAAGCCGGGTGGCAGTTTATTGATCACAGAGTTATGCCGTCACGACCAAGATTGGGCCAAGCAGGCCTGCGGCGATCTATGGTTAGGTTTTGATCAGGATGAACTGGCTCAGTGGGCCAATGCCGCAGGATTGATACCCAGTGAAAGTCTTTACTTGGGTTTAAAAAACGGCTTTCAAATTCAGCTGCGGCATTTCGCCAAGCCGGATTCACGAAGCACCTCACGCACCGGTAGTTAAAGGAACCGACATGAGCGAATACTCGATTTTTACCTCTGAATCCGTATCTGAAGGCCATCCCGATAAGATTGCGGATCAAATTTCTGATGCAGTACTTGATGCCATTATCACTGAAGACAAACAAGCCCGTGTGGCCTGTGAAACCATGGTGAAAACTGGCGTGGCCATTATTGCTGGCGAGATTTCTACCAGCGCATGGATTGATTTAGAGCAGCTGGTGCGCGATGTCATTGTAGATATTGGCTACAACAGTTCTGATGTTGGCTATGACGGTGGCACCTGCGGGATTATCAATATTATTGGTAAGCAGTCAGTGGATATCGCCCAAGGCGTTGACCGTACTAAACCGGAAGACCAAGGCGCGGGCGACCAAGGACTGATGTTTGGTTATGCCAGCAATGAAACCGATGTATTGATGCCAGCCCCTGTTACTTTTGCCCACCGCTTAATGGAGCGTCAAGCCGAAGCACGTAAAAGTGGCTTGTTGCCTTGGTTGCGTCCAGATGCCAAAAGCCAAGTTACCTGCCGTTATGAAAACGGTAAAGTCGCGGGCATTGATGCGGTAGTGTTGTCCACACAGCACAACCCAGATATCTCCTTAGCCGATTTACGTGAAGCGACGATGGAGCTGATTGTTAAGCACACCTTGCCAGCTGAACTGCTGCACAAAGACACCCAGTACCACATCAACCCGACCGGTAAATTTGTTATCGGTGGGCCGGTGGGTGACTGCGGCTTAACCGGTCGTAAAATTATCGTAGATACCTACGGCGGTATGGCGCGTCACGGTGGTGGTGCCTTTTCAGGTAAAGATCCATCCAAGGTTGACCGCAGCGCTGCCTATGCTGGCCGTTATGTGGCGAAAAATATCGTGGCAGCTGGTTTGGCTGATCGTTGTGAAATTCAAGTGTCGTATGCCATTGGTGTTGCTGAGCCGACGTCGATTTCTATAAATACCTTTGGTACCGGCAAAATCAGCGATGAGAAAATCATCAAGCTGGTGCGTGATACCTTTGATTTACGTCCTTATGCAATCACCACTATGCTCGACTTGCTGCACCCGATGTATCAAGCCACTGCGACCTATGGTCACTTCGGCCGTACGCCGTATGAAATGACCGTGGGTGATGACACCTTTACAGCGTTCAGCTGGGAAAAAACTGATCGCGTGGAGGCCTTACGCGCCTCTGCCGGTTTGTAAGTCACTTGCAACAACAGTCTTGCGCTCGAACGTGAGACTGTTGTCCGCTATCAGTAGGTGTGTTGCAAAATAATTTGCGCCATTAGGCAAATCTGTTTAAAGCTTGAAATTCTCTGTCTTTCGCGCAACTGAGCGCTGTCACAAATACCGCATTATTCGTGGTTATCCGCTATCATAGCGTTTTACATTTGCCGTAAAGATTGCCCCCTGTGCTCAGGTGGGCGAAAATAGCCGCCTTTATTTTAATTTTAGCGTCAGGAGATTCAGTAATGCCCAGCCGTCGTGAGCGAGCCAATGCCATTCGCGCCCTCAGCATGGATGCTGTGCAAAAAGCCAACAGTGGCCACCCGGGAGCCCCGATGGGCATGGCGGATATCGCCGAAGTCCTGTGGCGTGATCATCTGAAGCACAACCCAAAAAACCCACAATGGATCGATCGTGACCGCTTTGTGCTGTCCAACGGCCACGGTTCAATGCTGCTGTATTCGTTGCTGCATTTAACCGGTTATGACGTTAGCTTGGATGATTTGAAAAACTTCCGTCAATTACACAGCCGCACCCCAGGCCACCCAGAGTACGGCTACACCGCAGGTGTGGAAACCACCACAGGCCCATTAGGCCAAGGTTTAGCCAATGCGGTAGGGTTTGCCTTAGCGGAAAAAGTTATGGCGGCGCAGTTTAACCGCCCACAACATGACATCGTTGATCACCAAACTTATGTGTTTTTGGGTGATGGCTGCTTGATGGAAGGTATTTCCCATGAAGTATGCTCATTAGCTGGTACCTTGGGCTTGAACAAACTGACTGCGTTCTATGATGACAATGGGATCTCCATTGATGGTCAAGTGCAGGGTTGGTTCAGTGATGACACCCCGCGCCGCTTTGAAGCCTATGGCTGGCATGTGATTCGCAACGTTGACGGCCATGATGCTGACGAAATTTCAGTCGCCATTGAAGCTGCACGTGAAAGCGACAAACCTACCCTGATTTGCTGCAAAACTGTGATTGGTTTTGGCTCGCCGAACCGTGGCGGTAAAGAAACCAGCCATGGCGCACCGCTAGGCGCTGAAGAAATCGCTTTAACTCGCGCTGAGTTGAATTGGTCACATGGTCCGTTTGAAGTGCCTGCTGATATCTATGCGCAGTGGAATGCCGACGCAGCCGGTGCTACAGCAGAAGCTGACTGGGATGCCCGTTTTGCCGCCTATGCAGCTGAATTCCCGGAATTAGCTGCTGAGTTTGAGCGCCGTATGGCGGGTGACTTACCGGCTGACTTCGCGGAAAAAGCAGCGCAGTACATTGCCCAAGTCGCTGCCAAAGGCGAAAGCATTGCCAGCCGTAAAGCCAGTCAAAACAGCTTAAATGCCTATGGCCCACTGCTGCCTGAATTGCTCGGTGGTTCTGCCGACTTAGCCGGTTCTAACCTGACCCTGTGGGACGGTTGTAAAGGCGTCTCTGAAGTGGATGCATCAGGCAACTACGTGTTCTATGGTGTGCGCGAGTTTGGTATGAGCGCCATTATGAATGGTGTAGCGCTACACGGTGGTTTGATTCCTTACGGCGCAACCTTCTTGATGTTTATGGAGTACGCACGTAACGCTGTTCGTATGTCCGCATTGATGAAGCAGCGCGTGCTCTATGTGTTTACCCATGACTCCATTGGTTTGGGTGAAGACGGTCCAACCCACCAGCCAATTGAACAGCTCACTAGCCTGCGCACCACGCCAAACCTGGATACTTGGCGTCCCTGTGATGCGGTGGAATCTGCGGTGTCGTGGAAGTGCGCACTTGAGCGTAAAAATGGCCCAAGCGCGCTGATCTTCAGCCGCCAAAACCTGGATCACCAAGAGCGCAGCGCAGCACAAATTGCTGATATCGAGCGTGGTGGTTATATCCTCAAAGACTGCGCAGGTGAGCCTGAGTTGATCTTGATCTCCACCGGTTCAGAAGTGGGCTTGGCGGTACAGGCGTATAACGTCTTGACTGAGCAAGGTCGTAAAGTACGTGTGGTGTCCATGCCATGCACCAGCGTCTTCGATGCGCAAGATGCCGAGTACAAGCAAGCCGTCTTACCGATTGAAGTGGGCGCGCGCATTGCCATTGAAGCTGCGCATGCCGACTACTGGTATAAATACGTTGGTTTAGATGGCCGTGTAATTGGTATGACCACCTATGGTGAGTCGGCGCCAGCCAATCAATTATTTGAGATGTTTGGCTTCACGCTAAATGATGTACTCAACGTTGCTGCAGAATTGCTCGACGACGAGTAAGTGCGGTCTGTTTCATTGTTCAACCGCGTAGAGCCCTGTGCTGTACGCGGTTTATTTCTGTAATACTTTTGGTCAAGGATTGTCATGTCTGCACGCCCATTTCGAGTTGCACTTAATGGTTACGGCCGTATCGGTCGTTGCGTGTTGCGTGCATTAAGTGAGCGCCAAGATCGCGCCAACTTTGAAATCATCGCGCTCAATGACATTGCCGACCAAGCCAGTATTGAATACCTAACCCGTTTTGATTCCACCCACGGGCGCTTCCCCGGTGAAGTGCGAGTGGACGGTGATTGCCTGCACATTAATGGTGTCTGCGTGCAAGTGCTGTGCGCCAGTGAGCCCGAAGATGTTGATTGGGCTGCATTGGATATTGATCTGCTGCTCGAATGTTCAGGGCAATACGCCACCCGTGCTGATGCCCAGCGTTTTATTGATGCTGGCGTGCCACGGGTGTTGTTCTCCCAGCCGATGGAAAGCGCCGATGATGTGGATGCAACCATTGTCTTTGGGGTCAATCACACGGCGTTAACAGGCGCAGAGCAGATCGTTTCGAATGCTTCCTGCACCACCAATTGCGGCGTGCCGTTATTGCAATTGCTGGAACACAGTGTGGGTATTGAGCATGCCTTTATTACTACCATTCACTCGGCCATGAATGATCAGCCGGTGATTGATGCCTATCACCATAAAGATTTGCGCCGCACCCGTTCGGCGTTTCAATCGGTGGTGCCGGTTTCCACAGGACTGGCGCGCGGTATTGAGCGCTTATTACCTGAGCTCAATGGTAAGATTCAAGCCAAAGCCATGCGCGTCCCTACGGTCAACGTCTCCTGCTTAGATATCACCGTGCAGACTCAGCGCGACACCAGCACTGAAGAAGTCAACCACTTGTTTCAGCACGCCGCTGCGCAAGGTGCGCTGCACGGTTTGCTCAACTACACTGAATTACCGCACGCCAGTTGCGACTTTAACCACGATCCGCATTCGGCCATTTTTGATGGCAGCCAAACGCGCATGAGTGGCCCACGCATGCTCAACGTTGTCGCTTGGTTCGATAACGAATGGGGCTTTGCTAACCGTATGCTGGATGTTGCCGACCACTTTTTAAATGTTGCCTGTACCACTAACCGCTCAGTAAAGGACTGAACTCCATGACAGTGTTAAATATGACAGACCTTGATCTTACCAACCAACGCGTGTTGATTCGTGAAGATCTTAACGTGCCAGTAAAAAACGGTGTTGTGCACAGTGATGCACGGATTGTGGCGGCTTTACCGACCATTCGTTTAGCCCTAGAAAAAGGTGCAGCAGTAATGATCTGTTCACACCTAGGACGACCCGAAGAAGGCCAGTTCAGTGAAGAGAACAGCCTAGCTCCGGTTGCCGCCTATCTCAGTACAGCACTGGATCGCGATGTGCCCTTAGTGCGTGACTACCTGAACGGTGTTGATGTAGCCCCAGGCCAGATTGTACTGCTGGAAAACGTGCGCTTTAACAGCGGCGAAAAGAAAAATAGCGATACCTTAGCCCAGCAATACGCCGCACTCTGCGATGTGTTTGTGATGGATGCCTTTGGTACTGCACACCGCGCACAAGGCTCAACCCATGGCGTGGCTAAGTTTGCAAAAACTGCTTGTGCTGGCCCGTTGTTATCTGCTGAATTAGCAGCGCTGGGTAAAGCACTGCGTGCACCCGACAAGCCGATGGCGGCAATTGTGGCTGGCTCAAAAGTGTCGACCAAATTGGACGTGCTGACCAGCCTTGCTGATCTGTGCGATCAGCTGATTGTCGGTGGTGGCATTGCCAATACCTTCTTGGCTGCTGCAGGTTTCCCGGTGGGCAAGTCGCTGTATGAAGCTGACCTGCTGGATACGGCCAAAGCCATTGCCGCCAAAGTCAGCGTGCCACTGCCGGTTGATGTGGTGGTTGCCAAGGCCTTTGCTGCTGATGCCGAAGCCACAGTGAAAGCCGTTGCTGATGTGGCTGAAGACGATATGATTTTGGATATCGGCCCAGAAACCGCTCAGCAGTTTGCCGAGCTATTGAAAAACTCAAAAACCATCCTCTGGAATGGCCCAGTTGGCGTGTTTGAGTTTGATCAGTTTGCCAATGGCACTAAGGTGCTGGCGCAAGCGATTGCTGATAGCGAAGCATTCTCAATTGCTGGTGGTGGTGATACGCTGGCAGCCATTGATAAGTACAATGTGGCTGATAATATTTCCTATATCTCCACCGGCGGCGGTGCCTTCCTTGAATTTGTTGAAGGCAAAGTCTTACCCGCCGTTGCTATTTTAGAAGAGCGCGCCAAAGCCTAAGCAGGTTTATTGTGCGCGTTGACTGACAGTAACCGGCTCACATACAGTGGGTCGGATAGATTTTAATGAACCTTGCGGGGAAAAATTATGGCTCTTATTAGCATGCGTCAAATGCTTGATCACGCTGCCGAGTTTGGCTACGGCGTACCAGCGTTTAACGTCAATAACCTAGAACAAATGCGCGCCATTATGGAAGCCGCGGATAAAACCGATTCTCCCGTGATTGTGCAAGCGTCAGCTGGCGCACGTAAATATGCAGGTGCGCCGTTTTTGCGTCACTTGATTTTAGCGGCGATTGAAGAGTTTCCACATATTCCAGTGTGCATGCACCAAGACCACGGCACCAGCCCAGGTGTCTGTCAGCGCTCCATTCAGCTGGGCTTCTCATCAGTGATGATGGACGGCTCACTGGGTGAAGACGGTAAAACACCGATGGACTACGCGTACAACGTTGACGTGACCCGTCGCACAGTTGAAATGGCGCATGCCTGTGGTGTGTCGGTGGAAGGTGAGCTGGGCTGCTTAGGTAGCTTAGAAACCGGTATGGCCGGTGAAGAAGACGGCATCGGCGCAGAAGGCGTGTTGGATATGGAGCAAATGCTCACCGATCCAGAAGAGGCTGCTGATTTTGTTCGTCAGACCAAAGTGGATGCCTTGGCCATCGCCATCGGTACCAGCCATGGTGCGTACAAATTCACTAAGCCACCCACTGGCGATACCTTAGCCATCGAGCGCATTAAAGAAATTCACAAGCGCATTCCAAACACCCACCTGGTGATGCACGGCTCAAGCTCAGTACCGCAAGAGTGGCTAGAGATTATCAACCAGTACGGCGGTGACATTAAAGAAACCTACGGCGTACCTGTTGCAGAAATCGTGGAAGGCATTAAGCACGGCGTGCGCAAGGTCAACATCGATACTGACCTGCGTTTGGCTTCAACCGGTGCGATGCGTCGTCATATGGCGCTTAACCCAAGCGAATTTGACCCACGTAAGTTCTTTTCTGAAACCGTAGTGGCGATGCGTGATATTTGTATCGACCGCTACGAAGCCTTTGGTGCGGCTGGTCAGGCTTCAAAAATTAAGCCGGTGTCCTTAGAAGCAATGTACCTGCGCTACGCCAGCGGCGAGCTGTATGCAAATATAAAGTAAGCACATTGCGCTAAACAAAACCCGCCTGATTTTATATAGATTTATATAAGAACAGGCGGGTTTTTTATTGTCTGCAGATTTTCACCTCGTGCCATTTGGCTGTGTAGTGGGTGTTTTGTATGTCGATGGCGTCGACATATCAGCTTTATATGTCGAAATTATTGTGTTTTATCGACATATAGATATCTCATGTCGAAATTATGCCGTTTCATCGACATATAAATGGCATGTGTCGATGCGGTGTACATATCAATTTTATATGTCGAAATAATGCCCTTTCATCGACACATCTAATTCTCATGTCGAAATTATTGTGTTTTATCGACATAATACCTGCTTGGTCAATTACTCGCTTTGATTAGGATTTAACCCATGAATTGGTGCACCGATACGCCTTATAACCAGCTCCCACTGTTACCACCAGAGAGTGAACAGATTGAAACTGTCGCAATTTTAAAAGCCTGTATTAAGGCGCGTGCTGCATTGGCTGAGTTGAAGCAGGCGGGTGAGTTGCTACCTAATCAAGGATTGCTGATTAATTTACTCCCTTTATTGGAAGCAAAAGACAGCTCTGAAATTGAAAATATTGTGACTACGACAGATAAGCTGTTTCAGTTTTCAGATGATGAACACAATGCTGACCCAGCGACCAAAGAGGCTTTGCGCTATCGAACTGCATTACGAGAGGGTTTTGTTGATCTGCGTCGGCGGCCATTGTGTACGAATACAGCGATTGAAGTATGTAGCGCATTAAAAGGCTCGCCGATGGATATCCGCCGTATTCCAGGTACTACTATTGGTAATCAAGCCACAGGAGAAACGATTTATACGCCACCTATTGGTGAAGCCGTTATCCGCGACTTATTGAGTAATTGGGAACAGTTTATTCATGCTGAAGATGATCTTGATCCCTTGATTAAGATGGCCATCAGTCATTACCAGTTTGAAGCGATTCACCCATTTTTTGATGGCAACGGCCGGACAGGGCGTATTCTCAATGTGCTTTATCTGATTGATAGAGAATTGTTGACCTTGCCAATCTTGTATTTGAGTCGTTATATCGTACAAAACAAAGCAGATTACTATCGCTTGCTCAACGAGGTCACAGGGCAGGGTAATTGGGAGGAATGGATTCTATATGTGCTCAAAGGTGTTGAGGAAACCTCACGCTGGACACATCAAAAAATAGTAGCAGTGCGTGAGTTGATGGAAAACACCACGGCGTACATTAAGGACCAATTACCAAAAATTTATAGTCATGAGTTGGTGCAGGTATTGTTTGAGCAGCCGTATTGCCGTATTGCTAACTTGACTGATAAAAATATCGTACAAAGACAAACTGCATCGAGCTATTTAAAGCAGTTGGCCGATATCGGCGTTGTTACTGAAGTGACAACAGGTAAAGAAAAACTCTTTGTGCATACGAAACTCATGCGATTGATGTCTCAAGATAGCAATCAAGTTCAGCCCTATGCGCTTATGTCTTCAACATAAAACCAATGTTAAAGACTGTATAAGGACAAAACCCTGCATTTCATCCCACGCTGTTTTATGATGACTGCATTGATTATTAGTGGAGGTTGCTATGCAAGGTCACCCAGAAGTTGTTGAGTGCTTAATAAAGCTGCTACGCGGAGAGCTCGCAGCACGTGATCAGTACTTTCTCCATTCGCGCTATTACGAAGATTTTGGCCTGACGCAGCTGTTCACCCGCATCAATCATGAGATGGAAGAAGAAACCCAGCACGCCGATGATATTTTGCGTCGCATTCTGTTTCTGGAAGGCACACCAGATATGCGCCCCGATGAGATTGACCCAGGCACAACTGTCACTGAGATGCTGCGTAAAGATTTAGCTCTGGAATACAGCGTGCAGAAAAACCTTGTCGATGCCATGGCACTGTGTGAGAAACATGGTGATTATGTGTCGCGCGATATGCTGTTATTACAACTGCGCGACACCGAAGAAGATCATGCCTATTGGCTAGAAAAGCAATTGCGCTTGATCGAGATGCTGGGTTTAGAAAACTACCTGCAGTCGCAGATTTAAATACGCGCGCTTAACAGCAAACAATTGATATTGAACTGAGCCATGCCTTGTGTGTGCGCTCAGTTTTTTTGTTTATGGGACGCATAAAATAAAAGCATCTTTTGTGGATGCTGTTCGCCTTTAAACAAGATGAAGCGCTTAATCCAGAGCAGATAGGTTTTTCAGTTTTTAACGCATAGCCTTTTTGCCGCATTGCTTGGCTAATAGCATTAAGAAAAGGGCTGCTAGACATTTTGATACTCCTTTATCAAAACCAACTTCCTGTGCCTCACTGTAGCTGTTAGAAAGTAATGTGCACAGATTCTCACTGATTAATGCACACTTAATGCCCTTAGCACTGAGCTTGAGCCAATAAATATAAAGGGTTAGCGCTTTTGCAGAGGTGGTTAATATGCACTCACTTAGAAAGATGTGAGCAAGCACGAATTGCTGCAAGCAGCTATCTTGCTAAGGACGGAAAAGCTGCGTATAAACAATGTCTTACTGTTAAATCAACTAAGTAGACTTAGCGGCGAAACGCGCATGCTTACTAATATAGCGTTATATTTTCTTGACCGCACCTGTTAACCGGTGCTATTAATAATGCCTGTTCCGTTTTGGAGTATGCATCATGCAAGTCAAGTTTTCAGAAGACGTCGTCCCTCTCTCGGACCTAAAGATTAACCCTGGAAAAGTGGTCAACCGAGCTCAGGATACACATCGCCCAATCTTGCTTACAAGCCGAGGTCGTGGCGTAGCTGTGGTTCAAGGGCTTGAGGAATTCGAGAGAACTGCCGAGGAACTTCGGTTTGTTAAGGCTGTGGCGCAAGGTCTTATGGATGTGCGCGAGGGCAACACTGTTTCTCTGACTGAGGCAAAGAAAGCACTGGGTATTGGTTAAATGGAACTACGTATCGCACAGTCTGCTCTTGAGGATTTGCAAGATATTCAAGCGCACTATATTGAGGAGGGTGTGGCGCATATCGGTGATGAATATGTCGTTGCTATTCTGGAGCATGCCGAAATACTGGTGCCTCACCCTGATGCCGGCCGAATTGTTCCTGAGTTTGGTTCGAGCCATATCCGAGAGATAATCCATGCGCCTTTTCGAGTTGTTTACCTGAGACAAGAAATCGAGGTTGTACTCATTCGAGTCTGGCGAAGTGAGAGGCAGCTTGAGTTGCCCGAAAGCTAAATATAACAAATGGCTGTTGTCGGACGCGCCTACGCTTCGCTCCGGCACGCCGCAAAGCCGAGCGTTAACCCATCTCCCCAGCAATCTTGCAAAAGTCCGTCAATGACGTATATTGGTTGGCATGTTTACCATCATCGAAACTCCTACATTTGAGGCGGATGCCAAAAAAATCTGGACTGAGGAAGAGCGAAGCGCTTTTTTTGCCTGGCTTGCAGCAAGTCCGGAAATTGGCGACCCCATCCCAGGTAGTGGCGGGTGTAGAAAGGTTCGTTGGTCGGTAGCGGGTTCAGGGAAGCGTGGTGGAGTGCGAGTTATTTACTTCACCAAGTTGGCAAATGGTGAGATCTGGTTGTTAGTGATCTACAAAAAAGCCGTCAGGGGCAACATACCCGCTCATATCCTGAAGTCGATCCGTGAGGTATTGGAAAATGAGTAATGAAATTCTGAGTGGTGAGGAGCTTGGCAACAAGCTACTTCAGTCCGTCAAAGAAATGAAAGCAGGCAAAGCCGCCCGAACCAGCCGTGTGGAACCCAATGAAGTAGCAAAGGCACGGGGTAAAACAGGCCTGACGCAGATAGAGTTTGCTGAAGTGCTGCATATTTCTGCGCGTACGCTACAGGAATGGGAGCAAGGTCGTCGTGAACCCTCTGGCCCAGCAAAAGCACTCATCGAGATTGCTTCCCGCCATCCTGAGGTCATCCGGGAAGGCCTCGAACTACGGGGTTAACAAGCGGCTGTTGTCGGACGCGCCTACGCTGTGCTCCGGCACGCCGCAAAGCCGGGCGTTATAAATCTAGGAGGTCGATTTGTATAAAGTAGAGCGAGCAATATTTCCTGCTGACTTAGATGATGTCCTTGATTTATATCGAGAGTATATCGGCAGCACATCAGTTGACCTTGGATTTCAAGGTAACGATGAAGAGTTTAAATGCTTATCAGATAATTATAGTTCCGATGAATCTAAGATTTTTTTAGCGAAAACCAATGAAACGCCTGTTGGCTGTGCGGCATTCCGAAAAGTAGACAATCACACCTGTGAAATGAAGCGGGTATATGTTCGTCCAGCCGCTCGTGGAAGTAAGCTGGGAGCGACGCTGGTTGATATCATATTGGAAGAAGCAATAGAGAGTGGCTATAAAAAAATATGCCTTGATGTCTTACCTGAGTTCAAAGCAGCTTTAAATTTATATAAGTCTTACGGGTTCGTTAGTCATCCGCCAGTGACGAATAATCCAGTTCCCAGTACTCAATTTCTCGGGCTTGATTTAGAGCTTTATAACAAGAAATTGCAGCGGATAAGCCGCTGAATGCGGCGTTAGCAGTTGCACTACTCCTTCCGTATCTTGTAGGCTGAGTAAAAAGGGGGTAATTTATACTCATGGAAGAATTTGAATTCGACGAAGCCAAAAGTCAGGCAAATCTGGATAAGCACGGTATTGATTTCGTGGCGGCTCAAGAGCTATGGAAAGATCCGCATTTGCTGGAAATTAGAGCAAAATCAGAGGATGAGCCAAGGTTTGCATTGATAGGCAAGGTTGGTGAAAAGCACTGGTCGGCTGTCGTCACGTACAGGGAAGGTCGTATTCGTCTGATTTCAGTCAGGCGTTCTCGTAAGAAGGAGGTTGAGTTCTATGAAAGCTAAAGACTTCGACAAAAAATTCGACGAAGGTCAAGAAGATATTATTGAAGACCTTGATTTGTCCACCGCCCGTCGTACTAATCTCAAACAAAAACGAATCAACGTGGACTTTCCCGCTTGGGTCGTAGAATCATTGGATCGTGAGGCTGCGCGCATTGGTGTTACCCGCCAATCAATCATCAAAGTCTGGCTGGTTGAGCGTCTTCAAGCAGAAACTGCTAACAAGCCGCTCAATGATGACGCCGTAGGCGGCGCACATTAGCGGAGCGTTAGCTGTGATTGCCTTACCCGTATAGTGATACTATAGTGTCACTGTTAGTCTTGATCAGGGTGCGTCCATGAAAGTTGAGCTTGTTACAAACCTTAAGCGCCAAGCCACAAAAATCTTGGCAGATCTGCGTTTGTCCAAAGAACCGGTACTGATCACTGAACATGGTCAGCCATCCGCTTATCTCGTTAATGTGCAGGATTACGAGTTTATGCAGCGTCGGCTTGAGCTGCTTGAGGGGCTCTCACGGGGAGAGCGCGCTGTACTTGAGGGAAGAACGTACAGTCAAAGTGAGGCTAGGGAGAAAATGAGTAAATGGCTGAAATAATCTGGACGGAGCCAGCCCTTCAGGAACTGGATGCTCTCGCGGAGTATGTTGCGTTGGATAATCCTGAAGCGGCCAGCCATTTGGTCGAAAAAGTGTTTGATAAAGTTGAGCGTCTGGAGAATTTTCCCCAATCTGGACGGGTTCCTCCAGAACTGCCCAATTCCGTATACAGGGAAGTAGTAGTGCCTCCGTGTCGCATTTTTTATCGAGAAGATGATAAGCGGGTTCTTATCCTATATGTCATGCGAGAGGAGCGGCAGCTTCGCGCTTACATGCTGGAGAGCAGCTAACCAGACACGGCACGCGGATGCCTTTGTCTCCGCTTCGCTGCGTAAAAGTCACCGGTGTGCTTCGGCGTTAGAAATCACTAGAACTAGGGAAGTCGTATGGAACTTGAAATTACAGTGGTAGATGCTTTTACAGACTCTGTTTTTGGCGGGAACCCAGCAGCAGTAATCGTTACGAGTGAATGGCTATCCGACGATTTAATGCAATCCATAGCGGCAGAAAATAACCTTTCTGAAACAGCTTTTTTAGTTTTAGCTGATGCATCAACATACCAGATTCGATGGTTTTCGCCTCTCACTGAAATCGATTTTTGCGGGCATGCAACTTTAGCTTCAGCCTTCGTCTTGTTTAACAAAAAACCTCAATTAGCAAGCATTAAATTTTCAGCTAAGGCAGTTGGAGAGCTACTAATCGAGAAAACTGAAACAGGTAAGATTCAGATGGACTTTCCAAACACCAAGCCTGAAAAGCTCAAAATTATCCCTGATAACTTGGTAGCCGGCCTCTCTATCCCACCGGTGGACGTCTATTGTAACTCGCAGGCCTATTTCGTGATTTATGAGTCCGAGTCTGACGTATTGTCTGTGCAGCGTGATAACGAGATCTTAAAACAGCTTAAGCCACTTGATGTTGTCGTTACATGCAAGTCTGAATCCAAGGATTATGATTTTATGTCAAGGTACTTTTGGCCTGCGAATGGCGGCGATGAGGATCCAGTCACAGGTTCAATTCACACCGGCCTAGCACCGCTTTGGGCTGAACAACTTGATAAAAATGACCTGATTGCATATCAAGCCTCAAAGCGAGGTGGTGTGCTCAACTGTTTGGTGTCGGGCGACAGAGTGATTATTTCTGGCAATGCGGTTCAGTACTTGAGTGGAACTATCACAGTGTAGCGCCACAAATTTCTAACAAGGCCAGGCGCGACGACGTCTTTTTCGTTGTGGCTTTGCCTTCACTACAAAGCCGCGCATGCTGGCGGCGTTATGTACTGAATACAGACCCTATGCGACCTAGAGATATAGCTGGGACCGGCACTCCAGACGCGCGACCCATTCAGGAGGCTTCCTTCCAACTCAAGGTGTTTCTAGGCTCAGTGTCAGCACGCCCGATTGTTGAGAGAAGTTAAGCTGTTCAAGCACACTGACAATTAAAACGCTTCGCATCCCGTCTTGTACCCCCTTTCGGGCGAGGGTTTGCGGTGTTTTTGCTAAATGCTCTTTTATCTAGAACGTTTTCCGCAGATTAAAATGTTGCGCTGTACTGAGCCGAGCCATCCAGCGCACAGGATTGATGATTAACTCCACAAAGCAAGGCTGTATGATAAGACTTCGCTTTCACAAAGAGGAAGGCGCGGATCTGCATCCGCTCTACTACTATGGGGCCAGTTTAAATCATGAATTTACCCATTCGCCAGCGTGTTAGCCAGTATATGGATGCCCGTCAGCAGCATCCGGCTTGGCGCTTACTGGTGTCGCCACGTGCGCCTTTAATGCTGGGCTGTTTAACGGGTCTATTTGCTAATCAAAGTCGCGAAGGCGGCATTGCTGAAGAAGATGCGTTGCAGGCATTGACACAGATGCTACTGGAGTTTGCCAATCACCCTGATTTTAAAGTGGATGTGGATAATCCGCAGCAACAGGCCGGTCGTGAGTTGCGTGAATGGATTAAGCGGGGCTTGGTGGTTGAGCGTGGGCAACGCTTGTATGAAACCGATGCTTTAAATCGAGCAGTGCAATTTATTGACTCGTTGGATAATCGCATTATGACCTCCACCGCCTCGCGTTTGTCTGTGGTGCAAGAGCAAATTCGCAAGCTAGAAACCGGTTTGGATGCTGATCCGGTGAATCGGGCCGATGCCTTGCGAAGCCAAATTGCTCTGTTACAGCAAGAGTTAGCCGACGTTGAGGCGGGCAAGGTTGAGGTCTTATCAGAGGCTGCAGCGGTGGAGGCGATACTCGAAGTTTATGATTTGTCCAGTACACTTAGTGCAGATTTTCGGCGCGTAGAAGACTCGTGGCGTGCCGCGGATCGCATACTGCGCCAGAGCATGATGGCTGAGGGCGTGCACCGAGGTGATGTCTTAGAGCAGTTGTTAGACGGACAAGAAAATCTGCTCAGCACGGCCGAGGGTCGGGTGTTTGACAGTTTTATGCAACAGCTGGGCGAGTCCAGCGAATTAAAGCTGATGACTAAACGTATCCGCAATATTTTGACGCATCCGGCAGCAGAACATGCGTTGAACAGACAGCAAATGCTTGAATTGCGCTGGCTGCGGCTAAAACTGTCTGCTGAAAGCCAAATGGTGTTGCGTGCACGCTCCCGTAGCGAACAGGATGTGCGTGGCTTTATTAAAAGCGGACTGGCGGCTGAGCATCATCGGGTCGGCTTGCTGCTCAATGATATTATCGCCCGTGCTCACACCTTGGACTGGTCGGCTGCCAGTTTGCGGCGTGCACCTGCGGCTTTACCACCACTAGGCGTAGCGCTAGGTAATGTGCCAGTGCCAGAGCGGCTGCGCTATAAAGTGCTCGATGATGACACTGATACCACCCCAGATTTCACCCCCACAGATGAGTCGTTAGCCCAGCTCGATGATGAGTTCTGGTTAGCGTTTGAGGGTTTAAACCGTGAGCAAATGCTGCGCGATACGCTGGAGGTATTGGCTCAGCATGAGAGGCCCATGACCTTAGCGGAGCTCGCTGGCCATTTGCCCATGACCTACGATCTAGAAACCCTTAGTTTATGGATTGGGATGGCACGTGAAGCAGGCATTGAAATCGCTGAAGGGCATGACCTGTTGACGTTTGAAGATGCCGACGGTAACCACTGGCAGTATCGCTTGCCGATGACTCGATTAGACAGTTCTGCGCTGGCAGACATAGACTGGGACCTATAAAAATGACCAATATTTTTGACCAGATGACTGCACGATCCCCAGCTGAGCAAGAGCTGGAAGACGGTGAAGCCCAGACAGCAGAGCAAGGTGTAGAAGCAGAGTCAGCGCGTACTGCACAGCGTTTGCGTGAGGCGGTGCAGGCGTTGCTCAGTGATGGTTTGCTAGAGCAGGCGCACAAACCTAACCTGTATCGTACAGCCATGCATGAGTTGCCACAGCTCAATGCGCTTTTAGAACCGCTGGACTTGCAAGCCCGCGTGGATGATGTGCGCGGCTTGGTGTTTTTGCGCGTTTGGCGTGATGATCAAGCAACCGTTGAGGATGACTGGTCACACCCATTGGTTAGGCGTCAGCGCTTGACGTTAGAGCAGTCGGTGCTGCTGGCTTTTTTGCGTCAGCACTTTGTCAGCCATGAGCAGGACGCTGGACTGGGTGACAGTAATGCTTGGGTCTCCGTGGATGAGTTAGTGGCCTTAATGAGTGGTATAATGGGCGACAGCGGCAGCGAGAGCAAAGAGAGAAGCCGTCTACTTACCCTGCTCAATCAATTGAAAGCGCACGGCGTAGTAACTGATCCAGACAGCCATGGGCGGGTGCAGATTCGCCCGTTAATTGCCCATTTAGCCAACCCGGAAACCTTGGCCGCTTTGTTGCAACAATTGCTTGAACACACTGCGGATGCAGAAAACAGGGAGGAGCAGGCATGAGCGACCAATCGACGTTGCACTTAGAGCCAGGCTATCGTTTGCAGCAACTGGAGCTGTATAACTGGGGTGGTTTTGATGGTTATCACAGCGCCGATATCGACCCAGCAGGAACCGCCATTGTAGGACCGACAGGCAGCGGTAAAACAACCTTGGTGGACGCCTTGATGACGCTGCTCGGCAGCAATCCTAAGTACAACCTTGCCTCAACTGGCGGACATGAAAGTGATCGCGATTTGGCGTCCTATGTGCGTGGTGTGGCGGGTGCTGGTGACGGCAGTGGCGGACAAACACACATTGCCCGCCCAGGCAAAACAGTCAGCGGTATCAGTGCCACACTGGCCAGTAGCGATGGCGAAGTACGCCTAGCTGCCGTGTTTAGTTTTGATGGCAGCAGCTCAGCGGCAGCAGATTTACAAAAAATCTGGCTGTTTGCAACTGGGCCGCAGCAAAACTTGCAGCATTGGCTCACCCTCTATAGCGAGGGCGGCTTGCGGGCGTTGCGTCAGTGGGCCAAAGACAGTGAAGGGCTGTGGCTTTACGCCAACAATAAACGTAATTATCTGGCCCGTGCACGTGGTTTTTTTGAAGTGCGGGAAAACGCCTTTAACCTGCTTAATCGCGCTGCCGGACTCAAGCAGCTCAACAGCATTGACGAGATTTTTCGTGAGTTGGTGCTCGATGATTGCGCTCAATTCGCGCGGGCCAAAGAGGTTGCCAACAGCTTTGATGACCTAACGGCGATTTATCAAGAAATTGAAGTGGCGCGCAAGCAAATCGCGGCGTTGTTGCCGGTACAGCAGTATTGGCGCGAGCATCAGCAGTTGAGTGAAGACTGGCAGCAACAGCAACAACGCTGTGAACATTTTCCGCTCTGGTTCGCTCTCCACAGTCACCAGCGCTGGCAGGCAGAGCAGCAACGCCTGCAACAAGCGCAAGACCTAGCCAGCAGTGCCGTTGATGAGGCAGATGCACAGCACGCACAACAGCAGCGCCTGAATGAACAGCTGCATGCCGAATACCTACAGTTGGGCGGCGACTCTATCAAGGCGCTGGAAGAGAAAAAAGCCGATCGACAAACACTCAGGCAAGAGCGTGAACGGCAGGCGCGTAATTACCAAGCAATGGCCACCGCACTACAGCTTGATAACCGTATCGAGCGAGGTGTTTTGCAGGCGAGCCAAACACAGCTACAGCAATCCTTACCGGGTTGGCAGCAAACAGCAGGCAAATTAACAGAACAGGCTTTTGAGCAAGGCGTTACTCAGCGTGCTTTAGGGCAACAGCTTGAGCAGCATAAAGATGAGTTAGAGGATGCGCTGCGTCATCCTGCGTCCAATATTGCACCGTCTTATCGCCAGTTACGTACCCAGCTCGCTGACGCCTTGGGTATAGATGAAGAACTGCTCCCTTTTGTGGCTGAGCTGGTACAGGTCAAACCCGAAGAACAGGCATGGCGAGGGGCTATTGAGCGGGCACTGGGCGGACATCGCTTGCGCCTGTTAGTACCAGAAGCGCAGATGCAGCAGGCGCTCAGCTGGGTGAACAGTCGCGATAATCGTCTGCATGTGCGCTTATTGGAAGTGAGGTCAGTAGAGACAACAGCGCAGTTTTTTGCCGATGGATTTACTCGTAAATTAGACTATAAACAGCACCCCTACCGTGAAGCGGTGAAGCACCTGCTGGCCGGATTGGACCGCCATTGTGTCACTGATGTGAGCCTGTTACGCCGAACTGAACATGCGATGACCATTGAAGGCACGCTATCGGGACGCAGTGGCTTTTTCGACAAACAAGACCAGCGTAGCCTGGATCAGGATTGGCAGACCGGCTTTGATAACCAAGACCGTTTGCGCCAGCTTAAGCAACAAGTAAAGCACAGTGAAGCAGAGCTTAATGCGGCCAGTGCAGCACTTAAACAGGCACGAACTCACGCTGATGATGCAAATAATAGGCTTAAACTGGCTGAGCAGTTTTTGCAGTTAAGTTTTACCGAGATTGATTATCTGTCGGTGCAAAAAGAGCTGGATGTGATTCAAGAGCAGCTGGCACGCATGACCGCTCCAGACTCAGATCTAACTGCCGCCCGTCTAGCCTATGAGCAGGGGCAAACACGCCTGGCCGAGCTGGATGTGAACAAGACCGAGGCGCACAAGGCTTTAGCACGCTGCCAAGAGCAAGGAGTGAATGCTGCTAAACAGCTTAAACAACTGGCGGATAAGTTGGTAGGTTTAGCCCCCTTAGCCCATGCAGCCGAGTTTGCTCAGTTTGTTGCTAAAGTAGAGCAATGGGAACTATTAGAACTGCCACAACTTGAACGTGAGATTCACAACGAACTCAGCAATAAGCGCGACCAATTAGCCAGACGACGCGGGCAAAAAGAAACTGACCTAGGCAAGGCGATGACTAAAGCGCAGACCTTAGACCACGGATATTTAGCAGAAGTGGCTACAGAGTTGCAGGATGTACCTGAGTATTTAAAGCGTCTACAACAGCTAACAGAAGAGGATCTACCCGCTAAACAGCAGCGTTTTAAAGCCTATCTTAACCGCTCGTCAGAGGATGGCGTACGCCAGTTAATGAGCGAAATCGAAGATGAGGTTCTGCGGATTGATGACCGCTTAGAAGACGTCAACAACACCTTGCAACGCGTTGATTTTCAGCCAGGGCGTTACTTGCAAATAGTTGCAACTCATATTCAGCATGAAAGCCTGCGCACCTTCAATGCGGCGCGGGATAGGCTTAATAGCGCCCGCTTTGTTGAAGATGAGGGTGAAAGCCATTACCAAGCCTTGCAAGCCATTGTCACTTTGCTACGTGATGCCGCAGAACGACAGCGTACCCAGCCCGCTAAAGCCTTACTTGATCCGCGTTTTCGACTGGAATTTAAAGTGGCGGACATTGATCGTGCGACTGGCAAGGTAATTGAAACCCGCAGTGGCTCACAGGGCGGCAGTGGAGGCGAAAAAGAAATTATTGCCTCCTATGTACTGACAGCATCCTTATCTTATGCGCTCTGTCCAGATGGCAGCCGTTATCCATTGTTTGCCACCATAGTGCTGGATGAAGCCTTTTCGCGCAGTTCGCAAGCAGTGGCGGGGCGGATTATTGCAGCACTGGCTGAGTTCGGCTTGCATCCGCTATTTGTCACGCCCAACAAAGAAATGCGCTTGTTACGCAACCACACCCGTTCAGCGATAATTGTTCATCGCCGTGGCCTGGCGTCCAGTCTGACGTGTTTAAGCTGGGAGAAGTTAGACGAAATGGCACAAACACGCTTACTTCATGGGACTGCGCATGAAGTCACCCACTGAGTTAGCGCAACAACTGACGCGTCAATGGCACAATAATACGTTGCGTGCCCAGCGGTTATTGACGCCAGAGCCTTGGCCGCTCAAGTTCGTCATTGGTAAGCCGACGGCAACCCAGGTGCTGCAGCAGGCCGCCAGTGTTCAGCAACATATTCAGAGCTGGCGACAGGTCAGCGTGGGGCAGGTTGTGTTTGAGCACAAAAGTTACCGGCGCTTGGCTGAGACAGTGGAGCTACCCAGCTACTGGCAAATTAATAGCCCGAGTGAGTGGGTGCAGGCCTGCCAGGATGCAGCCGTGCGCCATGAATTTGCTGTGTTAAGCCAGCTCATTAGTGCCAGTGATTCGTGCATGCACGAGCTGCTAGTGCGTGAGCGCAGCCTGTGGCGACATAAGCCGCTTAACGAACTGCTCGACACGCTAGTGCTGGCAGGGAAACTCACACCCGGCTGTGCACAGGGGCAGCCGTTGCGGTTATTGTCGGGATATGGTGTGGATACCAAGTTTGTTGAACGTCACCAAACCCTGTTGCGCCGCCTACTGGATACGCGTTTCGCAGATGCAGCGAGCGAGCAAGGGTTGCTCAATTTTCTTGATGCGCTGGATGAAAAAGACCATTGGTTATTGGTGCGACCATTGGCAGAGGGCTTGTTGCCTTTTCAGCGGCTGCGCATTGCCAGTACTGAGCTGGCACAAACAGCGTTACCGGCTACACGTATTCTATTGGCCGAGAACGAACGCTGCGAACACCTACTACCGCCACTGCACGACTGCATTGCGGTACTGGGCGCTGGCTTTGACTTGGCATGGCTA
Organism: Pseudomonas sp. C27(2019); assembly: GCF_008807395.1. Taxonomy (GTDB): domain Bacteria; phylum Pseudomonadota; class Gammaproteobacteria; order Pseudomonadales; family Pseudomonadaceae; genus Denitrificimonas. Next base: position 3,142,199 of record NZ_CP043320.1, read on the forward strand.
GCCGGTCAGGCGCTGGAGGGCAAGCAGCTGTATTACTGGGGTGATTTGGATACTTGGGGGCTGGCGATGCTGGCACGCGCTCGACAGCTGCGCCCCAACCTACAAGCCGTGATGATGACGCAAGAAATTTTTACTGACTATGCTGATTTTGCAGTTCACGAGCCACAGCGTGCGGGTCGCTTTGACCTGTCATCCCTAATGGCCAGTGAACAGAAATTATTTAATCACCTGCAGCAGCAAGAAAAAGGCCGCCTAGAGCAGGAGTTTATTCCCCTTGAGCGCGTACACGCAGAAATCGAAGAACAGATCACCTAGTTACCCATCATCACACACAGGAAATGTCATGAAACTAAAATCTCTTACCCTCACAGCCCTGCTTTCGCTCGTTGCTATAGCGTCACAAGCGGCTGATGGCTTGATTTCGCTAGCGCCACAGTGACCATGGATCGGCAGGAAGACATAGTCAAACAGGAGGGGCTGAATGTCTTTGCCAGGATCGACCACGCGGCAGGCGCAGCCAAAATAGGCAAGACTCTTCGCCCTACTGAACTGCTGATCTTCGGAAACCCACAGGGTGGAACACCGTTCATGGAGTGTGCTCAGTCTGTCGGCATTGATCTCCCCTTGAAAGCACTGATATGGGAAGATCCAGCTGGTCAGGTCTGGATCAGTTACAACGACCCTGAGTACTTGGCAAAGCGCCACGCAGTTCCAGCCTGCTCAGTTGTACCGAACCTTAAAAAGGCCCTGTCAGGGGTTGTTGAAGAAACTGTTGCCAAGTAAGCCGCTCGCTATTGGCTTTTGCTTAGCTCAAACGTTAGCACTATGGAAACTACACGTATGTCCGCAGTTACAGAATTAGATGAGTTGTTGCGCTCAATGGAGCCACAATTACTGGAGTCAGAGTTTGTTTTTTGTACAGTTCCTGGCCCGCTAGTTGATTATGTTTCGCTTAATCCAGTCGCAACATTTCTTGAGGCCGAGGGCTTAACTTTAGTCTTGGAGAAGGATGTCGCGCAAAACGCTGGCTTGCAGTTTGAAGGTTCATTTTGTCAAATTACTTTAACTGTCCATTCAAGTCTTGAAGCTGTAGGTTTAACAGCGGCTGTATCAGCCAAATTAGCAGCGCAAGGTATAAGTGCTAACGTTATTGCAGCGTATTACCACGATCATATTTTTGTGCAATCGGCTAAGGCACAAATGGCACTTTCAGCATTGAAGGCGCTGAGCGCATAGCATTGCTAACACGTCGCGCAAGCTTTGGACGAAGTAAGCTACGCCGTTTAGTTCAGCGGCAGGTATGTTATTAAAAATGAGGGCGGCATAACAGTGAAAGGCAAAGCTGCTTGATGGAAGGATGATAAGGGCTTCGGCTTCATCACGCCTGAAGCTAAAAACGAACAGGTTTTCTTCCACATCACAAGCGTTAAAATGCAAACGTATGCTGCGGGGTAAAGTTGCCAATTACCGTGACTACGAGCCAGGCAGCGGTTTTTATAAGGCGCAGCAGCGCTAGCTCGCACCACTGTGTGTAGCGTGAGGTGCAATGGTGTTATCAAAAACGATTTACCTCGCAGCAGCAGATGCACTTTTATTGATCCATGTTCTATTTGTGGCTTTCGTCACTGTGGGTCTTTTTCTTATTCTTGTGGGCAGGCTTTTTTTATGGACATGGGTAAGAAATCCTTGGTTTCGAGTAGTCCACCTGACCGGCATTGTGGTTGTTGTTTTGCAATCATGGCTAGGTGTGATCTGTCCGCTCACCGTATGGGAGATGCAATTTCGCTCAAAGGCTGGTGAGGTTGTGTATGCAGGAACTTTCATCTCGCATTGGCTAGGCGAGCTTTTATACTTTGCAGCACCGGACTGGGTGTTTATAGTGTGTTACACCTTATTTGGCTTGTTGGTTGTTCTCAGCTGGTTTTGGGTTCGCCCTTTTCCATTTGCCAAAATGAATAAGAGTGAAAATACTTAACAATCGATCAAGTTTGTTCTGAACTTGCGAGCATTTGCTACATACCACAAGCGTATCAATTATCTGGGTTGCTTCAGCGTCAGCTGGCGCAGCACCAGTGCATTGCTGATATAGCTGTTTGCTCTTGGCATGCTACTCTGATGCAAACCTGATGTATGAGGCGGTAGAGTTTCGCTAGGCTCAAACCTATGCCAATGTGGTGCGTTGGCGCAATGGCTGACCAGCGACTCGGAGTCAAGCAAGGGTGGGTGGCGAATCACGCTTGCAATGAGCTATCGTCTTGGTTGCATGAGCGCAACCATGCCAGTAACTTTGAGCTGCACACCTGGAACACACTCAACAGTGAGACATTTTAAGGAGCAAAAATGGCTGTACCTACGGCGTTAACTGAGGACCAGATTTATCACCGCTGTCCGCTGGAGAAACTGGACTTTGACACTACCGAGAAGCTGGAAGATCTTGAGCTGCCGTTTGGTCAGGAGCGCATGCTACGGGCTCTGGAATTCGGGGCCAGCATAGCTGCCAGTGGCTTCAACCTGTTTGTTCTGGGCCCTACGGGCGCGGGCAAGCATGAATTGGTCAAGCAGTTTCTAGCCAAACACGCTGCTGAGAAGCCGGTGCCGTCTGATTGGTGCCATGTGTTCAATTTCCAGCAGGTCGATAAACCGAATGCCATTGAGTTACCGCCGGGTGATGGCCGAAGCTTCAAGAGTGACATGGATGATTTGGCCAGCGAGCTGAAAACGGCCATTCCAGCTACTTTCGAAAGCGAGGAATACGAGTCCCGTATTCAGGAACTGCAGGAGGAGGTGAACCGTCGTCAGCAGAAAGGTCTGTTGGTCATTCAGGAAGAGGCGAAGGCCAATAATATAGCCATGCTTAGCACATCTTCCGGCTTTGCTTTCGCCCCTATGCGCAAGGGTGAGGTGATCGAGCACGAGGAATACAAAACCTTCTCAGATGAGGAAAAAAAGCTGATTGAAGCTAAGGTTGAGGAGCTTCAGAAAAAGTTGCAGCAGACCATTCAACAAGTTCCGCGTTTACGCAAAGAGGTGCGGGAGCGCATTCGTGCACTGAATGAAGAAATGGTGCAGCTCACATTGGGTGGCCCTATTGGTGAGTTACGCGAGAAATGGGCCCATGTACCTGCGGTAGTGGCTCATCTGGATGCAGTGCGTAGCGATGTGGTTGAACACGCAGATGCATTTCAGGACAGCGAAGAGGGCGCGCCCGGTGGGCTGCTGAAACGCTACCGGGTCAATCTTTTGGTGGATAACGCCGAAACTCAGGGCGCGCCTGTGGTCTACGAAGACCTGCCCACCCATCAGCATCTGACCGGACAGATCGAGCACCGAGCCTATCAGGGCAATTTGTATACCGATTTTACTCTGATTCGTGCGGGCTCCCTGCACCGAGCCAATGGTGGCTACTTGATTTTGGACGCGCGCCGTATTCTTACCCAGCCTCTAGCCTGGGAGAGCCTCAAGCGTGTTCTTTTTTCCGGTAAAATTCGCATTGAATCGCTGGAGCGTTTATATGGTTTGGCGACCACCGTCAGCCAGCAACCAGAGCCGATTGCGCTGAACGTGAAGGTGGTGCTGCTGGGCGACCGTATCCTGTATTACCTGTTGGCCCATTATGATCCGGATTTTCTTGATCTGTTTAAAGTAGAAGCAGACTTCGAGGATGACTTGGACCGCGATGATGGCAGCTATATGCTTTATGCGCGGATGATTGCCACCATGGCTCGGGCTTCTGAGTTAAAAGCGCTCGACAAGGCTGCAGTGGCGAGAGTGATTGAACATGCCAGCCGTTTGGCCAGTGACCAGAAAAAGCTCACAGCCCATGACCGAGTGTTGAAAGTTCTGCTTGCCGAGGCAGATCATTGGGCCGCTCAAGCAGGAAAAAGCCTGATCGCTGCTGAGCACGTACAACAGGCCATTGATGAGCGGGAATACCGCGCTAGCCGTATTCGCGAGCGCAGCCTTGAGCAGATTCGCAGGGGAGTAGTAATGATTGCTACCGAAGGCGAGCAAGTGGGGCAGGTCAACGGCCTTTCCGTGTTGCAGATTGGTGCCACGCGCTTCGGTCAGCCCAGTCGCATCACGGCTACTGCGCGCCCCGGTAAAGGGCAAGTGGTGGATATCGAGCGGGAAGCCAAGCTAGGTGGGCCGATTCACAGCAAAGCGGTGATGATTTTGTCGCGCTTTCTAGCCAACCGTTATGCGCCTATGAGTGAGCTTTCGCTGTCTGCCAGCTTGGCGTTTGAGCAGTCCTACGGTGGCGTGGAAGGCGACTCCGCATCTGTAGCAGAAACCTGCGTATTGCTCTCCGCTATTACTGGTGTGCCTTTAAAACAGTCACTGGCAATCACTGGCTCGATGAACCAGCATGGCGAGGTGCAGGCTGTGGGTGGCGTAAATGAAAAAGTCGAAGGTTTTTTCAATGTCTGCGCACAGTCTGGAGGCGTGAATGGCCAGGGGGTACTGCTTCCGGCCAGTAATGTCGAGCACCTGATGCTTAACCAGCAGGTGCAAGGTGCCGTACGCGAAGGGCGTTTCAGCATTTATCCACTCAGTCATATCGATCAGGCCATTGAGTTGATGACAGGCATGCAGGTTGGTCTTCCTGATGCCGATGGTGTTTACCCAGAGAACAGTTTTAATAGGCTGGTGGCCGAGCGGTTGGCGCAGTTTACCGAGGTCAGCAAGAAAAAAGATGATGATCCAGCAAACGATAGCGGAGGCAAGGGTGACGACTGATAAAGCACAAGCACCCATGTCGGCCGGTCGCATACTGGTGTTGCTGGATGGCTCACGCCTGAGCCTTGCTGCGCTGGAAGCCGCTGCCGAGATTGCCGCGGCGCGTAATGCTGACGTTGTGGGTATCTTCGTAGAAGAGATCAACCTGCTGCGCACGGCTGGATATGGCTTTGCCCAAGAAGTGGGTGGCAGCTCTGGATTGGCGCGTCCGTTAAAGATGGCTGCATTGGAGGCGCGAATGCGGGTGCTGGCAGAGCAGGCCCGTCGCTCGCTGCAGCAGACCATGGATCGCCGTGGGCTGACTCAGACTCTGATGCTTTGCCGGGGTCAGGTGGCTGAAGAAGTGTTGAATCTGATGCGGCCCGATGACCTTGTGGTGCTAGGGCGGGTCGGCAGGTCCTGCGTCCTTGGAACTCAATTGGGTTCCACCGCTCGAGTTCTATTGCGGCAGGCCCCAGGTGAGGTGCTGCTGTGGACTGAACCTCGGCCCCAGCACCAGCACCGCGTGGTGGTGCTGCTCAATCATGATCAGGTCGGCAATCAGCGCGCGATACGCGTAGCGGCCGAGCTGGCTCGTCGTAACAAGCAGCCGCTGAGTGTGCTGCTGCGTAGCAAGTCTGAGGATGAACAGACGCAGGTGCAGGCGATACTGACTTACTTGCAAGGTGAAGGTGTTGCTGCTCGGATCAAGTCTATAGCCACGGCCAGTGCCAGCGCCGTTATCAGAGCTGTGCAAGAAGAAGATGCCAGCCAGCTGGTTGTCAGCCGTACTAGCAGTATCTTTGCCGACCAAAGCGCGGAGGCTTTGTTGTCGGAATTGAACCTGCCGATTACGGTTACGCCCTGAGTAGTTTCAAGTTGCATAGCTGCGTTTTACATCAAAGGACTGAGTGTATTTTATGTTGCCTTTCAAAAGAACTTTCATATTTATACTGGCGTGCTCAGGGTTCGGGATTGCGGCTGCCGATACATTCCCCGAAGATTATTTGAATGCTGTAACTGTTGAGGCTCGCCAAGGCGTTGTTATTGATGTTAGCCCGCTAGCGGAAGGGGAGATGGATCAAGTCGAGTTTGCTGGGGGGCTTATCTATATTTACCGGCGGACTGCTCAAGATCTTAAAGATCTTGAGCGTTCTGCTGCTACGACAACTGTCAGTGCTGAGGATTACCTCTTGTCTGTACGTCAGGCGTACGGGTCTTCCATCTCGTCAGTGTGGGCGCGTTTATTGCTGCTTGCTGAGAAATAACTAATTTATACACATAACAACTTCATACAGGGTTTGATTTATGCGGCTACTTCTAACTTTAGCGCTTGCTATTCTAACAGGCTGCTCAATGATTCCTTATGACACACCAGAGGCTCGCGCTAACATACAGCGCGACCTAAACGTTCAGCCACAAGAAATAATTGGTATTACTGAAACCAATTGGTGCGCATATAATTATGGTGATTCTGCACGATGTCGAGCAGTTCAAGGCTTAGGTGTATTGACAACAAAAGGCCTTGTTCTCAGCGTATATGAAAACAAAACCTATTATCGAGTTTTTACACTAAAGGCCGAAAATACCCGTTGCACGCATACTATTACCAGCAAAAATACAGCTGAGATATTTTATGCGTTCACAGATAATCAAGCTTTTATGCTGGCCCCAATAACACCTGGCGGGCAAATGAACTTACCAATGAAAGTAAAAATATATGACTACCTAAGCAGCCAAGGCGCGAAGAAGTTGATTGGTAGCAATGTGGTCTTAATTAAAGATACAGGCGAGATTGCATACAGCGATTCAATAATTCTGACCGTTGCTACGCCTTCACCCTTTCCTAGTTCGAGCCCGATCTACATAATGATCAATCCTTGCGACGCCTAGCTAGAGACTCAAATCGTTTGCTTTTTTCATTGTAGCCTCGCGTACTGCAGCAGCTTTAACTTGAGGGTTATGTCTCAGGATCGTATGAACTCTACAGTCATAGAAAAAGATAATCTGATACTAAAAAGCATCGGAGCAGCCGAAATTGCCAGCCGCAGGAAAAGGTTTGGCGGTCATTTATTAACGAGGTTTATCCAGATAGCCTAATGGCGGCTACAGTGGAACGTTAGAGGTACGTATGAATTATCGTCTCGCGCTGACAGTTATTGTGATGCTTTTTATTACAGGTTGTGCAAGCCCTGTTAGATTCGTTGGTATGAGCGTTGGAGACCATGTTGTTCGGAAGGATGTTTATAAGCACGTAGCATTTTTTTTTCGAGCTCAATACGGTTGTTCAAAGATAGATACTATATACACAAAGCCTACCCATATAGCCCAAACAGAATCGGGAGTTTTCATTCAAGCTAGAGAACTATGGGCAGTGCGCGGTTGTAATAAAGAGGCAGTCTACGATATTCGATTAAAATCAGATGCCAACCGCGAAACAGATTTCACTGTCAGCACGTTTAATAAAGCCTCTAATTCACAGTAAGTCAGTCAGTGGGCTCATTGTGGGCAAGGAGTGAAGGTATCGTATGGCCAGAAAGCGATCCTCCACGTCGTTGTGATGTGTCGCGGATGGACACAATGGTCTGTTATTAAGCTGAGCCCGTCTCGGGTACACCTTCTTGGCAGATCGCTGCGATGGCGTCGGCAGCACGTCGTAGCGCAGGTAAAAAGGCAAGGGCTTGCTCGCGATTAACCCGCATAATCGGGGCCTGCATAGCTACACCGATATTGGATACACCGTTTGGATTGGACGCCAGCACGGCAATACACAGCAGGCCAGGCAAAAACTCTTCGTCGTCAAAGGCATAGCCTTGTTGTTTGACCATCTCAATTTCCAGCTCTAAAGCCTGATGATCGGTCAGGGTGTTGTGGGTGAACTTCTTCAGCGGCATATCAGCCAGCAAGCGGCGGCGTTGTGCTGGCGCCATTTGTGCAAGGAACAATTTGCCACTGGCTGAGCAATGTACTGGCACTCGTGAACCGGGATGCAAATAAAAGCGCAGCGGCGCTGGTGTTTCCACCCGATCCAAATACAAAACTTCACCGCCAGACAGGGCAGTAATGTTGCAGCTTTCACCGATTTCTTGCACCAGCGCTGCCAAAATAGCGTGGCGCGCGCCGCCGATGGTGTCGTTAAGTAATAGGTTTTCAGCCAATCGGCGTAGGCGCACCGCGCGACTGTAGTGCCGTCCGTCGGCTTCTCGCTGCAACATTCCAGAGCTTTCTAGTTGCTGCAACATGCGATGCAGGGTGGGCTTGGGAATACCTGTTTCTTCCACCAGTCCCTGTAGCGTAACGAATTGATCTTTCTCAGAAATAACCTCTAACAGTGCTAACAGGCGCTGTGTTGGCGTGCCACCTTCAAAACGTTTTTCACCCGAATAGGTATTGCTCATAGTGTCATCCTCTTGATGGGTGTGATTATGTTTTATTTCGAAAAATAAAGCAATTTGTACTAATTTGTGAAATCTGTGTTGACTGCAGGGTCAGATGAGGCTAGATTTAACTCACATTCCGTTTTTCGGAATGATTTGTACAATAAAATGAATTTTTAGACGATTAGCTTTGATGCTATCTCGGAGATCACTCATGAGCACTAACAACAACAATACAGATACTCGTCAGGTCGTTGAAGGCAAGCAGAAGATGACACCTTCTGAAGCGTTTGTAGAAACGCTGGTGGCTAACGGCGTAACTGACATGTTCGGCATCATGGGCTCGGCCTTTATGGATGCCATGGATATTTTCGCCCCAGCCGGCATTCGCCTGATTCCAGTTGTGCACGAGCAAGGATCGGCGCACATGGCAGATGGTTATGCCCGCGTATCCGGTCGCCACGGCGTACTGATTGGTCAAAACGGCCCAGGTATTTCTAACAGCGTTACCGGTATTGCTGCTGCATTCTGGGCGCACAGTCCAGTTGTTATCATTACCCCAGAAACAGGCACGACGGGTATTGGCTTAGGTGGTTTCCAAGAGTGTAACCAGCTACCGATGTTCCAAGAGTTTGTAAAATATCAAGGTCATGTGACCCACCCAGCACGTATGGCTGAATACACTGGTCGTTGCTTTGACCGTGCTATGTCTGAAATTGGCCCAACTCAGCTCAATATTCCGCGTGATTACTTCTACGGTGAGATTGAGTGTGAAATCCCAGTGCCTTCACGTATTGATCGTGGGCCTGGTGGTGCGAAAAGCTTGGATGAAGCAGCAGAGCTGCTGGCCAATGCCAAGTTCCCAGTGATCATCTCCGGTGGTGGTGTGGTCATGGCCGATGGTGTTGAGGAATGTAAAGCACTGGCTGAACGTCTAGGTGCGCCAGTAGTAAACAGCTACCAGCACAACGACTCCTTCCCAGCTAGCCACCCGCTGTGGGCAGGTCCTCTGGGTTACCAGGGTTCTAAAGCGGGTATGAAACTGATGGCTAAAGCTGACGTGGTTCTAGCTTTAGGTACTCGTCTTGGCCCGTTCGGTACCTTGCCACAGCACGGTATGGACTACTGGCCGAAGGATGCGAAAATTATTCAGGTTGATGCCGACCATAAAATGCTGGGTTTGGTTAAGAAAATTGCTGTGGGTATCTGTGGTGATGCCAAAGATGCTGCGGTTGCTTTAACTGAGCGTCTGCAAGAACGTGATTTGGCTTGTGATGCGAACCGTGATGAGCGTGCTGAGCTGATTGCTAGCGAAAAAGCAGCATGGGAGAAAGAGCTGGACGAGTGGACGCACGAAACTGACCCATTCAGCTTGGATGCCATTGAAGAAGCGAAAGGTGAAACGCCATTCTCTGGTGGTTCCTACCTGCACCCGCGCCAAGTATTGCGCGAGCTTGAAAAGGCCATGCCAGAAAACGTGATGGTCTCAACCGATATCGGTAACATCAACGCCGTTGCACACAGCTACTTGCGCTTTGAGAAGCCACGCAGTTTCTTTGCACCAATGAGCTTTGGTAACTGTGGTTATGCCTTCCCAACCATTATGGGGGCTAAAGTTGCTGCACCTGAGCGTCCAGCGATTGCCTATACCGGTGACGGTGCTTGGGGTATGAGTTTGATGGAAACCATGACTGCAGTGCGTCATGACATTCCTGTCACAGTGGTGGTGTTCCACAACCGTCAGTGGGGCGCTGAGAAGAAGAACCAAGTTGAGTTCTACAACCGTCGCTTCGTTGCTGGAGAGCTGGAAAACCAGAGCTTTGCTGAAATCGCTCGCGCGATGGGCGCTGAAGGCATCACCGTTGACCGCATCGAAGATGTTGGCCCAGCGTTGAAGAAAGCCGTTAATATGCAGATGAACGAAGGTAAAACAACGATCATCGAAGTGATGTGTACCCGCGAGCTGGGCGATCCGTTCCGTCGTGATGCACTGAAAAAACCAGTACGTTTACTCGAGAAGTACCAAGACTACGTATAACGTAAAAGGTTTTACTAGATTGACTTCCCCCTTCACCCCCAGCATTGCTGGGGGTTTTTTTGTTCGGGCCTTATCAGTTGTATTCGGTAGGCTATACAGGCCTTAAATCAAATACTTAAGGAAACACTGAACAAACCCCAAGCGGGCTGCAGCCTTTGGTAAAATAGTCCAATCCGTAATTAGTATCGAGTCCACAGTCATGCAAATCACTTTCGCCGAAGCCGAGTTCGTCAGCAAAAAGAAGCAAACCCGTAGGGATCGACTGTTGATGGACCTGGAAACTCTGGTGCCTTGGTCTGTTCTGGAATCAGTGATTGAGCCGTACTATCCGAAATCTGACGGCAAACGAGGTCGTCCGACTATGGGGCTTTCTCGCATGTTACGTATGTACATCCTACAGCAGGTCATGGGGTTTTCCGATGAAGGAACTGAGGATGCCGTTTATGACAGCGCAGCAATTCAGCTGTTTATGGATATTGATCTTGGGCGTGATGCCGTGCCGGATGCGACCACTTTGTTGCGTTTTCGTCGTCTGCTGGAAACTCACAGCTTGACTCAACAAATTTTTGCTGCGGTCAATTACCAACTGGCGAGCAAGGGCTTGTACCTCAAGGAAGGCACGGTGGTTGACGCTACAATTATTGCCGCACCACCTTCCACCAAGAATAAGAGTAAAAGCCGTGATCCGCAAATGCGCTCCACTAAGAAAGGCAATCAGTATTACTTTGGCATGAAAGCTCACATCGGTGTTGATGCGGCTAGCGGTTTGGTGCACACACTGGTCACCACTGCGGCCAACGTGCACGACGTGAACCAAGCTCATGCTTTGCTACACGGCGAGGAACAGCAGGTATACGGTGATTCTGGTTATCTGGGGGCTGACAAACGGGAAGAAAATAAGGATAAAGATGTGGAGTGGGTGGTAGCCATGCGCCATGGAAAGCGTCGAAAGCTGCGCGATAGCGGCACAGAAGAAGGTCAACTGGCTGACAAAATCGAAAAATTAAAGAGCCGGATACGCGCCAAGGTTGAGCATCCCTTTTACTGGGTCAAAGTGCACTTTGGTCACCGCAAGACTCGCTACCGTGGCTTGGCGAAAAACACAGCCCATCTCTATAGCCTGTTTGCCTTGGCAAACCTGTTCTTGTCGAAGCGATGTATGCCGTTGGCGGGATAAATCCGCCTAAAAACCGGTAAGCTGCCGGGAAAAGCAGCAAAAACGGGTAAAACTGCTGATAAAAAGGTTTTTTATGGCCCTGAAGTTGAAATTTAAGAGCTGAATTTTAAATCCGCATGGATTGGCTGGTTTGATTGGTTTTATTCAGCGTTTCCTTAAAGTGCTCAGCCATTATTGCGCTCTATTAGGGTAGGTGAATTTGATGAGCTTCAGTATTGAGATACCTTGGTTGTTTCTTTTTATCGCCTGTTTCGCCGGTTATTTTCAGACCGTAACAGGGTTTGGACTGGGGATGATTGTGCTGGGGCTGGCCGGTGGTTTTGGTATCGTGCCGCTGACCTCTGCGGTCGTGGTTGTCAGTTTGATGACCATGGTTAATTGTGCGTTTGCCCTGCCTGGGCGTTTGCAGCATGTGTACTGGCCGGCAGTAGCAGCCACTTTACTGGGGCTTGTGCCGACTATTATTGTCGGGGTGTTGTTGCTTAATTATTTAAGTGACAGCGCATCTAGCATTGTGCATGTGTTGTTAGGCATGGTGATTGTATACGGCGGTGTTGCGTTGTTACTCAAGCCGCGTATTCAGGAAGAGGTTGCTCGACCCGCGAGCTTTACTGTGTTTGGTGGGCTGTCGGGTTTTCTGGGTGGTTTGTTTGAAATTGCTGGGCCACCGTTGATCTATCATTATTACCGCCAGCCGTTGAACGCCAACTACATTCGTCATACCTTACTGCTGCTGTTTGCCGTGTCATCGGGGGTGCGCACTCTGTTTGTGGTTGGCCAGGGACAAATGAATATGGAGATTTTGTTACTGACGGCTTGGGCTTTTCCAGTGGTGGTGGCGGGTACGTTTCTCGGGCGCAATTATCCGCCGCCACTGTCGGCACAAACCTTGCGCCGTTTGGTGTTTATACTCTTGATCCTGATCGGGGTGTCACTGATTGCTAGCGGTTTGCTGGACTGATATGCGCCAAAATGTTGGCACAAGCGGACGTATTACGCCCGCCACATCAGAGATTTAAGTGCCTGTTGCTGCTCAATTCTCGGTAGAGGAAAGCCGCCATGCATCCTCTGCAATGGGTAAAAACGCTGCCACTGCCGCAGCGGCGATGACGTGGGTGGTGTTGTTATCGGGGTCGTGCACGTTGAGTCCACCATGCACTGCTTGTACTTCAGCACGGCCACGCGGCAAGATCGCCGCTACCGCAGCGCAGTCAACTTGCTCTGGGTGCTGCACGCCAATGGTGACCTCAACGCGCATCTGGCGATGGTCGTAGCCCAGGGTTGATAGCAGTACCAGCGAGGAGTGGCGCAGCGCATCCTCGACCGCGCGGCAAGCAGCCTTGGTGTAGTCTTGGCCATACAGCGAATTGCTGCTGCCCATCTCAAGAATAATACGACGCTCAGTCATGGTTCGGCTCCATATCAAAAGATACCACAAGCGCAACATTGACGATGACACTGGTGCCGCTGCCATCCGGTTTGTCGACGTCCAGTCCGCCTTTGCTCAGGGTAATCGTGGGTTGTCCATAAGGGAAAATGCCCAGTAGCGCTTGAATGTCCACCAGCTCAGGTTTTTGCACGCCGATTTCTACATCAATCAGCATTGCCTCGCGTGGAAAACCAAAGGCATTGGCGAGATTGACTGAGTTGTGCCACAGCGCATCACGAATTCCGCGCGCGCAGGCCTCAGTGTAGTCTTGGCTTCGAATCGAGGTGCCCATACCAAACTGATGCACCAAACGGGTTTTTGCCATTGCAGCGGTCCTCTCTCAGTTTAATCTTTGCTCAGCCATGCATGTGGCTATAGCGCTTAGCGTCGCTTACGGTGACCAATCAGTTGAATGATTTCATCGAACAGGTGGTGGTCCAGTACTTGCGACATGTCAGTGGCGAGGCAGTGGCGGTAAAACGGGCTTAAATCCAAGCCCACGCCCAATCCTAAAATATCAACTTCGCCTTGGCGTTCACGGCGCGCCAGCACTTCTTTTAGATGGTTATCGAGATAAAACGCATCGTTGGTCAGGTTGGTCGCGCTGTCGGCCGGGCAGCCATCAGAAATCACAATAAGGATTTTACGGCTTTCGCTGCGTGCCAGCAGGCGATTGCAGGCCCAATCAACCGCTTCGCCGTCTATGCCTTCGCGAAATAAGTCGCCCTTTAACAGAGCGGCAATATCGCGGCGACTGCGACGCCAGCCTCGATCTGCGGTTTTGAACACCAGGTGGCAGGTTTCATTGAGGCGCCCGGGATAACTGGGGCGGCCTTGGCGCATCCACTCTTTATAGGGCTTGCCACCGTTCCAGGCATTGGTGGTGAAACCGAGCAACTCACTGCTGGCGCCGATCATGTCAAGCGCACGAATCAGAGTGTCAGCCAGCATCGCCACCGGTTCGATTTGGTGGCGCATGGAGCCTGAGCAATCAATTAAAATACTGACCACGCAATCGGCGATAGGGCGCTGGCGCTCATGGTAAAATAGTCGGCGCTCAGTGGGTGAGCTGACAAGTTGCGCCAAGCGGCGGCCATCAATGCGGCCTTCTTCTTCGCCGTAGAGCCAGTCATCACGTTGCCATGTGGCCAAGACATTGGCCAGCTGACGTGCCACGCGTTGCACGTTAATGCCTTGCTCGGCGATACCTGAATCCAAGCGCTGGCGATATTCCTCGAGCTGCGCCGCACGCACTAGCGTTGCCGCCACCACTTCACGGTCGTGGGCGGTGGTGAAGACGCTGTAGCCTTGTTGATTTTCAGCGAAGGCTTTGCTGATGCCGCTGCGTGCGCTGGCAAAGTTGGTTTCATCATCACCCTCTTGATCAAACTCTAGCAGTAAGGCAAAACCTTTTTGCAGTTCGTCATCATCGTCGTCGTCTTTGCTGCTGTTGTCGTTGGCACTTTGCCCCGCGCGCTGCGCTTCAATAATGTTATCAATCAGCTCGGCAATAGCGCGAGCGTGGGGAATATAGGCGGCCTGATCAAAGCGATTGCGGCGTAAACCGGCCAGTGCGGTGCCCATCGATGAGGCCAGCGAAAAGCGTGTGCTTTCGATAAAATCTTCGCTTTCTTCCAAGACTTGGCGCGCGTTCAGACGTGCCCAGCACATTTGCGCCACGGTGTATAAAAGGATGCCACTGCTGCCTTCGGCGCTACCGGAGGTATAAAAATCATGCGACCAACGTTCAAAGCGCTGATCTAAATTAGCCGCCATGCCGCTGAGGCTGGCCGGTACTAAAGCTTCGACGCGCAGTTGTTCCAGCAGCTCAAATACCAGTCGCGCAATAGGCTTGAGCGGGCAGTGCGCGCGATGCAGCTCGGCATCACTGAACAGCAAACGCAGGGCCATAGCGTCGGCGGCAGCACGGCAGTCGGCAAAGGGCGCCACTGCCGTATCAATGCGATGGTGCGGTGCATTCATCGGAAAGCTACGCTCGCCTTGGTACAGTCGCTTGCCGCGAAAGTGCAAATCGGGCTGGCCGCTGATGGCCCTTATTGAGGCAGCGCACAGCTCTTCAATCCGTTGCTGACGGCGGGCTTGCTGCTGAGCGGTGCTATTCATGCTGAAAAGGGCTCTTTTGACCAGGACTCATCCAGCTCCACATCAAAACAGCGCTGGTAGTATTCGGCGACGATCTGGCGTTCAGCGTCATCGCACTTATTCAAAAACGACAACCTAAAGGCCAGCGCTGGGTCGCGGAAAATTTCGCAGTTCTCAGCCCAAGTAATCACCGTGCGCGGCGACATCAGGGTGGAAATATCACCGGCGGCAAAGCCTTTGCGGGTCAGGTTGGCGACGCTGACCATTTTATCAATCAGCTGGCGGCCTTTCTCATTGTCTTTTTCCGGTACGCGCGCCAGCACGATGGCCGCCTCTTCTGGTGCATCGAGGTAATCCAGTTTGGCGACGATATTCCAGCGGTCAATCTGCGCGTGGTTGAGCACTTGGGTGCCCTGATACATGCCTGACATATTGCCCAAGCCCACGGTATTTGCAGTGGCAAACAAGCGGAAATAGGGGTGTGGGTGAATCACACGGTTTTGATCCAGCAGTGAAAACTGGCCATCACGCTCCAGAATACGTTGGATAACAAACATCACATCGGGACGACCGGCATCGTATTCGTCAAAGATCAACGCCATTGGACGCTGCAGTGACCAAGGCACAATACCCTCCTGAAATTCAGTCACCTGTACACCATCACGCACCACGATAGCGTCTTTGCCGACTAAGTCTAAGCGGCTGATATGCCCGTCTAAGTTGACGCGCAAGCAGGGCCAGTTTAAGCGTGCCGCCACTTGTTCAATGTGGGTGGATTTGCCGGTGCCGTGCAGGCCCTGAACCATTACCCGACGATTACGGGTAAAGCCAGCGAGAATCGCCAAGGTGACATCTGGGTTGAAGCGGTAGGCTTCGTCTATTTCTGGAACATACTCATCGCGCTGGCTGAAAGCGGGTACTTGAAGGTCGCTGTCGATGCCGAAGAGTTCACGTACTGAGCGCAAGGTATCGGGCTTGGAGCCTAGCAAATCTGCCATGTGTTTTTCCTCGGGTGTACTGAGATGTTGTTTTTGTTTTTTCAGCTTAACCTACCTTAATAAATATTAAAAGCGGAACGTTGTGTTTCATTTAACGGTATTTTTATCTGTTGGTTGAGTGGGTTTTGCTGTCAGAATGGATTGCGTCTGGCCCAAGCAATGTATCGTAATTGGCGCTAATGAATTCAAAATCCTTGGCGTAAGCTCCTCTGTACACGATTCCCAGCCAGTGGGGCGTTAACAATAATTACAAAACTATTTTCAAGTGGAGTTCACCATGAGCCAACCTACCGTTGCTTTTCTTCAAGCGTTTGCCGATGCCCTTAATAATCATGACATTGATGCAGCGCTCGAGATGATGACTGATGATTGCGTGTTCAACGCTGTCGCTGGACCTGAATTACAAGGTAAGAGTTTTGTTGGACCGGATGCCGTGCGCGCTGGTTTATCTGCTGCCTGGAAAAATGCACCAGATGCTTGCTGGGTCGATGCTGAATGCTATGTCGTGGGAGACAAAGGCTTTTTGGAGTCAACCTATAAAGGTACCACCGCTGATGGTTTGCGCACCGAAGCACGCATGATCGATGTATTGACGTTTCGCGATGGCAAAATCGCCATCAAAAATGCATTCCGCAAGAATCGTCCCCCTGTTAACGCTTGAGATGTTCGCTCTAAAGCTTAACAACTCGATCATGAGGAAACGGTCATGAAAACTGTAGAAGTGAATAATCAAGCTGATCTAAGAGCTGAGCAGCGTACTGCGCCGTCGCAGCCTTACGACCCCTCTTACGATCCGCTTAAAACTGCCACACCTGGCCAAGGGCGTGATTATGCGCCAACTTACTGGATTGGCACGGCGGGTGAACCGCCAGCGGATGATGGTCCAGTGCAAGGCGATATTGACGCTGATGTGGTTATCGTGGGTGCAGGCTTTACCGGTTTGACCGCAGCTATTTTCTTAGCGGAAAACTACGGCATTAAGGCAACAGTATTGGAAGCGAACCGCACCAGCTGGGGATGCTCTACTCGTAATGGTGGACAAGCACAGTGTGCTACTGGTCGACTCAAGCGCTCACAGTGGATTGACCGCTATGGTCTAGATGTTGCGCACAAGTTGCATCAGGAATGCCTTGATGCCATGGAAACTTTCAAAAATCTAATTAAGGATATTGATTGCGAGCCGCAATTTGGTGGCCATTTATATATAGCGCACCGTAACCGGCAGATGCCGATTCTCGAAAAAGAAGCAAAATTGCTGCGTGAAACCTTCAATTATGATGCGCAAATTTTGGATGCGGAAACGGTCAAACGTGACTGGTTTGGCGATCAAGAAGCTGCAGGTGCGATGCATGAGCCTGAGGGAATTGGCATTCATGCGGGCAAGCTGGCATTTGGTTATCACCGCAAAGCGCGGGCTTTAGGGGTTAAAATTCACCCTGCCAGCCCAGTACAAAGTTGGGAAACGCGCGGTGGTGTGCACTATTTAACGACACCGGGCGGCGTGGTTAAAGCAGGTGCGGTGGGCATGGCAACCGGTGGCTACACCTCACAAAGCCTGCACCCGCAGCTGAAAAACCGTTTATTACCTATTTTGTCCAACTCGATTGTCACCCGCGTACTAACCGATGATGAAGTACAAGCGTGCAATATGCATACGCGGCAGGTGATAACAGATACGCGGATATTGCGCCATTACTATCGCTTGCTGCCAGATAACCGTTTGCAGATTGGTAGCCGCAGTGCCATTACTGGTCGTGATGCGCCTCAGGAAAAATACAAAAATATGCTTATCAGTGATATGCATCGTAAATTTCCATTACTGCAGGGTATCAAGCTCGACTATTCATGGTGGGGTTGGGTGGATGTCAGTCACGATATGATGCCGCGTATTTTCCAGCCAGATCCAAGAGAAACCATTTATTACGCGTTAGGTTACGGCGGTAATGGTGTGATGTATTCGGCGCAGGCTGGTAAGCGTATGGCGCAGTTGATTGCGGGTGATAAAACGGGTATGGATATGCCCATATTCCAATCCAAACTGCCATTCCCTAACATCAAGGAAGTGGTTGAGTCACAAACCTTTGCGCCGTTTCGTCGACTGGGGCAAAGTGTTCTCTACCGCTGGTACGCATACAAAGACGAGCGCTGGTAATTTACTTTAGTGTTCGCGTATCGCCAGAGGTAATAATTGAGCCAGCAGCTTCAGCCCTGGCTCAATTTTTTCTTCTGCTATGGCAGAAAATCCCAAACGTAAGTGCTCGTTGCATGAGCGATCAAGGTGATGGATATCTCCGCACTCCACCAATATGCTTTGCTTTCTGGCTAAGGCTTGCAGTTTGCGAAAGTCCAGCTCTGGCGGTGCTTTCAACCAAAAGCTGGTACCGCCGATACTTGAAGAGGTTTGCAGTTGCGGTAAATGGGTTTGCAGGGCCTCGTTCATACGCTGCCAACGCTGTTTGAAGGTGCGGTGGATCTGGCGTAACAGCACATCGTGATAACCGCGTTCAAGAAACAATGCGAGGGCGCGCTGATTATTGGCAGGCGGATGGCGCAGCATCAGGCGGCGGATGGCGCGTGCTTCACGAATCAAGGTTGGGTGCGCAACCATATAGCCCAAGCGTAGGCCCGGTGCTAACGTCTTAGATAAGCTGCCAACGTAGATCACGCGCTCGTGGCGATCCAAGCTTTTAAGTGCTGGCGTGGGGTTGCTCTGGTAATTGGTTTCGCTGTTGTAATCATCCTCAATAATTAGAAAGTTATTCATTTCTGCAAGGTCGAGCAACTGTCGCCGCCGTTCCAGCGGCATGGTCACAGTTGTCGGGCTTTGATGGCTGGGCGTAACGTAAATCAGTTGGCAATCAGCAATGCTTTCATGCAAACACATACCTTGCTCATCCACAGGCAGCAGTTGGATGTCGTCTGTAAATAGACGGGCAATGTTATGCATATCGACGTAGCCAGGATTCTCCATGCCAAAACGACGCCCAGGTTTAAGCAATAGCTGAGCAACGGTCCATAGGGCTTGTTGGGTGCCTACAGTAATCAGGATGTTTTCAGGGTTGGCCCAAACGCCGCGCCGAGGCAGCAGGCGAGTGCGAATTTGTTCGATCAGCAGCGGATCATCTTCATCAAAGTGATCTGCCGACCAACTGCGTATGGCTTGCACGCTGGTGGAGTCACGGTTGCACTCGCGCCAGTGCTGTATTGGGAATAAAGATGGATCGAGCTGCCCGTATAAAAAAGGATAGTCGTAGTTGTACCAGTCTTTGGGTTTGCGAATATTTTGCTGACGCGAGGGGCGGGCGGTTAACAGTGTTTCCCAAGGCATGGGCTCAGCATCAATATCGTTCAGGCGCACTGGTTTTTCAGCATGGCCTTCCAAAATATCTGGATTAACGAAATAACCGCTACGGCTTTTTGCAATAAGGTAGCCATCATCCAGCAACTGCTCGTAGGCCAAGACTACAGTATTGCGCGCAATTTTAAGCTCGCTGGCCAATCCTCGGCTGGAGGGCAGCGCTTTATGCAAAGGAATTTGGCCGTCCAAAATAGCATTAGCAATTTGCTCACGCAGTTGGCGCTGTAGGCTTTCAGGACGTTTAGGGTCTATATCGAAAAGGAGCATGGCGTATGAGCCCTGTACGTATTAATACTAGTAATAGTCAGAATGAATGAGAGAGCAGATAAAACCGAGTATGGCATAGTGGTTTCAAATAATGAAATAAGCCACGCCGAGTAAAATTTATTTTTAAACGAGCATCTGGCTCTACACATTGTTACTGATTGGCTCTATAGCTCAGGCTAAGAAATGCGTAAAAAAGAGGTGTAGGTCATAATTAATTCCGGAAAACGAAATTATTTATACTAAATATCAAGATCATGGAGGAAGAGTCGGTGTGATCGAGGTCATTGCCTACTGCGAACTCCCATAACAATAACAAGATGAGGCTACAACTATGCGTACTTATAAAAAGATACTTCCTGCAGTCATTTCAGCAGCGTGCCTTACCTTTAGTGCTAGCAGCATGGCTGCAACTTGGAAAATGGCGATTGGCGATGCAGCAGGTGGCACGCAGTATGAGCTTGGCGAAAAATTTGCCGAGGAAATGGGCAAGCGTACCGACGGCAAGGTCAAAATCAACTTGTTCCCTAACGGTCAGCTTGGTAGCGAGCAGGACACCATCAACAACGCCAGTATGGGCATGCTTGACCTGTCTATTTTGGCCATCAATAACATCACCCCTTTCTCACCTTCTGTCGGCGTGTTGACACTGCCTTATGTGATTCATAACGCTGAAGATGCCAAGCTCCTGACGCAAGGTGCGGTCGGTAAAGAACTTGCGCAAAACACCATTCGCGATGCTGGCGTGCGTATCGTTGGCTGGGCGTACTCAGGTTGCCGCCGTCTGACTAACTCGGTCAAACCGGTTGCCTCACCCAAAGATCTTGAGGGTCTGGTGATTCGAGTGCCGAAGAACGAAATTATGATCGCTTCGTATCAGGCGTGGGGTGTTAACCCTAACCCTTTGGCTTGGTCTGAAACCTTTACCGCTTTGCAGCAGGGCGTTGTGCACGGCCAAGACAACCCTTACATCACTATTGATGCAATGAAGTTCTACGAGGTGCAGAAATACGTCACTGACAGCTGCTATGTGTTTTCTCTCGAGCCGCTGATTATGGGTGAAGGTGCGTTCCAAAGTCTGAGTTCTGACATGCAAACCGCTGTGATTGAAGCCGGTGCCGCTGCGACTGAACACAGCTACAACTATCTGCTGGCCAGTGAAGAAGGCATCAAAAAGAGCCTAGTAGAAGAACACGGCATGACGATTGTCCAGCCCGCCAATGATGAGAGTGAGTGGATTGCTCAAGCCTCTACCATCTGGCCGAAGTTCTATAAGAGCATCGGTGGTAAAGACAAGCTGGATAATGTGTTAGGTGTGCTAGGACGCGAGCCAGCACCTGAGAAATAACCACGAACCCACGCAACATCGCTGCAGTTTCCTAAGCTGGCCTATCGGGCCGGCCTAGGAATTGTTGTGGGCGTCTTTTCTTTAGGTGGCCGCTGCTATGAAAAATATTCTTTTCAAATTTGTCGATAATATCGAGAGTTACTTGTGTCAGTTTCTCTTGATTGTCTTTGTTGTTTTGTTATTCCTGCAGATCATGCTGAGGAATATATTCAGCTATTCGATCCCATGGGGCGATGAGCTGGCAACTTATGCGTTTGTTTGGTTTGCGTATTTTGGTGCAGCCTATGCGACAAAAATGTCGGCCCACAACCGCGTGACCTTTCAGTTCAAACTGTTTCCGCGCTGGGTAGCGACCTTTTGCGCCGTACTCACAGATATTATTTGGATCGGCTTTAACGCGTTCTTTGTCTATCTGAGTTACGACTTCGTTTTCAATAAAATGAATCTGTTTTGGAAGTCCCAAACCATGGGTATTCCAATGAAGTATTTCTACCTTATTTTGCCCATTGCCTTTGCTGCAATGACATTGCGCATTATTCAGAACAACTACCTTCGCTTTGTTAAGAAGATAGAAATAATCGACCCTGAAGCCAAAGCTCTTGAAGACATTAAAAATGGCACAGAAGCAGGCGCCAACAACCAGGCCAATGGGGAAAAATAATCATGGAAACTACATTAATCTATGTGCTGTTCGGCGCATTCTTCTTGCTGCTGGTTATGGGTGCGCCAATCGCTGTTTCTTTGGCTGTGGCTGCGTTAGCCACCTACCTAACCCTAGGTGAGAACCCTCTGGCCTTTGTGCAAATGGCCTTTACCTCAGTTGGTGCTTTCCCGTTAATGGCTTTGCCGGCGTTTATCTTGGCGGGTGCTTTGATGGAAGCGGCTGGGATTTCTAAGCGGTTGGTGGATATTGCTGAGGCGTTTGCTGGTCCGATGACCGGTGGCTTGGGTGCGGCAACTGTATTTGCTTGCATGTTCTTCGGTGCGATTTCCGGCTCCGGTCCGGCTACCACAGCAGCAGTGGGTATGTTGATGATTCCGGCGATGGCTAAGCGTGGCTATAGCAAAGGCTATGCCTCCGCAGTCACAGCGTCTTCGGGTGGGTTAGGGGTGGTTATTCCGCCTTCGATTCCGATGGTTATCTTTGGCATTTCCGGAATGGGCTTGCAGCCGCCACCAGAAGCTGTGGCGATGCACGGCAGCTTCCAGACGCTATCGATCCCTAAGCTGTTTATTGCAGGTGTGGTGCCGGGAATTGTTATTGCTAGTTTTCTTTTAGCCATTAACTACTTTATTTCACGCAAACGTGGCTACCGCGGGCTGAGCGATAGTTGGTCCTACTCAGGTATCTGGACTGCACTGCGTAAAGGTTTTTGGTCGATGTTAGCACCCATTATCATTCTGGGTGGGATCTACACGGGGCTGTTTACGCCAACTGAATCAGCGATTGTGGCGATTGTTTATACGTTAATTGTCGGCATCTTTATCCACAAGGAATTGTTGCTAAAGTCTGCTCTGCGCACGCTGGAGACCACCACTTGGATTTCTGGGCGAGTTCTATTGATCTTGTTTACTGCGACAGTCTTCGGTCGTCTTTTGGTTGAGAACAGAGTGCCTGCGCATATTGCTGAGGTGATGCTAAGTGTTACTGATAACACCTATGCGATCTGGGCGATGATCATTGCTTTCCTGCTGTTTGTCGGCATGTTCATGGAAACACTGGCTGCCATTATGATTTTGACCCCGGTACTGCTGCCGATTATGTACATGCTTGGCATGGACCCTGTGCATGTGGGCATTGTTGTGGTGTGTGCTTTAGCGATCGGTTTCCAGACACCGCCGTTAGGTGAAAACCTGTTCGTTGCTTCGGGGATCGGCGGCTCATCAATTGAGGAAATTTCAGTCAAGGCGCTGCCCTTTGCCGCTGGGTCGATTACCGCAATCTTTATTATTGCTTACTTTCCACAACTGTCGCTGTGGTTACCCTCGATCATGGGTTATTGATCTTGAACGCAGGGGTTTTGCCTATTTAATAATACTGTTAGCGATTGCAGGCCGGCCTGAATCGCTTAGGAGACGAACATGACTAAAAAAATCAACCGTATTTTATGCAGTATTGGCATGCGCGGTAATTGTGACAACGTGCTTGAGCATAGCGTTAATTTGGCGTTGGCCACGGGGGCGAGCCTGAACATTTTGTATGTGGTCAAGTCGCTTGCAGACGATGTGATGAATACCTTGAAAGTGAATATCCGCGACCGCGATGTTTTAGGTTCGCTGATGGAAAAGCGCATTGATCAATCCCGCAGTGAGCTTGCTGCGGAGGTTGAAGCGTTTTGGGGCCGTTTCCCTGAATTGCGAGAGGCTATGCAAGGTCGTGAAGTCACCCTGTCTGTCTTGGAAGGCTATCCTGCTGCGGTGATTGCCCACTGCGCCAATGCTGGCAAGTACGACTTAATTGTTATGGCTGCCAACAAGCGCAGTTATTTAGCAACCTACGCCGGCAAGGTCACTAAAGGCGTTATCAAGCGATCAAAAGTTCCAGTGGTTGTTGTGCCTGTTGCACGGCCTTAGGGGGCAATACATATGTCTACACATGAGATGTCAAAATATTCCCCTCAGCATTTAATAGCTGTCGGTAAGCGCGTCATGCCGGGCACGATGATTTGCATCACCATTGCCTTGGCTACCACCTTTATTGCTGATCATTATGGCGGCCCAACGCTCCTGTATGCGCTGCTATTTGGTATGACCTTGCACTTTCTTTCGGAAGAGGGTCGCTGCTTGGCTGGTGTGGACTTTTGCTCGCGTACTATTTTGCGCTTGGGTGTTGCTTTGCTGGGTGTGCGCATCACCCTTGAGCAAGTTGCGACCTTGGGCATTGGGCCGGTATTGATTGTCGTTGCTGGCGTGATTTTGACTATTTTCGTCGGCACGCTTCTGGCGCGGGCGCTGGGTCTTAGTCGTGATATGGGGCTGCTGACGGGTGGTTCAGTGGCCATCTGTGGAGCCTCTGCTGCGCTGGCATTGTCAGCGGTGATGCCGCGTAACGAAACCCATGAGCGCAACACCATTATGACTGTGGTTGGGGTCACCACGCTGTCGACTGTGGCCATGATTGTCTACCCGCTGATTGTTGGTGTTCTGGGTCTGAGTGATACTGAGGCAGGTATTTTCCTCGGTGGCACCATCCATGATGTGGCGCAGGTGGTGGGTGCTGGCTACATGATTTCTGATGATGCGGGTGACGTGGCGACCTTCGTTAAGTTATTACGGGTGGCTATGCTGGTGCCAGCGGTGATGGTCTTTATCTTCCTCTTCCGAAACAATCGCAAAGAGGCTGGTAGCGGCAAAGTGCCTGCGCTACCAAGCTTTTTGGTGGCCTTTGTGGTGATTGTATTGATCAACAGTCTTGGCTGGATTCCACCGCTAGTGACTGATGTGTTCACTGATTTATCACGTTGGTGCATGGTGGCGGCCATTGCGGCGCTGGGTATTAAAACATCCTTCCAGAAATTGGCAGTTGTCGGTTGGAAGCCGGTAATTTTAATGGTCCTCGAAACGCTGTTTCTCTTGTCGTTCGTGATGGCCTGCATTTACTTTGGCTTGGGAGGCTTGTGATGGATATTCTGCTCAATGGCGAACCTAGGCAGTTACTGACTGCCACTACAGTTCTGCAGTTACTGCAAGCCCGCGGGCTTGATGTGCAGCGGGTTGCGGTAGAGTTGAATGAGGAAGTTTTGCCTCGCAGTGAGCATGCAACGTATGTGTTGCGTGCCAATGATCGGGTTGAAATTGTTCACGCCATTGGCGGCGGCTAGCCCAACTGAGCAATACGCAAAACGCCTCGCCTTATGTATAAGAACATGTTTGCAAACGGGAAAAAATAATGACAAAGCAATCCGTAGATAAACCATTAATCATAGCGGGCCGTCAGTTTAATTCGCGCCTGATGGTGGGCACTGGCCTGTATAAAGATTACGAAGAAACGGCGCGTGCACTGCTAGAAAGCGAAACCGAAGTGGTGACTTTTGCCGTGCGCCGTACCAGTGTCGGCCAGCACCCTGATGAGCCTAATCTGCTCGATTTTTTGCCGCCAAATCGCTACACCTTGCTGCCTAACACCGCAGGCTGTTATGACGCGCGCTCGGCTGTACGCACGTGCAAGCTGGCTCGTGAATTATTGGACGGTCATAACCTAGTTAAATTGGAAGTCTTAGCAGAAGATAAAACGTTGTATCCAAATGTAGTGGAAACGTTAAAAGCTGCGGAGCAACTGATTCACGATGGGTTTGATGTCATGGTTTACACCAGCGACGATCCAGTGGTGGCTCTCGAATTGGAGAAAATCGGTTGCTGTGCAGTGATGCCATTGGGTTCACTGATTGGTTCTGGCTGTGGTATTCAAAACCCACACAATATTCGTTTGATTATTGAGCGCGCCAGCGTACCAGTGCTGATTGATGCGGGCATTGGCACGGCCTATGAGGCTGCGATGGCGATGGAGCTGGGCTGTGATGCGGTATTGATGAATTCTGCTATTGCACGCTCCTCGGACCCGATCGCCATGGCACGCGCAATGCGCTTAGCGGTGCAAGCCGGGCGCACCGCTTACTTAGCTGGGCGTATGCCGCGTCGCGACTTAGCGAGCCCGTCGTCACCGATGGCAGGGCGTATTGCTGCTAAATAACGCGTATTGCTGTTTATGGAGTGTCTTTTGTAAGGGTGCTATTGATAAGGAGCGTATATGGTAAAGAGCGCAAGCGATAAATAGGCAACACCATTGATGTAGCAAGGCTTTCAAAATGCCCAGTACCTAAACGTATTGGGCATTTTGTCATTTGGGCGTTAGTTTTTGTTTTGGCTCAATTGGCTCAATAGGCTTAAACCACGCTAGTGGTTTGCCGCAATAAAATACGGGTTCTGTGTGTGCCGTTTCGCTAAAAATAAGTTCTTGTTAAGTTGCTCCACGTCGTTGAATGATCTGCTAGAGCGTACTGTTTAAGCGGTTTGCTTTGCATAGTGCTGTAAGCTAGGGGCTGTTTTACTCAGCTAGCAGGATAGGTTACATGCCCAATGTCAGCACGCAGACTCGTTCAGCACGATCACATCAGCCAGCGTTTTTTCATAAGCAGATAGGCCAGTGAGAACAATACTGCACCTAGCAGCACTAAATAGAGCCATGCAAATGTCATATTGGCCATGCTGCCATCTTCCAGCAATATCGATTGCAGTGGCATGTACAGCTGGTAAGACGGCAGGATAGGGGCGATGGCAGTGAGTTTTTGTGACACGTCGGACATGGCAGAAGGCAGCAGATGCGGCAAATAAAAGATCACCCCTAGGGTTCTTGCCGTCGCCTGATTGCGGCAGAGAAAGCCAAGAAAGACGCCATAGGCGCTGAAACAAAAACTACCGACCAAGATAAAGACGATGTAGCTCAAGGCATGGACTGGCCAAACATTGCTTAGTAGGTGAAGAAACAGCGTCGCCACAGCAATCAGAGCCATACCTAAGAGCAGTTTAGCCGCCAGCCATTGCGCTTCATGTATGGGTGTCTGCAGCAGGCCCAGCAGCAGTTTTTTCTCCTTTTCTTCGGCGATTTGCGCGGGGAGAATGATAAAGCCAACCAGTAAAATAACCATCAAGATCCAAGTTGGCAGCGTCTCACGTTGCATACCACCTTGCTGCAAGGCGCTGATTTCGGCAATCCAGCTGGGTGGATGCCCTTCTACCATTTTCTGTAGTGCAGAAAAGTTCTGCACGATTGCAACGGTCTGCAGAGATTCCTTTTTCAGTACCAGCAAGGCCAAGCCGCCTGACTCTTTGTCACTGTTGCTCACCACAGCATCGATGCTGTGGTCCTTGAGTAGGCGCAGGCCCTGCTCTTCACTTTCCAGCCAAGTCAGCTCAATGCTGTTTGCAGCTGCTGTGATACTGTCAGTGATGTCTGGCATGTAGACATAATCTTGCAGTAAGCCGATCTTGACTTTACTCGCTTCGCTGTCGCTTTCATCAACGAGGCTCAGCGCGACAAAAACAAACAGAGGGATAAACAGCACCAGCAACAGGGTTTTGTTCTTTACTGCGATTGCCAGATCGTTGAGTGTCAGAATAAGAATGTTTTTCATGAGGCGTACAGCTCTGCATGAATAGCGGACTGGAAGTAAGCCTGTGGCAGTCCATCGAAGATCACAGCGCCATTGTGCAAAACCATAATACGTGTCGCCAGATTCTTGATTTCTTCGGGGCGGTGCGAGGTAAACAAAATAGTTTTTCCAGCGGCATGCATGCTGTTTAGCAGACGGTAGATTTCACGAGTGGTCTCGAAGTCCAAGCCTGAAGTTGGCTCATCCAGTAGTAATAGTGAGGGATTTGCTAGCAGGGCACGGCCAATGCTGACTCTTTGTTTCAAGCCTTTGGAGAGGGTTTGTACTTTGGCTTTGCGAAAGGACAATAGATTGAACTCGTTGAGCACCTCTTCCACGCGCGGCAGTGCTGTCTGCGTGAGCTTAGCGAATAACTTAAGGTTGTATTCGACCGAGAAAAAGTCAAAGAGGTTGGGGTCTTCTGGAATAAAGCCGATTTTCCTGACCGCTGCTGCTCTATTTTTCAGGTCGATACCATCGATGCTGACCTCGCCGCTATCCGCTACAATCCAGTTGGCGAGCATTTTTAACAGGGTCGATTTTCCAGCGCCATTATGGCCAACGATAGCGATCAACTCGCCTTTTTCCACAGCAAAACTGGTCGGCGTAAGACCTCTATTCTGAGCATAGAGCTTGGCCAAATTCTTGACTTGGAGCTGCATAGATTAAGGGTCTATCTTGAAAAAGGTTTTATACGTAAAACCAGAAAGCTGACACCCTGAATCAAAAACGTGCACGATCTGATTAGCTTGGGTGCATAGTAAATGTCGCTATTGCGACAGATTTTGCTCGCAGAATATCATGCATGGCTGGCGAGCCAGCGCTGCATGTTTTTCTTCCTCGTTAAATTATTTTGATTATAACGATGACTAGAATGACGACTACCAAAAGACCGATCATGATTACCTCCTGTATGTGGCCTATCTGACTAGAGCCATGGGTTTAAGTTCCCAAGCCCCGAGATAAGCACGATTGCGGCATGTATGAATCTGCTCTAAGACTCATGCGCTAAGCTATATGAGCGCAAACGATTACAAAAAAGTATAGGTAGCCTTGTTAATATAGCTCAAACACCCTCGACTAAGGACCTTGCCAGTTTATGCGTGGCTCTAGCCGATACGTTCCATGTTTTAACCCGCATTATAAAAACAACTAAATGATGCTCGCGCACGTTCTTTTGACAGGTTAGGAATTCGCTCATCTGTAGTTTTCTGCACAGCTGATATCCAGAGACTGTTTTGCAATAGCGCGATCAATAACGAGTGAAGGCTGGGGCTGGGCCGTGAGTTTCTATCTATCTAATAAGTCGATAGTTATAAGCAATAATTAGCGCTTTTTATCAATGTTTATTTAACTACAATAGACGCCATCACAACATAAGAGAACTCATATGCAGTTGCTTAATTCTTCAAATCGCTATGGTCTAGTCAGCATCGTCATGCATTGGTTGGTCGCGCTGGCGGTCTTTGCTTTGTTTGGCTTGGGGCTGTGGATGACTGGGCTAAACTATTACAGTGAATGGTATCGAACCGCCCCCGCGCTGCATAAAAGTGTGGGTGTGACACTCTTTGCGCTGATGCTGTTGCGCGTGTTGTGGCGCTTTTTTACGCCAAAGCCTGCGCCTTTAAGTACGCACTCCAGCAGTGAGCGGTTACTCAGTCGCTTAGGCCACGGGCTGCTGTATTTGGGTATTTTTGTGGTGATGATTTCAGGTTACCTGATTTCAACAGCAGAAGGCCGTGGGATTAGTGTGTTTGATCTATTTGAGATCCCTGCTCTTATTAGCGGTCTACCCAATCAGGCGGATTTGGCTGGCGCTGTGCATTTCTATGTGGCTTGGGGATTAGTGATTTTTGCTGGGTTGCATGCTTTAGCAGCACTTAAACACCACTTTATTGATCGCGATGCCACGCTCAAGCGCATGCTGGGTTATGGGCCAAAATAAAATTTGTACGATATAAACAAATACATTGAGGTAATACACATGTTTAAGAAAACGTTTGCAGCGCTGCTGCTAGGTTCGGTGTTAAGCAGTGCTGCAGTATCTGCAGCAGACTATGTGATTGATCAAGAAGGTCAGCACGCTTTCGTTAATTTTAAAATCAGCCACTTAGGCTACAGTTGGCTGTACGGCACCTTTAAAGATTTTGATGGCACCTTTAGCTATGACGCAGAACAGCCTGAAGCCAGTAAGGTCAATGTCACGTTACGTACAGCGAGTCTCGACAGTAACCATGCCGAGCGTGATAAGCATTTACGTAGTGCTGACTTTTTAAATACCAGCAAACATCCGAAAGCAACCTTTGCTTCAACAAAAGTAGTGAGTACCGGTGAAGGCACAGCAGATATTATTGGTGACTTAACCCTCAATGGTGTCACTAAAGAAGTGGTGATTGCTGCGAGCTTTGTTGGCGAGGGTGATGATCCTTGGGGCGGCTACCGCGCTGGTTTTGCAGGCACCACTACTTTGAAACTTGCTGATTTTGCTATTACCACCGACTTAGGCCCAGCCTCAGAAAGTGTTGAGTTGACCTTGTCTGTCGAAGGTGTACGTCAGTAATTGAGCCTTAGTCAGTGTCGCTACCTTGCACAGGTAGTGCGCTGGCGCGAATGCAATCGACTAAGATTTGCGCCGCTTTCCCGAGCGGCTTATCTTTATGGCTATACAGATAAAAGGGCTGATGGCGCACGCTGCTAGTTTGCAAGGGTAGTTTTTTCAGAAGGCCGCTGGCTAAATCAGCGGCAACCATATGCTCCGGTAACCAAGCAAAGCCCAAGCCTGCTCGAATAAACTCAGCCGATGTGGCTAAACTCGTCACCGTCCAGCGTTGTTCTGCACCTAACCAGCCCACATCCCGTGGTTGGCGTTGCCCTGAATCGCGTACCACCATTTGCATGTGTGCAGATAAGTCAGTGGCGCTTAATTTGCGCCCTAATTGATGCAGTGGGTGCTGGTGATGGGCCACTGCAACAAAGGTAATAGAGCCCAGCTCAATGGGTAAATAACCGATAATATTTAACACGCTGATGGCAATATCGGCAGCACCGTCATGCAGTAACTCCTCTGTGCCAGAGAGCACCTCTTCGCGTAATAACACCCGACAGTCGCGACTCAATGGCTTAAAGGCCTGCAGTGCTTGTACGATTCTTTGGCTGGGATAGGCGATATCAACCACCAAACGGACTTCGGCTTCCCAGCCTTCTTCGATTTGCTGAGCCAAGGCTTCCAGCTGCGCCGCATCGGCGGTTAATTGCCGTGAACGTCTTAGAAGAATTTCACCGGTGGGTGTTAATACAGCTTTACGACCTTCGATGATTAATAATGGCATGGCCAACTGCTCTTGCATGCGCGCAATATTATAGCTGATGGACGATTGCGAGCAGTGCAGCGCTTGTGCTGCTTGTGCGTAACCACCATGATCAATCACAGCTTGTAAGATTTTCCATTGATCGAGGGTGATACGTGGAGCTTTCATAGGCGGGCCATAGCCGAGTGTGTTAGAGCTAAGGAAACGCTGAATAATGTTGGCTAGGGTGCCAGAGGTAGGCAAATCGGTGAAAAGTGCAGTTTACAGAGAGTAAATGCGTCTTTTGAGTGGTTTTTTCACAACACTCTGACTCCGTAAATCATTATTCAGTGCTGCAGTCAGTTTAGCGTTTTTTATTAATGTTGTTGAGAGGAATAGAGTGACGATGTCTGAGCTTAAATATCTAGCCGCCTATGGACCAGAGTTGCAGGCTCAAGTGCGCAAGCTCATGCAGCAGAATAAGCTTGAAGCCTATTTACAGCAACGTTACCCCGAGCGCCATAGTGTACAAAGTGATAAAGCGCTGTATCAGTTCACCAGTGATCTCAAGCAGCAGTATCTGCGCAATGCGCCAAATATCGACAAAGTCCTGTATGACAGCAAGCTCGATGTGCTGCGCCATGCGTTGGGTTTGCACACTGCTATTTCACGGGTACAGGGCAATAAGCTCACGGCGAAAAAAGAAATCCGTATTGCCTCGTTATTTCGTGATACGCCGCCTGAGTTCTTGCAGATGATTGTAGTGCACGAACTGGCGCATTTGCGCGAAAAAGACCACAACAAAGCCTTTTATCAGCTGTGTCAGCATATGCTGCCGAACTACCATCAATACGAATTTGATCTGCGTATTTACCTGACCTGGCGCGATACGCTGCATAAAAGTTCAGGCTAGTTGCCGCTGGATTCTCCGAGTTGCAGTCGGCACAGTTTGGCAGCTCACTAGAGCCCTTATAGGTTACTCACCAGAGCCAGTAGATCAGTTGAAGGGATAAATTCCTCACAGTTTTTTTGCGGGCCTTGGCTGTCCGGCTGCAGGACGGCGCGCAAATGACCGATACCATAACGCTGAGCGCTGCGCAGTACCGGCAGGCTGTCATCAATAAATAAGCTGCGTGCTGGCTGGTAGTCCACCTGCTTGCTGAGGCTGTCCCAGAAGCGCTGGTCTTCTTTGGGGTAACCGTAATCGTGCGAGCTGACAATGATGTCTAATAACGGCTCTAAATGGACTTTCTCAAGTTTGATATGCAGTGAATCACGGTGCGCATTGGTCACCAGCACCCTGCGCTTGCCTGCCTGCTTGAGTGCTAATAAAAACTGCTCGGAGTTGGCGCGCAGATCAATTAAATGTGCGGTGTCACGCTTCATTTGTTTGATGGGCAGGTCCAGCGTTTTACTCCAAAACTCCACACAGTACCAGTTCAGTTGGCCGCTGTAGGAGGCCATTAAAGGTTGTAAATAGGCATCCGCTTCGGCGCGTGATAGCCCGTTTTTGTCGGCATAGTATTGCGGCATGTAGTCGAGCCAAAAGACATTATCAAAATGCAGGTCGAGTAAGGTGCCATCCATATCCAATAAAACGGTGTCAATGTGCTCCCAAGGCAGTTGTTGCATACTTAAATCTCTCTAAAACTGTGTGATCAAGCGCGCTATGATACCTGCTATAAGCAATTGGAGTTTTGTTATGCGAGAAAAACCAGTCATTTTGTCCTGTGAAGAAGTGGCGCGCAGCCGAATTTTTCGCGTTGAACAATTACAGCTGCGCTTTAGCAATGGTGTCGAGCGCACCTATGAGCGTTTGCGTGGTAAAGCCGGTGGCTTAGGTGCGGTGATGATTGTCGCGATGTTTGACGATGAGCATGTGCTGTTGATTGAAGAGTATTGTGCAGGCAGCGATGCCTATGAGTTGTCACTGCCCAAAGGCCTGATTGATCCTGGTGAAGATGCATTGCAAGCGGCCAATCGTGAGCTGCAAGAAGAAGCAGGGTTTGCCGCGCGCTCTTTGGAGTATATAACTGAGCTGAGTTTATCGCCTGGCTATATGAGCCAGCGTATTAACGTGGTGCTGGCGCGTGATTTATACCCGTCACGCTTAGCAGGTGATGAGCCCGAAGTGATGCGTGTTGATAAAGTCAGTTTGCGTAACTTGCTGGGCTTGCTTGAGCATCCGCAGTTTTCTGAAGGACGTGCGCTAGCGGCGATGTATGTGGTGCGTGACTTGCTGCAGCAGCGTGGAGAGTTTCAAGCATGATGCATGAATTGATTTGCCCTGTGCTTGAACTGGTGCAGGCAGCAGGCCAAGCTACTCTGCCCTATTGGCAGGTGAATGTAGCGGTAGAAACCAAGTCCGATGAGTCGCCGATTACTGCGGCTGATATGGCGGCGCATCATATTTTGGCAGCAGGCTTGGCAGGGTTAGATAGCAGCATTCCCGTGCTCTCGGAAGAAGATTGCGCTATTGCTTTAGCGCAGCGTCAACAATGGACACGCTGGTGGCTGGTTGATCCACTGGATGGCACTAAAGAATTTATCAGTGGTAGTGCTGAGTACACGGTCAATGTGGCGCTGATTGAACAGGGGCAGGTGGTATTTGGTGTGGTCGGCGTGCCGGTCATAGGCAGCATTTATTACGGCGGCGCTGGGTATGGTGCACATTGCCTTGATGCCGACGGTAAAACGCGTGCATTGCAAATGCGCAGCGCACCACAGGATGAACTCGTGGTGGTGGCCAGTAAGCGTCATAGCAGTCCTGAACAAGAGGCGTTACTGCAGGGCTTGCAGGCAGATTATCCGGCGCTGCGCTTAGTCAATGTGGGTAGTTCACTGAAGTTTTGCCAGATGGCTGAAGGTGTTGCTGATCTTTATCCGCGCCTCGCGCCGACTTCGCAGTGGGATACTGCTGCCGCGCAAGGGGTGCTTGAGGGTGCAGGCGGTCAAGTGCTCAATCTACAAGGGCAGCCATTAACCTATGCCGCGCAGGACAGCTACTTGAATCCGTTTTTTGTAGCCCTACCAAAGAAGGCTGTGTGGCGAGATGCATTCTTAGCGCAATTAGCAATGGCTGAAAAATCTAGACCGTAGGCGTACTATGACTGCTCATGTCACAAAGCAGCGGTTATACACGCGTTGCCGACTGTTCCATTAATAATAAGAAAATAATTATGACTGAGAAAACGCCAGACCTGTTACGGGTAATTATTGCCGGTGCTTTAGTGCTGCTGGTGGTGCACACCTTAGGACGTTTTATTTACACCCCGTTGCTGCCGTGGTTGGTTGAAGATGGCTTGCTGACGCTAAAGCAGGGCGCAGATGTTGCCAGTTGGAACTATCTGGGTTATTTGACTGGCGCCTTGTTAGCCATGCGTTGGCACCGTGTAGCGCAGATTCATAAGGTCTTGCCTTGGGCGTTAGCGATTAACGTTGTTTGCACCTTGCTGCAGACTCAAGCGGAAACGGCTGAGACGTTATCGGCGTTACGCCTAATTAATGGCATCACTAACGGTATTGTTTTTGTGCAGGCACCATCCTTGATTTTAGAGTGGCTCGCGCGACATGGCCGAGCCACTGCCAGTGGATTGGTGTATTTAGGGGTTGGCGTTGGTTTGCTGGTATCCAGTGCGTTGGTCGCTGTGCCGGCGCAATGGCTGCAGGGTGCTGAGCGTTGGTGGCCTGCTTTTCTTCTCAGTGTACCCTTGGCATGGTGGGGCTGGCGGCAGTTGGCGGTGCTGGATATTCCGCCGCCGCTGGATTTGCCGACTGATAGTAATGGCAATGCGCCCTCGTCGCGCTTGCTTGATCGTGCCAGCACACCATTGTTTTTATCTTATGCCGGTGCTGGTCTGGGTTATATTTTACCGATGACCTTTTTGCCGATGCTGGCCAGTTTGCAACTTGAACCGAGCAGTTTTTTAGTGGATGGCAGCTGGTTGCTGGTGGCTTTAGCGACCTTGCCGGCGCCCTGGGTCTGGAACAAGTTGGGTGCACGTATCGGCGATGCGCTGGCGCTGCGTTTAAATTACATTTTGCAGTTGCTTGGTGTCTTGGCGGTGTTGTTACTACCTGCGGCTTGGGGCGTGGTGCTTTGTGCCTTGCTGGTTGGTGGCACGTTTTTAGGCACGGTGTTACTCACTCAGCGCTTAGCGCGCACATTACATCCTCATCAAGGGCCGCGCTTATCAGCGGCGCTGGTGGCTTTGTATGGTTTTACTCAGCTCACAGGACCGTGGTTGACCGCGCAATGGCTGGCTGCCAGCGGCACGCTGCAAGGTGCGTTCTGGTTGGGTGCTGGTGCTTTATTGTGGGGCCTGATTTGGGCTTTATTGGTGCCTGAAAAAAGTTGAGCAAAATATTCTTGTTCTGCGACAATGTGTCTCTATCGAAAGGCATGTAAAAATGCTACCGAATTTGAGGTCGCTGATACGCTACCAACGTATGCTCATTCTAATAATGCATTAGAATAGGGTACTATTACTTGAAAATGATAAAAACGAGTTGGGCTGTTTTAGGTGTGTGCCTTGCAGTGCTTAACGCCATCTAGATATTGCTCCGATTGAGACTCGCTTTAGGGTGTAGTAAATGAATGATTCGGCTCCTTTGATGAATATTGACCAGCTGCGTGATAATGCAGGTGCAGCGGGGCAGCTTTTGAAAGCGTTGGGTAATCCCGACCGACTTCTGCTGCTGTGCCAATTAGTGCATGGTGAAATGAATGTAGGCGAACTTGAAGAGCGTCTAGAAATTGTACAGCCAACCTTATCGCAACAGCTCGGTGTGTTGCGCCGTGAAGGCTTGGTGGGTACACGCCGTAATGGTCGGCAGATTTATTACAGCATCAGCAGCCCGCAGGCGATGTCGATTATTGAAACGCTTTATCAGATTTACTGCGGTGAGGATGAATAAAAGACCTGTGTGACAGCCTTGTAGGGCAATTAGACGCATACAGATAATTTATACTGTTGTATAGTGTAAATGAGATATCATCTCTAAAACGGCAGTGAGGAATTATCATGAAAAAAAATATGGGTTCAATTGATCGCGCTCTGCGCATTATTGTAGGGCTGGTTTTAGTAGGTCTAGCGCTGACAGGCGTGGTTGGTTGGTGGGGCTGGCTCGGTATTGTACCGATTGTTACTGGCGCATTAGGCAGCTGCCCTGCTTATAGCATCATTGGTGTAAAAACCTGTGGTGATAAAGGCTGCGATAAAAAATAGCAGCTGAATGATTGAAACAAAAAAGGCACCTTTAAGGTGCCTTTTTTCTGTCTGTGTTATGGCTATTAGAGTCATAGTATAAATTGTTATAAGTATATTCCAAATGCTGTGTATGATCAGTTGCATGTTCATTCGGTCTTTCAAGAGGGTGATTTTATGCGACCTGAAGTGACAAGTTTTTTTGATCCAGCAACCTCTACCTATAGTTATGTCGTACGTGATCCCGCTTCACAGTCATGTGCCGTCATTGATTCAGTGCTTGACTATGATCCAGCATCCGGCCGCACTAATACGCAAAGTGCTGAAGAGATTGTAGCTTTTGTTCGCGAACAAAAGCTCACAGTAGAATGGCTGTTAGAAACCCATGTGCATGCAGACCATCTATCGGCAGCGCCTTATCTTAAGCAGCAGTTGGGTGGGCAATTGGCGATTGGTGCAAAGATTACGACCGTGCAAAAGGTGTTTGCCAAAATTTTTAACGCTGAACCGCAGTTTACTACCGATGGCAGCCAGTTTGATCGCTTGCTGAGCGAAGGCGATATCTTGAATGTTGGCGGGCTCTCTGTACAGGTGATGCACACACCTGGGCACACGCCAGCATGCTTGAGTTACGTGATTGGTGATGCTGTTTTTGTTGGAGACACCCTGTTTATGCCGGATTATGGTACTGCACGCTGTGACTTTCCGGGTGGCGATGCGCGTACGTTATATGCGTCTATTCAGCGCTTATTTGAATTGCCTGATAGCACACGCGTATTTTTGTGCCATGACTATAAGGCACCAGGGCGTGAAGAGCATTGTAACGAAACGACAATTGCTGCTGAGCGTCAGCACAATATTCATGTGCGAGAGGGGGTTAGTGCTGATGAGTTTGTCGCTATGCGTACCGCTCGTGATGCAACCTTATCGATGCCAACTTTAATTCTGCCATCGGTACAAGTGAATATGCGCGCAGGGGAGTTGCCACCTGCTGAAGATAACGGTGTACGCTATTTGAAAATTCCCCTCAACTCACTGTAATAGTGGAGACATGCTGATGGAAGCAGTCAAACAACTCACGCCTTTTTTATCTGTTATTGGGCAAATACAACCGACACATATGGCCTCTGTTGCCGCTTCAGGCTTTGTGACAGTCATAAATAATCGTCCAGATGGTGAAGGCGAAGACCAGCCAAGTAACGCTGAAATGGCTGCTGCTGCGCAAGCGTCTGGCTTGCAATACCATTATTTGCCTGTGGTTGCTGGGCAAATCAGTGATGAAAATGTCAGTGATTTTGCGCAGTTATTAGCCCAAGTAAAAGGACCTGTATTGGCTTTTTGTCGTACCGGAACGCGCTCATCGAGCTTGTGGGCGCTGAGCGAGGCGCATCATTTAAGAGCGCCAGCAATACTGGCGGCAGCACAAACTGTTGGCTATGACCTTACTGGCCTCGTGCCACGCTTACAGCAACGTTGGACTGAACAAGTGTATGTCCCCGATGCCGCGCATGTCGCGCACACCAATCGTTACGATGTCTTGGTCATTGGGGGCGGTACTGCAGGTTGTGCGGTGACTGCGAGCTTACTTAAACGCGATGCTAATTTGCGCATTGGTGTGATCGAGCCAAGCGAGCAGCATTACTATCAGCCGGGCTGGACTATGGTCGCTGCGGGGACTTATACCCGTTCGCATACTGAACGTGCGATGTCACAATGCATTCCAGAAAAAGCACAATGGATTCGTGCTGCGGTAACGGGTTTTTTACCTGAGCACAATGTGGTGGTGCTGGAAGATGGTAGTCAATTGGCTTATCGCACTTTAATTGTCTGTCCGGGTTTGAAGCTGCACTGGGACGCGATTAAAGGCTTGCGAGAAACCCTGGGCAAGAATGGGGTAACTTCGAACTATGCTATAGAGCTGGCGCCATACACGTGGCAGTTAGTGCAAAACTTACGCAAAGGACGTGCAATTTTCACCCAGCCCCCGATGCCGATTAAATGTGCGGGTGCGCCACAGAAAGCGCTTTATATGTCGGCTGATTGGTGGTTGAAGGAAGACGTGCTTAATCATATTGAGACTGAGTTTTGTACTGCGGCGGGCGCCTTATTTGGTGTCGAGCACTATGTTCCATCATTAATGCAGTACATTAAAAAATATCAGACACAACTTAATTTTCATCACAACTTAGTTCAAGTTGATGGTGAAGCAGGTAAAGCATGGTTTGACGTCACTGATGCTGAAGGTAATCAGCAGCGCGTCGAGAAATCTTTTGATTTTTTACATGTTGTGCCGCCTCAGCGTGCACCGCGCTTTGTTCGTGAAAGTGTTTTAGCCGATGCGGCGGGCTGGTTGGAAGTGCATCACGATACACTGCGGCATCCGCGCTTTGGTAATGTGTTTAGCCTTGGTGATGTATGTTCAGCCCCCAATGCTAAAACCGCAGCGGCCGTGCGTAAGCAAGCACCAGTGGTTGCTGAAAACATTATTGCTGTCCTAGCCAACCGTAGTGTTCGCGCGGTGTACGATGGCTATGGCGCCTGCCCATTGGTGGTTGAGCGTGGTAAAGCAATTTTGGCTGAGTTTGGTTATGGCGGTAAGCTATTGCCGACTTTCCCCGTTGATTCGCGGGTGGCGCGCCGTTCAGCTTGGCAACTTAAAGCCCGTTTTATGCCGTCGATTTATTTCGATATGTTGCTCAAAGGGCGTGAGTGGTTAGTTAAACCCACTATTCTTGATCATGAGCCGCATCGACCGACAGCTGAAAAAGCCTGTGATTTTGAGGCGAGGCGCTAAGATTGAAGTTAAAGCGTTGGCTGCCCTGCATCGACTGGGCAGCGTCTTATGACCGAGCGACCGCAGGCAAGGATGGCTTAGCTGCGGTTATCGTAACTTTGATGTTGATTCCGCAAAGTTTAGCCTACGCCATGCTGGCGGGCTTACCGCCTATTACTGGCTTGTATGCCAGTATTGCGCCGCTTGTCTTGTATGCAATATTCGGCTCCAGCCGCACCTTGGCGGTGGGGCCGGTTGCTGTGATTTCATTGATGACCGCAGCCGCCTTGGCGCCGATGTTTGCAGCAGGCTCTGCAGCCTATATTGGTGCGGCGATGCTGTTAGCAGCACTATCTGGCCTGATATTGCTGTTGATGGCAGTGATGCGACTGGGGTTTTTGGCTAATTTTCTAAGCCATCCAGTCATTTCAGGTTTTATCAGCGCCTCCGGCATATTGATCGCATTAAGCCAGCTTAAGCATATTTTAGGGGTGCAGGCCGATGGACAAACAGTGCTGCAATTGTTGCCTTCACTGGCTGCACAACTACCTGCTATTAATGCGCCAACATTAGTGATTGGAGGTCTGTGCTTGCTGTTTTTGCAGCTCGTACGTACGCGTCTAAAAGGGCTATTGCTGGCTTTAGGATTGAGCTCTGGGTGGGCGGATAGCCTGACTAAAACAGGCCCAGTGTTGACGATTATTGTCTCAGTGCTGGCGGTCACCCTGTTTAACTTAGCTGATAGCGGTGTACGGGTGGTGGGTAGTGTGCCTGAAGGGTTGCCGGTTTTGCAGCTGCCGACAATGGATTTGCAGTTGGCTATGCAGCTATTGCCAGCAGCGTTATTGATCAGCCTTGTTGGTTTCGTTGAGTCAGTCTCTGTTGCGCAAACATTGGCGGCAAAACGTCGTGAGCGCATTGACCCGAACCAAGAGCTAGTGGGTTTAGGTACGGCAAACATTGCTGCGGCCATCAGTGGCGGCTTTCCTGTTACCGGTGGCTTTTCCCGCTCGATTGTTAACTTTGATGCCGGTGCGCGCACGCCGATGGCGGGCATATTGACCGCTGTCGGCATTGCTATCACCGCCTTATTCTTTACACCTTTATTTCATAATCTGCCGCATGCAGTGTTGGCTGCAACCATTATTGTGGCTGTACTTAGTCTGGTTGACTTGGCTTCTTTAAAACGCACGTGGCGCTTTTCTAAACAAGACTTTATCGCGCAAGCAGCCACCATGGTTGGGGTGCTGTTTATGGGTGTTGAAATCGGCATCATGCTGGGTGTTGGTTTATCTTTGCTGCTATTTTTATGGCGGACCAGTCGGCCGCATATGGCAGTTGTTGGACAGCTGCCGGGCAGTGAGCACTTTCGCAATATTGAACGCTTTGCTGTGGTGCAAAGTGACTCAGTGGTGTCATTACGGGTTGATGAGAGTCTTTACTTTCCCAATGCGCGTTATTTAGAAGAGAGCATTACTCAGCTGCTGGTGGATTACCCAAACTGTAAGAATTTGGTGCTGATGTGCTCAGGGGTCAACTTAATTGATGCCAGCGCCCTAGATAGTTTGGAAGCTATTGTTGAGCGTTTAAAGGTTGCTGGTGTGCAGTTGCATTTGTCTGAAGTAAAAGGCCCTGTGATGGATCAATTGCGCCGTTCAGAGTTTCTTCAGCACTTTGGTGGGCAGGTGTTTGTGAGCCAATATGCAGCCATGCAAGTACTAGATGCATCCAGTGTGGCGAAAGCGGCGCGAGTGAATGAGTTGGTTCAATTTGATCTTCGCTAAAATGCAGCAAAGTTATATTTAGTGAGAAGTGACGCACACTTTTTTGACTAGGATCAACTTTCGTCTGACAGCTATCAAGCATGATAGTTGCAAGAAAAATATTCAATACCATCGAGGAATAACCTGATGCTTAGATTATCTGTATTAGCGCTCTCTGTGAGCATGAGTGTTGGCGTACTGGCTGCGCCACAAACGAACGAGCCGATTCAACCGATTGAGGCCTATGTGGTGACTGATCAGGCAAAGGTTGAGTTGGGTAAGCAGTTGTTTTTTGACCCGCGTTTATCGAAGTCTGGTTTTATTTCTTGCAACTCGTGCCATAACTTGAGCATGGGTGGCAGTGATAACTTGCCAACCTCGATTGGTCACAATTGGCAAGAAGGTCCGATCAACTCGCCAACCGTTTTGAACTCCAGCTTAAACTTAGCGCAGTTCTGGGATGGCCGTGCTGCTGACCTGCAAGAACAGGCCGGTGGCCCCATTGAAAATCCAATGGAAATGGGCTTTACCCATAATTTAGCGGTGGGTGTTTTAGCCTCGATTCCACAGTATGTGCAGTCGTTTAAAGATGTGTACAACGTTGATAAAATTACTATCAATGAAGTAACAGATGCTATTGCTGAGTTTGAAGAAACCTTAGTAACGCCAAATGCCCCTTTTGATCAGTGGCTCAAAGGCGATGAAGATGCACTGACTGCTGATGCCAAAGCAGGTTATAAGTTATTTAAAGAAATTGGCTGTACTGCGTGCCATAACGGTCCAGCAGTCGGCGGTAACTCTTTCCAGAAAATGGGTTTATTTGAAGAGTATGTGACCAATAACCCGGCAGAAGGTGTTGCTGGCTTAACCGGTAATGATTTAGACCGCTTTAAGTTTAAAGTACCAACGCTGCGTAACGTAGAATTAACCTACCCCTACTTCCATGATGGCGCGTATTGGAATTTAGATGATGCAGTTGATGTGATGGCACGTTTACAGCTGGGACGTAAACTTGAAAAAGATCAGATCAGTCAGATCACAGCATTTATGAAAAGCCTAACTGGTGACCAGCCAAGTTTTGTTATTCCAATGCTGCCACCGTCCACACCTGAGACACCACGTCCAGAGCCATTTGCTAAAGTAAGCAACTGATACTCAGACAATAAAAAACGGCCTGCGGGCCGTTTTTTATTGCTGGGATAAAACTATTTTGTTTTTTTCAACTTAGGATTAGGGAAAAACTGCAGCGTTTGGCTTTTCGCCTCTTTGGGCTTTTGTAAGGCGCTGACATTCACTCGCGTCGGTAATTCATTGGGAATGGAATTGCCATCGGCATTCAGAGTATCGCTGTATCCACAGTGCACACAATCGCGGTGGGGTACATCATCTACATCCCACATGCGAATGCCATCCATCACCTGACAGGCTGGACATACCGCACCGGCGATAAAGCGTTTTTTAGTTTCAGTCTCTGGCGTATTACTTGGCGTAGTCATGATGACCTCTTCTGTTATGCCGCGTGAGGGTCGCTCAGGCCGCTGTGACGCAGTAACGCATCAATGCTCGGCTCGCGTCCGCGAAATTCGATAAACAGTTGCATGGGTGATTGTGAGCCACCTTTAGCGAGGATGGCATCACGAAACGCACGGCCTGTGTCTGGGTTGAGCACACCCTCTTCTTCAAAACGTGAGAACGCATCAGCTGATAGCACTTCGGCCCACTTGTAGCTGTAATAACCGGCAGCGTAGCCACCAGCAAAAATATGCGCAAAGCTGTTGGCAAAACGGTTCCAGCTCGGTGGTGTCATCACTGCCACTTGCTCACGCACTGCGTTGAGAACATCCAATACGCTGCGGCCATCACCATGGCTGCTATGCAATTCAAAGTCGAACAGGGAAAACTCCAGCTGGCGCAACATCATCAAGCCGGACTGGAAGTTGCGCGCGGCAAGCATTTTATCTAAAAGTACTTTAGGCAAAACCTCGTGTGTTTCGTAGTGCCCAGAAATCAGAGCCAAGCCTTCCGGCTCCCAGCACCAGTTTTCCATAAATTGGCTGGGTAGCTCGACCGCATCCCAAGCAACACCGTTGATCCCAGATGCACCAGCAAACTCAATGCGGGTCAGCAAATGGTGCAGGCCATGGCCAAATTCGTGGAATAAGGTAGTGACTTCATCATGGGTTAGCAGCGCAGGTTTGCCTTGGCTGGCTGGAGTGAAGTTGCATACCAGGTAAGCAATTGGGTTAACCAGAGTCCCGCATGAAGCGCGGAATTTGTCACGTGAGCCATCCATCCATGCGCCGCCACGCTTGTGTGAGCGGGCGTACAGGTCAAAGAAGAAGCGTCCCACATGCTTGCCATCTTCAGTGATTTCAAACAGGCGCACATCTGGATGCCAGCTATCAAAGTCGCTCAGCTCAGTGATTTTAATGCCGTATAGTTGTTCAACAATGGCAAACAGGCCGCTGAGAACTTTATCGATGGGGAAGTAAGCACGCAGTTCTTCTTCACTGATGTCATAGCGCTGTTCACGCAATTTTTCGCTGAAGTAACCCACATCCCAGCTGTTTAAATCACTGACATTATGCTCTGCAGCAAAGGCGCGCAGCTCAGTTAGATCTTGCTCAGCAGAAGGTTTGCTACGCTCGGCTAAATCGTGCAAGAAGGTTAAGACTTGCTCGGTTGATTCAGCCATTTTGGTGCTCAGTGACAGCTCGCTGTAGTTCTTAAAGTCCAGTAACTGCGCCAGCTCTAGGCGTAAATCAAGGATCTCAGCCATCACCGGTGAGTTATCCAGTTGACCTGCATTGGGGCCTTGATCAGAGGCGCGCGTGCTGTAGGCACGGTAGACCTCTTCGCGCAGGTTGCGGTCGTCAGCGTAAGTCATCACAGCATAATAGCTGGGGAACTCAAGGGTAATTAACCAGCCATCCAGTTCTTTATCTTGCGCGGCTTGAGCCATTTGTTCTTTAGCAGAATCGGTTAAACCAGCTAAGGCCTGCTCGTCAGTAATATGCTTGGTCCAGGCTTGGGTGGCATCCAGCACGTTATTAGAAAAGCTGCTGGATAGATCCGAGAGGCGCATTTGAATCTCACCATAGCGCTTTTGTTTAGCCGGCTCGAGATCAATACCCGATAAACGAAAATCGCGCAGCTCATGTTCTAAAATAGTTTTCTGCGCAACTGAAAACTGCTCAGCGGCAGGGCTATTGGCCAGCGCTTGATAGGCATCAAACAGGGCGCGATTTTGCCCAAGCTCAGTCCAGAATTCAGACAGTTTAGGCAGGCAGGCCTCATAGGCAACGCGCAGCTCTGGGCTGTTGCAGACAGCGTTGAGGTGACTGACTGGGCTCCAAGCTTCGCCTAGGCGCGCGCCGAGTTCGTCCATCGGTAGCACCAAGCTGTCCCATGTGGGTTGCTCTTGTGTGCTTAATAAATGCTCAATGGCCGCACGGCTATCAGCTAAAATCGTATCGATGGCCGGCTCAACATGCTCAGGCCGAATAACAGAATAGGTGGGTAGGTCGAAATCTTGCAGCAGAGGATTGTCTTGATCAGTCACGGGAATACCTGTAAATACAAAAAAGGGATGGCCTGTATCGGGCCAATCATGTGTCTATCTTAATACAAATCAGTGCCTACGCGGCCTAAGGTTTCTATTGTGTCGATTAGAATCTATAACCAAATATTACCACAGTGTGGAAGTCGGGTATTTATTGACCCCAGTGCAGTGGTGATTGGTGATGTGCAGTTAGCTGATGATTGTTCGGTGTGGCCGCAGGCGGTGATTCGTGGTGATATGCACCGGATTCGCATTGGTGCGCGCAGTAGCGTGCAAGATGGCAGTGTGTTGCATATCACCCATGCGGGGCCGTATAACCCCGAAGGTTATCCGCTGACAATTGGTGACGATGTCACTATTGGTCATCAGGCCTTGCTACATGGTTGCAGCATTGGCTCACGGGTGTTGATTGGTATGGCGTCGATCGTTATGGATGGCGCACGTATCGACGATGATGTGGTGCTGGGTGCAGGCAGTTTAGTGCCGCCGGGTAAACATCTCACCAGAGGTTATTTATATGTGGGCCGTCCAGCACAGCGAGTGCGCGCGCTGACTGAGCAAGAAATGACCTACTTTACCTATACTGCTGCCAATTACGTGCGTTTGAAGGATGAGTATCTGGCGCAAACGCAATAAGCCTGTAGCTGGGCGCTACTCAGGTATCAGGCCTGAGCAGCGTTGCACTTTAGTAACGCCAAAAGGCTGGTGATAATAGAATCAGCAAGGAGAACACTTCAAGGCGCCCGAGAATCATGGCCAAACTGAGAATCAGGTGTGCGGCATCGGGTAGGCTGCCATAGTGTGCGGTAGCGTCACCCAGCGCGGGGCCGAGGTTATTCATGCACGACGCTAATGCTGAGAAGGCAGTGATCGGGTCCAGTTCGCAGGCCAGCAACGCCAGCATCATGGTAAAGAACGTCACCATATATACCACACAAAAGCCCCAGACTGATTCAATCACACGGTCAGGCACTTTGCGCTTACCCAGCTTAATGGTAAACACACCGTTAGGGTGTAACAGGCGCTGAATCTCACGCTGGCCTTGGCGATACAGGAGCATTACGCGCATCA
This sequence comes from Pseudomonas sp. C27(2019), assembly GCF_008807395.1. GTDB lineage: Bacteria > Pseudomonadota > Gammaproteobacteria > Pseudomonadales > Pseudomonadaceae > Denitrificimonas. The sequence goes on from NZ_CP043320.1 coordinate 3,186,819, forward strand.
CCTTCATGCCACCACCAGTGGAGCCGGCACAGGCACCAATAAAGGTGGTGTACAGCAATAAAAATGGCAAAAAACTCGGCCAGAGACTGAAGTCAGTGATGCCAAAACCTGTGGTGGTCGCTACTGATACCACTTGGAAAGCGGCGTAGCGTAATGACAGTAATGGATTGTCATAGTGGTTATAGATGACCAAGACAACGGTCGCAACGACAATCACGGCGGCCAAAATCTTCAGATAGGTTTGACACTCTGGATCAGTTAAATAGGCTTTAAGTGAACGGCTGCGCAAGGCTAAAAAGTGCAAAGCAAAGTTCATCCCTGAAATAACCATGAAGAAGATACAGATCATTTCAATCAGAGAGCTATCAAAGTAACCAATACTGGCGTCATGGGTGGAAAAACCACCAATGGCAACGGTTGAGAAGCTGTGACCAATGGCATCAAAGAGGTTCATGCCCGCAGCCCAATAGGCCAGAGCGCAGAGCAAAGTTAGCGCGCAATAAATCAGCCATAATGTTTTTGCTGTGTCAGCAATGCGTGGTGACAGTTTATTGTCTTTCAGTGGGCCTGGCATTTCTGTGCGATACAGCTGCATACCACCCACGCCAAGCATCGGCATAATGGCGACAGCCAGCACCACGATCCCCATGCCGCCGAGCCATTGCAGTTGCTGACGATAATAGAGAATAGAGCGCGGCAATTGATCAATTCCGGTCAGCACTGTGGCGCCGGTGGTGCTTAACCCAGAAAAAGCCTCAAACAGCGATTCGCTGATGCCCATATCGGGACTGGGCGAGAGCAGAAAAGGAATGGCCCCGAAGGTGCCCAGTACGATCCAGAATAGAGCGGTAATTAAATAGCCATCGCGTACCCGCAATTCAGCGCGCGCGCTGCGTACTGGCAGCCAAATAAACAGCCCAGTTAATACCGTGATGGCAAAGGCCCAAAGAAAGCTTGAGCTGGAGCCGCCGCCATCATACAAAGCAATCAACAATGGAGGGACATGGCTGAGGCTAAACAGCATCAGTAAAACGCCAAGAATTCGACCAATCGCGGCAAAGTGCATGCAGGCTACTCGTTAATGGGTGTCTAAGGTATAGGTTAAAAGAAGGTTAAGCCGGGCTGGAACAAGCGCTCCACATCACGGATGTATTTTTTATCAACCATAAATAAAATAAAATGATCATCAGGCTGAATAACAATATCTTTGCTACCGATTAACACTTCGTCATTACGAATAATCGCACCAATGGTGGTCGCTGGCGGCAAATTAATTTCGCTCACCTTGCGGCCAATGACTTTACTGGATTTACGATCACCATGGGCAATCACTTCAATCGCTTCCGCAGCACCGCGCCGCAGCGAGTGAACGCTGACAATATCGCCACGGCGTACATGCGTTAGTAAGGTGCTGAGGGTTGCTAATTGCGGGCTGATAGCAATATCAATCGCGCCGCCTTGCACTAAATCTGCGTAGGCAGGGTTATTAATAATCGCCATCACTTTACGTGCGCCCAAGCGTTTTGCTAGCAAGGATGCCATGATGTTGGCTTCATCGTCATTGGTCAGCGCTAAGAAAATATCAGTTTCGTCGATGTTTTCTTCTACCAATAGGTCACGGTCAGAGGCACTGCCGTGTAGCACTACAGTGGTGTCTAAACTGTCTGATAGATAGCGACAACGCGCTGGATTAATCTCAATAATTTTAACTTGATAGCGGCTTTCAATCGCCTCAGCCAGACGTTCACCAATCTGTCCACCGCCGGCAATAATGACTTTGCGGTAGCTGTCCTCCATGCGTCGCAATTCACTCATCACTGCACGAATGTGTGTGCGTGCAGCAATGAAAAACACCTCGTCATCCACCTCGATAATGGTATCGCCAGTGGGGGATATAGGCCGATCACGACGGAAAATAGCAGCAACGCGGGCGTTAACATTGGGCATATGTGCGCGTAATTGGCGTAGTTCTTGGCCAATCAGTGGCCCGCCATAGTGGGCGCGCACACACACTAATTGTGCTTTGCCTTCAGCAAAATCCAGTACCTGCAGTGCACCTGGGTACTCAATTAAGCGTTTAATATGGTTAGTGACAGCTTGTTCTGGGCTGATCAAGACATCAATCGGGATGGCGTCATTATCAAACAGCTCAGTACGGGTTAGATAGGCTGATTCGCGTACGCGGGCAATTTTTGTAGGTGTACGAAACAGCGTATGCGCGACTTGGCAGGCAACCATATTGGTTTCATCACTATTGGTGACGGCCACCAGCATGTCGGCGTGGTCAGCACCGGCTTGGCGCAAAATAGTTGGAAAAGAGCAATGTCCTAGCACCGTGCGAATATCTAAGCGGTCGCCTAGATCACGCAAACGTTCCGAGTCAGTGTCGACCACGGTAATATCATTGGCTTCGCTAGCCAAGTGCTCTGCAAGTGTACCGCCAACCTGCCCAGCGCCGAGAATAATAATTTTCATAGGGTGTCCTCAAATACTCTGTGTTGGCGCTTGTTTGCTCAGGCGGGCATAGTAAAAACCATCATGACCACCGACTTGCGCAAGCAATTGACGACCGTGTGCTTGTGCTTTGCCAAATATTGCGCTGAACGGCAACTCTTGTGCATCGTCAGTGCGCTGTAAAAAAGCCGCAATCACTTCACTGTTCTCGGTCGGTAATGTAGAGCAAGTGGCGTACAGCAAGATACCGTTTTCTGCCAGTGTCGGCCATAAGGCATCCAGCAGCTCGCCTTGCAGTTGTGCGAGCGCGGCGATGTCGTCGGCTTGACGGGTAAGTTTAATATCTGGGTGACGACGAATCACTCCAGTTGCTGAGCAAGGTGCATCGAGCAAAATACGTTGGAACTGCTGGCCATCCCACCACTGATCTGTGGCGCGGGCATCTCCAGCAAGAAGAGTGGCGTTTAATTTTAAGCGCGCTAGGTTTTCTTTAACCCGTTCTAAGCGCTGCGGCTCCAAATCAATCGCCACGACCTCGCGCAAGTCTGTCTGGCTTTCTAAAATATGACAGGTTTTTCCACCGGGTGCGCAGCAGGCATCCAGCACCCGCTGCTCAGGTTCGAGCATCAATAAGTCAGCTGCCAGTTGCGCTGCTTCATCCTGCACACTGACCGCACCGTCAGTAAAACCAGGTAGCGCGGTGACATCACAAGGCGTGGCTAAGGTGATGCCGTCTGCGCTGAAGGGTGTCACTTGCCCAGCAATACCCGCTTCAGTTAATTTGGCTAAATACGCTGCTCGGCTAGAGACGCGTTGATTAACACGCAGGGTAAAGGGCGGGTGGCTGTTATTGGCCTCGCAAATGGCGAGCCAATCATCTGGCCAAAAAGCTTTAAGTGATTTTTGCAGCCAGCGCGGGTGCGCCGTCAGCACCACAGGATCTTTTTCCAGTGTTGGAAGTAGCGTTTCGGCTTCGCGTTGCGCACGCCGTAACACCGCGTTGAGTAAACCTTTGGCCCAAGGTTTTTTTAGCGCAGTGGCACAGCCAACGGTTTCTGCAATGGCTGCGTGCGCTGGAATACGGGTGTAGAGCAACTGGTATAAACCAATTAACAACAGCGCCTCAATGTCCTGATCGGCTTTGCGAAACGGTTTACTGAGCAGTGCCGCGGCTAAAGCAGATAAGCGCGGTTGCCAGCGTGCTGTACCAAAGGCCAACTCTTGCACTAAGCCTTTGTCGCGATCGCTAACGCGTTCTAGTTGTGTTGGTAAGCTGCTGGCTAACGAGGCTTTGCCCGCAAGCACTGCAGCCAGTGCGCGTGCTGCGGCGAGGCGAGGGTTCATAAACCCAATACCTGACCCGGCACAAACAGCTCTTTTTTACTGTTAAGCAAATCACTAAAGGCCAAAGCTTTGCCGTTAGGTAATTGCAGATGAGTCAGACGCAGCGCTTGCTCGCCACAGGCCACTAATAAACCTTGGCGCTCAGCACTGAGGATTTCACCGGGCTGGCCTTGGCCTTGCGCAGGCAGGGCCGCATGAATTTTTAGGGTTTCACCGGCTAAGAGCGTATGGCAAATAGGTGATGGGTGCATAGCGCGGATTTGACAGTCCAAAGCGGTGGCAGGGCGCTGCCAGTCAATCAGAGCAGCTTGCTTGTTAAGTTTGTGCGCATATGTGGCTAAACCATCGAGCTGCTTTTCAGCGGTTATGCTGCCATCAATTAAGCCTTGGATGGCTTGTAATACTGCATCAGGACCCAGCGTGGCTAACCGATCATGCAAGCTGCCGCCCGTATCAGTGGTTAAAATTGGCGTGCTCACTTTTAGTAGCATGGGGCCGGTGTCTAACCCTGCCTCCATTTGCATAACGGTAATGCCTGTTTCGCTATCGCCCGCTTCAATCGCGCGCTGAATCGGTGCGGCACCGCGCCAGCGCGGTAGCAGTGAGGCATGGCTATTGATACAGCCTAAGCGTGGAGTGTCCAAAATGGCTTGTGGCAGAATTAAACCGTAGGCTACCACCACCATCAGATCAGCATTAAAGTCAGCCAGCTCTTGCTGCGCTTCAGCACTGCGCAGGTTTTGCGGTTGCAGTACAGGAATGTCATGCGCAAGCGCGAGCTGCTTAACTGCACTGGGCGTGAGTTTTTGACCGCGGCCAGCCGGACGGTCCGGCTGTGTATACACCGCTACAATGTTGTGTTCGCTATTGAGTAATGCTTGTAAATGCCTAGCAGCAAACTCAGGTGTACCGGCAAACACAATCCGTAGAGACGAAGACATACAATTACCTTGCTAAAACAGAAGGAATATCAGTGCGCAGCTAAAACTTGGAAACGTTTAATTTTTTTGCTGGCGATGAATTTTTTCAAGCTTTTTCTTAATGCGATCACGTTTCAGTGATGATAAATAATCAACAAAGAGCTTACCGTTCAAGTGGTCGCACTCATGCTGAATGCAGACCGCTAATAAACCATCAGCTATCAGCTCAAAGGGTTTGCCATCGCGGTCGAGCGCATTGATTTTAACCCGCTGTGGGCGTTGCACATCTTCGAAAAAGCCGGGCACCGATAAACACCCCTCTTGATAGAGGTCGGTTTCATCAGTCAGTACTTCGAACTCAGGATTAATAAACACTTGCGGTGCAGACTTATCTTCTGATAGATCCATAACCACCAAGCGAATATGTTGGTCAACCTGAGTTGCGGCTAAGCCAATACCCGGAGCGTCGTACATGGTTTCTAACATGTCGTCGATCAGGGTGCGAATTTTATCATCGACCTGCGTCACAGGTTTAGCTATTGTGCGTAGTCGAGGATCGGGATATTCAAGAATATTTAAAATTGCCATATGCGTTTGTGATGTACTTATGGAATAAATTTAGAAAGCACTGCTACTATGACACGCAGCATAATAAAGAAATGGCTGTAAAGCCAAAATAGGGTTCTGGAATTGTCATTAGGCGTTCCACTGTCGACATATGATAAAGGGATTCACCGCATGAGGAAAACATTACTTGCTCTGTTACTACTTGCTACTGCCACAGTACAAGCTCAAGTACAGTTAAAAGATGGTCACCCTGACACCTATACTGTCGTTAAAGGCGATACGTTATGGGATATTTCCGGTAGATTTCTAACTAAGCCATGGAAATGGCCTGAAATTTGGCATGCTAACCCACAGGTTGCTAATCCGCACTTGATTTATCCAGGTGATCGCTTAAACCTAGTATACATTGATGGGCAGCCGCGCATCATGTTAAACCGAGGTGCGAGTCGTGGCACAATTAAGTTGTCCCCTAAAGTCCGCAGTACGCCAATGGCTGAGGCCATCCCCACGATTCCTTTAGAAGCCATTAATAGCTTCCTATTGAGCAATCGCATCGTCAATACACCCGAAGAGTTTGCTTCAGGTCCGTATGTTGTTGCTGGTAACGCTGAGCGCGTGGTCAGCGGTGCAGGCGATCGCATTTACGTGCGTGGTGCTGTTGAAGATAATGCCATTTATGGCATCTTCCGCCAAGGCCGTACCTATATTGATCCAGTGACTGAAGAATTTCTCGGCATTAACGCTGATGATATTGGTGGTGGTGAGATTGTTGCCATTGAAGGTGAAATTGGCACCATGATGTTAACCCGCACCACCCAAGAAGTGCGTATTGCTGATCGTTTGTTTGCAACTGAAGAGCGTGCCATCAACTCAACGTTCTCACCGAGTGAGCCTAAAGAAGCCATTGATGGCGTGATCTTGGATGTGCCACGCGGTGTGTCGCAAATTGGTCAGTTTGATGTGGTTACCATTAACAAAGGTACGCGCGATGGCCTCGTTGAAGGCAACGTTTTAGCCGTGTACAAAACCGGTGAAACAGTCCGCGATCGTATTGGTGGTGACTCGGTGAAAATTCCAGATGAGCGCTCTGGTTTACTGATGGTGTTTCGTACCTACGATAAGCTCAGCTATGGTTTAGTGCTGTATGCCAGCCGTCAGTTAGCGGTTTTGGATAAAGTAAAAAACCCTTAGTCTGACTCTGTGCTACCTGTAGCAAAGCAAAAGCGTCCTTAATTAGGGCGCTTTTTTGCTTTTTAGCGCTTGATTACTACACTGAACAGCACGAATGGCAGGACGTCATTCGCTCGTAATAAGGATGTTGATATGACGCAGTGCTCACCCGCAGAGCTTGAAGCGCGCTTGCGCTTACATAGCCTTCCTGATATCGGTCCACAACGATTCTACGCATTAATTAAAGTATTTGGCTCTGCCAGTTCAGCCTTGAGTGCGCCGGCCGCCGCGTGGCGGGCAATTGCTATGCCGCAAAGCAGTATTGATGCGCGGCGCTGCGCCACCGTGCGCGAGCAAGCGTTGCTGGCGCTGCGTTGGGCGGAGCAAACGCAGCAGCATGTGCTGTTGCATGATATGCCTGAGTACCCAGCCTTGTTGAAAGAGACCACCGGCGCGCCGCCATTGCTCTTTGTGCAAGGTGATCCTGCTGTTTTGGAGCAGCCACAAATCGCTATTGTTGGCAGTAGGCAAGCAACACGCCCCGGTTTAGATACGGCGCAGCGTTTTGCGCGCAGTTTGGCCAGAGGTGGCTTTGCCGTGACCAGTGGCTTAGCGCTTGGGGTTGATGCGGCAGCCCACCAGGGTGCTCTAGATGTGCAAGGTGCAACGATTGCCGTGGTGGGTACGGGGCTCAATCGAGTCTACCCAGCGCGGCATCGTGGTTTAGCGCGCACTCTTGTTGAGCAGGGTGGTGCGCTGGTATCAGAGTTGACGCTAGACAGTGCGCCGCATGCCAGCCACTTTCCGCGGCGTAACCGTATTATTAGCGGTCTTGCATTAGGCGTGTTGGTGGTGGAAGCCAGCCCTTCGAGCGGCTCGCTAATTACCGCACGCTTAGCTGCCGAGCAGGGCCGCGAGGTGTATGCGATTCCTGGTTCTATCCATTCGCCAGGCGCGCGCGGATGTCACCAACTGATTCGTGATGGTGCAACCTTGATTGAAACGGTTGATGATATTTTGCAGTCGCTGCGAGGCTGGCAACTGACAGGGCTGCCTGAGGAAAAAGCCATACAGCAGTCACTTCCGCTTCAGCATCCGTTGCTTGACTTGTTAAAAGCACAGCCGTTGAATATTGATGAACTGGTTGAGCTCAGTGAATTGCCATTGCCAGAGGTGCTAACTTTACTGACCGAATTTGAAATAAATGGCAATGTAAGTTATGCAGGCGGTGTCTGGCTGTATCGTGTATAACTGTGCTATTAAGATAGATTGTATAAAATATTGACGCCAATTAAATGGCTGTATGATTTATTGACGTAATAGCTATGTGCTTGTATATTTAAGCAGTTATGCATGATGAATATTTAGAAGAGTGGCTTTATATAATAGAGGCTGCTTAATGAGTCTATCTTTGTTTGTAAAGCTGTAATTAAAACTGCTTAAGTTCTGCTGATTTCATGAAAATATTAGATTGTTAGGGAAATACTGTATAAACCTAGTTTTATCATTTGTACGTATGCCGGTATCTAGTGAAATCAATAACATAGGCCTCTGCGCTTACTAGAGATTACGATTTAGTCAGCGGCTCCTTGGTTTTTAAATTATTGGCAAATTATGAATACTCGTCACGGTAGTGCGCGTGAGTTTATGGTGCCTTCGATAGGCATAACAGGCTGTCTTCAAGAATACCAGCAAATGCGATTTGGCTCAGTCTATTGGCTGAGTATGGATACTCATGTCAATGCTTTGCGTTTTGCTACGCAAACCTTGGCCGCTTTAGACTTTAACAACCGTGCGGTAGTGGTTGGCAGCGACAAAATTCCTGTGATTATTTCTGCTCTTAAAGAAGATCAAGGGCCGGCTGAATTACGTAGCTATTCTTTACGAGGTGAGATGCCAAAGGCTGTAGTGCAGCTGACTAAGCAATTGGATCGAAGACTCAAACCTAGTAAGCGCTTGATCGTATGCTTGCTGCCAATAGAGTCGCTTAGCTTTCTAGAAAAAAACACTCATATTGTGCTTAAAAATTGGCGCGATTGGTGTGAAGGTAATGGTTGTATTTTGTTAATTTTGGCATATGGCGAGCAAGCTCAGTATATGAGCCTGCCACTAATCGCTGAAAGTGTTTTTTTATCGGGCCTCGGGCATTTAAAGACGCAAGAAAATGGTTATATTTATCAGCTTGATTACTGGGTCAACAACTTAGGTGTACAGGCTGCCCAGCAGTTTTTTTTGCAAGATAAAAATATCGGATATGAGCTGTTAAAAACTGCTGCGTTGCCAGTGAAAAAAGCGTTAGGTGAAGTGTTTTTACAGCGCAGTGTATTAGAAGGTGCTCCTGTCTTTATGGCAGAAAAATGGCGTATTGCTGAAGATTGGCAAGGGCTGGTTGATGCGGCGCAAATAGTTGTGCGCGGCACCTTTGTATTTGCATTGTCTGAGAATAATGAACTTGAATCCTTGGCTCGAACATTATACAAGCTGCGCCAGCAGAGAGGGCTATCTATAAGTATAGTGGTGCGTGAAATGAAGCAAGTGCTGCGCAATCAAGAAGTGCAATTATTGCTGCAGTGCGGTGCCGCTACAGTGGTCTCTGCTGATACACATTTAGCACGATTCTTCGGTATATTGGAAAACTTAAAAAATCAACAGAGTAATCAGCCTTTAACACACAACTTGGAATCTGCTATTGCTAAAATAAAAGCGCCTGATGATATCAAAGGGATTGTCTCAGTGCCGGAGTTCACTGCCTATTTAAAGCGTGTCTTAATGAACGCTTCTGCTGTAGATGCAGGTGGTGTTTTAGTTGCAATGCGCCCAGCTCCTGCGCTGAGTGTTGAGCAGTTGATGGGGCAGTTAAGAATAGACCGTCAAGGTGACGTGGCTTGTGCAGCAAATGGAGTTATGCATTTGTTTTTGTTTGGCTGCCATCAGGACTTTATTGAGATTGCTTTGCAGCGTGTGTTTTCTTTGCCGATGCAAGACATAGTATCAGAGCACCAAGTGCACACAGAGCATGTCAGTATTGAAGATCATGTTAGGCGGATGCAGATACTAAACAAAACACAAGCTAACTCTACGCTAGAGCAGGTGAGAGAAAATTGCTTAGCAGTTCACCCTACGCAGCGTAGCGAGAAACACGATCGGCGTACGTCTATTTTGTTTAAGCCGCAGCTTAAGCCCTTAAACTTACGCAGCCAAACCCAATCAGAATTCTAGGATAATACAAGTGGGGCTTTTTCTAATAGGTGTGTTTTGTGGCTGCATAGTGACCTTGCTCTGCAAAAGAGTATGGCGATGGCTGTCAATTCGAATATTACCAGCGCGGTATTTACAAGCGCATGCTGTACGTCGTCGGGATATTTCTGGCTTGAAAAAAGAGACTGATAGTGGTGACTGATATTAAAGCTGAGATTGAATTACAGCGCAGCGATTTATGGCGAGGCTTCGGTCTGTGGAATTTTTACTTTCTAGCGAAAATAGCATTATATTGGGCCGATTTTATTGGTTTTGATGTTTTTTATAATCTGTTATTAGCAGCCTTTCTACTCTTACCTGTAAAGTTTAAAAAACTGCATATAACACGGGGTTTATTCGCTTTACCTGCTGCTATTGCATTGCTGTATTACGATAGTTGGTTGCCACCATTTAGTCGTTTACTTGAACAGCCTGACATATTGAAGTTTTCAAATGCGTATATGTTAGAGCTGGCTCTGCGCTTTATTAATTGGCAGTTATTGGGTATCGGCTTTATTTTTATAGTTGTTTATCTGTTTCTGACACAGTGGTTACGAATGACGGCCTGGACGCTGCTGGCTTTACTGCTAGCGGTATTACCTAGTGTTCCAGGTGTGCCGCGATTATTATGGGCTGATACCGCAAATACAGTGACGCAGCGGTTAAATATCGTTACTGACAATCCGCAAGCTGCGAGTTTGCAAGGTAGCGATCTTAATAGCCTGCTCAATGAAGAGCTTGAACGGTTTTATACGGCAGAACAAAGTCGAATGACTGAGTTTGCATTGCCGCTCGCTGATGCTGCGCCATTTGATGTGTTGCTGTTAAATATTTGCTCACTGGCATGGACTGACCTAGAGGTCAGTCAGCTCACGCAGCATCCATTATTTGCAAAAATGGATATTATCTTTGATAACTTTAATTCTGCCACCTCCTATAGCGGGCCTGCTGTTTTACGCTTGATGCGCGCCAGCTGCGGGCAGACTGCTCATGAAGCTTTGTACCAGCCAGCAGATCGACAGTGCCATCTCTTTGATAACTTAAAACAGTTTGGCTTTACTGGCAACGCAGCACTTAACCATACCGGTGAGTTTGAAGGCTTTATTGATGAATTAAGCTTGGCTGGCTTTGCGTCACCACCAATGATTCCTAGCAATATTAAACCTAAACTTAAGGCGTTTGATGGCAGCCCTATTTGGGGGGATTATGATGCTTTAAAGTTATGGTGGACTGATCGGCTACAGCAAAACACATCATCAGCCGCACTTTTATACAATACGATTAGCTTGCACGACGGTAATCGTGAAGCAACATTGGACGGCGGTAGTCGTTCATCACCTTATGCTAAGCGGGCAAAAACATTACTGGATGACTTGGATGCTTTTATGGATGTGTTAGCAGCCAGCGATCGCCAAGTGATGGTGGTTTTTGTGCCAGAGCATGGTGCTGCATTGGAAGGTGACCGTATGCAAATACCTGGTATGCGTGAAATACCTACGTCCGACATTACCCACGTGCCGGTTGGCGTTCGTTTTATTGGTACGCAGGCAATTGCTCCTGAGACGACTCTTCAAATTAGTACGCCGACCAGTTATTTAGCATTATCTGAACTCATTTCTAGAGTGATCAAAAGAGATGTGTTTGACCAGCCGCAAGTTGAGTGGCGAACACTGATATCTGACTTACCAGAGACTCAAGCTATTTCGGAAAATAGTGGAACAGTCATGATGAATTATCAAGGTGTTCCTTATCTGCGCTTAGGCGAACGTGATTGGGTTAAGTATGCACGATAAGAAACATGCAATCTCAGCTTTTAATAAGACTAGTTTGGCTTTATCTGATGATGTTGAGCTGCTCAAAAAGCAGCTTAAAATGGATTCTTTTAATTATGTAGATATTGCTTCGATACAAGCTTGGGAAGCCTCTTTAGGTGAATGGCCTTTACTTGCTGAGTGGGATACATGGAGCAAAGATTAAAATGACTAAGAGCTATTTTTAAGTGTTGATTTTAGAGGGTGCAAGAGGCGTTATATGCAAGTAACTGTAGTTGGGCTGCGCGGGGAGTGGGAGCAACTAGTATTGCTGCAATGCTTGCTGATGCACTGAGTCTAATGGGGGAGTCAGTATTACTGATTGATTTAAACCCCAGTGATCTTTTACGCCTGTATTTTAATATACCTTATGCTGACAAGCAGGGCTGGGCGCTGGCTGAAGCCAATGGCAGTGGCTGGGAGCGGCAGACGTATCAAGTTAAAGATAATTTTTATGTCTTACCCTATGGGCGTCATGGCTTAACAGCGCTGGGCGTGCATATGGATACGCCCATCAGTGCGCCAGCGTTATGGCTTAATGAAAAATTAAGTGCTGCTACAGGCTGTTCATGGGTGATTTTTGACGCAGCAGATACGCGCGGACAGCATGCCCGTTTGCACCAGAGCAGTGACTTACATTTATTAGTCACTCATGCGGATATGGCCAGTCATATCTTATTAGGACAGCATCATTTAGCAGAAAAGACAAAAATAGTTGTTAATCAACTAGATGTTAAGCAGCGTTTAAGTGATACGGTTTTATTGGACTGGAATATACGCTATGCAAAGCATTTGGTGCCAATCAGTGTGCGTCAAGATTTACATGTGCAAGAAGCTTTTGCGCATAAAATGCCAGCGACAAGCTACTTTCCTGACTCTTCGAGTGCGCAAGATGTATTAAGTTTAGCAACCTGGTGTTTAGTGCAGCGCGGTGCTGCTTGATGATTCAGCGTCATAAATTGCCTGAGCTCAGCCAGCAATACCGAAATGCCCGAGGGCAGCAGATGGGGTCGATAACAGCGGCTTTATTTGTTTGTGTGAAAATGTTGGCTTATATGTTTTTACGCCTAGAAGATCAAGCATGGCAACAACTTTGGCAGCGCTATCAGCCTTGGTTTAAACACTTGACGCAGCGGCCCTATCAGCCTGCAGATCCGCTGCGCTATACCCTGCAGGTGATATGGTTAGTGTTTGTGCGCATCCCTACAGCGCAAACAGTTTGGTATGTTGCCTATTTAAAAAAAACAAGGTCGAGAATATTGCGCTGGCGTCGTTATCTGGGGCGCTTTTTAGCACGAGGGATTAAACCTGCAGTAGCGCAGAGCCCATTACGTCATGCTTTTGCGAATCCGCGCCACTTAATGCAGCATATCGCAAAAAGCCGGCTCAAAAAGGCGATTTTTTATGTGTTTGTTGCGGTGCTGATGTGTTTAGCCGTGCTTTTGGTAACACAGCCGTTTAGTCTCTTGGCCCAATTCATCTTTGTAGTGCTGCTTTGGGGAGCAGCAATGCTGGTGCGGCGCATCCCCGGACGTTTTCCAACTTTATTATTGATTGTATTATCTCTGACGGTATCGGCGCGCTATATTTGGTGGCGTTATACTTCCACTTTAAACTGGAATAGCAATGTCGACCTGCTCTTTGGGCTCATTTTGTTGGCTGCCGAGACGTATTCTTGGGTTGTTTTGGTCATGAGTTATATTCAAACGGCCTGGCCACTAGATCGTAAAGTTGCCCCATTACCTGCAGACCGAGCGCTCTGGCCAACGGTTGACTTGATGATTCCTACCTATAATGAAGACCTCAGTGTTATCAAGCCGACTGTGTATGCTGCGCTGGGTATGGATTGGCCGGCAGATAAGTTACGCATTCATCTACTTGATGATGGTCGCCGTGATGCCCTGCGTGAGTTTGCTGAGGAAGCGGGCATTGGTTATATCGTACGAACGGGTAATCGCCATGCAAAGGCTGGCAACCTGAACAATGCTTTGCAGCAAACAGAGGCTGATCTTGTGGCCATTTTTGATTGCGATCATGTCCCTAGTCGTTCTTTTTTACAATTAACCGTTGGCTGGTTTTTGCGTGATGAAAAATTAGCATTGGTGCAGACACCGCATCACTTTTTCTCCGCTGATCCGTTTGAGCGTAACCTTGATCACTACGGTAAACAGCCCAATGAAAATGCGCTTTTTTATGGCTTGATTCAAGACGGTAATGACTTGTGGAATGCGGCGTTCTTTTGTGGCTCTTGTGCAGTCTTAAAGCGTAGTGCGGTTGAGTCGATTGGTGGTTTTGCGGTAGAAACTGTCACTGAAGATGCCCATACCGCTTTGCGTTTGCATCGTGCAGGCTATAATTCCGCGTATCTACGAATTCCGATGGCGGCGGGTTTAGCCACAGAAAGCCTTTCAGCACACATTGGACAACGTATTCGCTGGGCGCGCGGCATGGCGCAAATTTTCCGCACGGATAATCCCATGCTTGGCAAGGGCTTAAACCTATTCCAGCGCTTGTGTTACGTCAATGCGATGATGCATTTTCTTGCAGGCATACCGCGTATTATTTATTTAACTGCACCACTGGCTTTCTTATTGTTCCACTCCTATATTATTTACGCACCAGCAATCGCCATTATGCTTTATGTGCTGCCACATATGATCCATGCCAGCATAACCAACTCTGCCACTCAGGGAGCATATAGACGCACCTTTTGGGGTGAAATCTATGAAACTGTTTTGTCTTGGTATATCGCAAGGCCAACCACTGTTGCACTCTTTTCGCCTAATAAAGGTCAGTTTAATGTGACAGAAAAAGGCGGTTTGATTGAGCATGAATATTTTGACTGGAAGATGGCCAAGCCTTATGTGCTCTTAGCGCTGCTTAATTTTTTAGGAGTGGCTTTTGGTATTTGGCGGCTGTGGAGCGGCCCCGTGGATGAACACGCCACCGTCATCATTACCATGCTGTGGGTTGCGTATAACTTAATTGTGTTAGGTGCCGCTGTTGGTGTGGCTGCGGAAGTGCGACAAACTCGACATAGTCACCGAATTACCACCAATTTGCCTGTCGATCTGATTGATACAGATGGCTACATGTATAGCGGCACCTTAACTGATTATTCAGATGCAGGGGTGGGAGTAAAACTGGCTGATACGGCATTGCTTAAGGTGGGTGCCCTCGTTGATTTGATCTTGGTGCGCGGTGCACGACAATTTAGCTTCCCAGGTCGTGTGAGTCGCAGCATAGATGAGAGTGTTGGTATTCATTTTAAAACCCTGAGCAAGCAACAGCAAATTGATTTTGTGCAGTGTACCTTTGCTCGAGCGGATGCTTGGTTAACCCATAATCGTGATTTTTCACTTGACCGGCCGATGCAAAGTTTTATTGATGTTGTCTTACTAAGTGTGTCGGGCTATCAGCACTTAGCTAAATATTTACCTTTTCCGCTGAGTAGGCTTGTTAAGTGGCTTACTCAGTTGGTGGCATGGGTGCTGTCTTTTTTACCACGTAATCACCCCATTACTTACTAATATGAGTCTACTAAACATTATGTTAAAGCCCTTGTTGTATAAGTTGCATGTGAGCCTTGTAGGCGTGCTATTTTGTTTTTTATATAACGCAGTACATGCGCAAACACTGGACGAGTCCTCACGGCAGATAGAAAGCATTGAGAGTGCTGTAATGCTAGGCAATTCAATTGCTGAAGCGCCAGTTTTAGCACCTTTGCGCAGCGATACTTACGCGCTAACCCAATTGGCACAGGGTGATAGTTATAAATTACTGGGTATAGATAACACGCAGCAACTGGAGTTTACGGTACGTCGTGACCAGCTTATAACGGATGCAGAGCTGGAATTAGTGTTTACCCCGTCGCCTGCTTTACTGCCAAGGCTTTCTCATTTGCGCGTGTACTTAAATGAGGAAATGATGGGTGTTATTCATATCGAGGCAGCAGATACAGGGCAGCAGGTGCGTAAAACGATTAAGTTAGATCCTCGCATGATGATCACTTTTAACCGTATACGTTTAGAGTTTGTAGGGCACTACACCGAAATTTGTGAGGACTTAGCGCACTCTTCATTGTGGTTAGATATCAGTAAAAAAACTCAGATACGGATCAATCAGCAAGCCTTAGCAATTACCAATGATTTGTCTTTTTTTCCAGAACCCTTTTTTGATGCGGGTGATATGCAGGCGCAAGAGCTGCCTTTTGTCTTTGCAGGTGCGCCAAGCAATCAACAAATGCAAGCAGGTACAATCCTTTCATCTTACTTTGGAACGCAGGCACAATGGCGCGATATCAGTTTCCCCGTGCATTACAGTACTTTACCTGAGCAGCATGCCATTGTTTTTGCAACGAATGTGCAACGCCCTGAGTTCTTGAAGGATTACCCACAAGTAAGCGGGCCTGTTGTTGACCTCATTAGCCTGCCAGACAATCCGTATTATAAAATGCTATTGGTGTTAGGCAGAGATGATGACGACTTAATCACTGCAGCCTCTGCTCTTGCTATAGGCAATCCATTGTTTCGAGGGCAAAGTGTCAGCATCAATGAGGTGCAAAGCATAACGCCCCGTCAGCCTTACGATGCGCCGAACTGGGTCAGCACAGAGCGCCCTGTGTTTTTCTCAGAGCTGGTAAGTTACCCAGGCCAACTTGAGGTGTCTGGGCTTATTCCACGGCCCATTGCGCTGAATCTTAATTTGCCGCCAGATTTATTTATTTGGCGCAACAGTGGCATTCCCACATCAGTTATCTATCGCTATACGCCACCGTCGAAAACGGATGATTCACGATTAAATTTAAGCATCAATGATAATTTCATACATAGTTATAGCTTGCGGCCAAGTGATGAGCAGGGTTTGTTAACAAAAATCCGTTTGCCTTTAAGAAACAACGAAAGAGCCAGCGTCAATCAAGGATTGTTAATCCCAGCGCTCAAGGTTGGCGATAACAACCAAATTCGTTTTGATTTTTCATTTGCGAGTACGCTGGCAAGTGCGCAGCGTGATACTTGCCAAACAAACTTGCCGGTTGATGTGCGTGCTGCCATTGATGAAAACTCAGTTATCGATTTTTCAGGTTTTCGTCACTATTTAGCGATGCCGAACTTATATGCGTTTGCTGGCAGTGCTTTTCCGTTCAGCCGTATGGCTGATTTATCAGAAACGGTTGTTGTCGTGCCGTCTGCACCCAGTGCCAAGCAAGCGCGTTTAGTACTTGAGGTTATGAGCAAAATGGGCGCGCAAATTGGCTATCCTGCGCTAAAAATAAGAATCATGGATGACTGGTCAGCAGCCAGTCAAATGGATGCGGATCTGCTGCTTATAGGTAGCTTGCCGCAAGCCATTAAGGAACGATCTGATGCGCACTTGCTCTTGCACAATACGCAAACACGCTTACGTCAAGCACGCGTGGTAGGGGGGAGCTCTGATCAAAAAAATAGCCATCTACTGCAAGCTAACCAAACAGAACGAGAGCCTCAGTCGTCTGTAGATGTGCAATCTTTAGCGCCTATGGCAGCTATTATCGGTTTACAGTCAGAGCTCTATCCGCAGCGCAGTATTGTGGGTTTGTTGGCGAGCAGTGATGAAGATTTCAACTTGTTAACTCATGCACTAAACAACCCGGGGCTGCGTGAAAATATCAAAGGCTCTGTTGCGCTAATTCGAGAGTCTGGCGTGAGTTATCACAGTGCTGGGACTGTTTATTACGTGGGCGAGTTGCCGTGGTGGGAGTGGCTTTGGTACCACTTGTCTGAGCGTCCTTTATTACTAGCGGCTATAGCGTTTTTTGTGGTTTTAATTCTATCTGTGATGCTTTGGCACACACTTCGTCTGCTTGCGCGTAGACGCCTAGAGTATGATGCGTAGAGTATTAATGAGCGCTTTGCTCGTGTTCACAGTGACTGCTGTACAAGCAAAAAATCTGTGCAGCACTGCTCCGCCTTGGCAGGATTGGAATACTTTTCAGCAAACGATGATCAGTGCTCAAGGGCGAGTGATTGACGTCTCTGATGCGCGGCAGATTACAACCTCGGAAGGGCAAAGCTACGCCATGTTTTTTGCCCTGGTGAACAATGACCCGCTACTGTTTCGACGCTTAGTGCGCTGGACGGAAGATAATCTTGCGCAAGGTGATTTAACTGCCCATTTGCCTGCTTGGTTATGGGGGCGTGACGCAGCAGGTGTTTGGCAGGTTTTAGATGCCAATACTGCGGCTGATTCAAACTTATGGATTGCTTACAATTTACTCGAGGCTGGGCGACTCTGGGGTGAGCACAGTTATACCGTCTTAGGTCACTTAATGTTGCAGCGCATGGCCCGCGAGGAGCTGGTTAAGGTTGCAGATTTTGGCTATTTGCTGGCACCAGGTAAATATGGTTTTAGTGATAAAGGCGTGTGGCGATTTAATCCGAGTTATTTGCCACCACAACTCCTTGCTAGAATTGTACAGGATCAGCCGTCAACACTATGGGCAGAGCTTCAAGCAAATACAGCGCGCTTTTTGATTGAGACATCCCCCTTAGGGCTGGCGCCTGATTGGGTGAGTCGATCAGATCGGTGGACGCATAGTGAAGATGATCAACAGTTGGGCAGTTATGATGCGATACGCGTGTATTTGTGGGTGGGCATGCTGCATCAAGACAGCCCTGATAGCACTTTATTAAAAGAGCATTTTAAGCGGGGCTTATTGTCTCTGGGGGCACAGCATTTGCCCGTCGAGAAAATAAATATACTGCAGGGCACGGCAGAGGGTGTGGGGCCAGTAGGCTTTTCTGCAGCGCTTATACCTTTGTTTGACGGCACAGATGTTGCGCAAACACAGCGCCAACGCTTACTCGAAACATCAATAAAAGATCTTGGCTATTACAGCCAAGTATTGGTTCTTTTTGGCCAAGGCTGGGATGAGAAACGCTACTCTTTTGATCGGCATGGTTTTTTAGTGCCTGCTTGGGTGCATTGTTATGAATAAATTTTCATTAAATATAGCCTTTTGTATACTGCTTGGCACAGGTTATACGCAGGCCGTCGCCGATCCGCTTGCTGTGGTCAGCATTGAGAAAAACATGCTCGAGCAGATTCAGCTTGGCGAAGCCATGTTCCGTGATGATATTGTCCGGGATGCTTTAGCGCGTTTATATCGAGTCCATCCGCATCATGTGCAGGGCTTGTTGGCAGAGCTGCGTTTGGCGGTCAGGCTCGACAACCTTGAGCAAGCCCAAATATTGCTGATTGAGCTTAAAAAAGTCGCACCGGACTCAGAGCCTTATAAGCAAGGTGCGCTCTTGCTTAAGTTGACAGAGCCAGAGATGCGCGAGCAATTAGCGCAAGCACGCCTGTATGCCGCAGCAGGACGCTTTGCTAAGGCGCAAATTATTTTTGATGAGTTGTTGCAAGGCTACTATCCCAGTGCTGATATGGCCGTTGAATACTGGCATCTTCGCACGCAGCAAACCACTCAACGCCCTTTGGCGATTAAGGCATTAACGGGCGCTTTGCAGACTTTTCCCAAGCACCCCAGCCTGTTAAAAGCATTGATTAATTACCATTTTCAAGAAAATAACCCTGCGCAGGCTTTACAGTACTTGCACGTGCTGGCCGAGCAAAAAGCGCAGCGTGATTGGGCGGCAAGTCGAGAATATGAGTATTTAATAACATTGCCCGTCAGCAGCCAAACGCGCAGCTTATGGGCAATCTTTGTTAATCGCTACATGGGTTTAGAGGCTGAAGATAAAGGGCGAAACGAGCTGGAGCGGCAAACAGCTTTGTTGGCTGATGGCTCTTGGCAGGCTGGGCAAGCAGGCTTACGGTTGTTAGATCAAGGGCGTAATCCGCAAGCCATTGCACGCCTAAAAAAAGCGATTGCAGCCTATCCAGAGGATGTCGAGCTGCATGGCGCTTTGGGTTTAGCTTACCTGCGACAGGGAGAGCGTGAACGGGCTTTAAAGTATTTTCATTTAGCTAAAGAAAAAGAGCAGCGGGCTGATGAAACATCAAAGTGGATCAGTTTAATTGCCTCCACAGAGTATTGGTTGTTATTGAACCAAGCCTCTGAGGCATTTGAGCGCCAAGAGTATGCACAAGCGCAGCGCCTTTACCAGCAAGCCCACCGGCATGATGCAGATAATATTTTTGCCTTGATTGGTTTGGCAGATACAGCCTTAGCGATGCAGCAGCCGAATAAAGCATGGCCTCTTTATAAGCGCGCTTTAAAGCTTGAACCCTATGATGAGACGGCGCAGCGTGGTGTTTTACGCTACATTGCCACCTTGCCTGCACAGCAAGCAGTCAGCTTATTAGCTGCACTGTCGCCACAGGATGCCGCTTTGTTTGTGCAGACTAAGCGTAGCTTGCAGATTGAACTGCTTGAGCAGAGTGCAGCGAGTGCTGAAAAGCAGGAGCGTTGGCAAGATCAAGTGCATGCATTAAAGCAGATACAGCAACTCAACTTGGCTGACCCTTGGGTAAGTTACCGCTTAGCTTTAGCGCTGCGTGAGCAGGGCCATGAGGCTGCAGCGCTGGAAGCCTATGAGCTGCATTTGTCCGTGCACCAACAGGCGGCTGTGAGTCGTTATGCTCATGGTCTGCTATTGGCAGCCGCAGACCGTTGGGATGCGACATTAGAGACGCTAAATGCCGTACCTAAGCAGGTTTGGACGCAGGACATGCATAATCTTGCACAGCGCGTCACTGATGCGCGGTTAATTGATCAGGCACAACAGCATTATGATAATGGAGAGCGCGCGCAGGCGTTTGCGCTGCTGGAGGCCAAACCACAATCGCAAGCTGCACGCTTACAGCTGGCTCGATGGGCGTATGAGCAAGGAGACTATACGAAGTCGCTTGCGCATTACACCAATGCCCTACGCACAGAGCCGGATAATATCGATGTGCGCTTAGGGGTGTTAGAGAACTGGGCGGCACAGGGTAAAACTGAGCAAGTACGTATGGTTTTGCGTAGTGCTCAAGTGACTCTCAATGATCAGGCACCCAGTGTTTATCGCCGCCAGGCCAGTTTATGGTCGTTGGTGGGAGAGAAGGGCCGTGCGCGTGAGATTTTACAACAACAAGTTGCACAGCTGAGCGAACCTGATGCGTTATTGTACCGTGATTTAGCACGCTTAACGGCTGAGCAAGACGTGGAGCAGGCGCTCGATTTATACGCCTATGCAATGCGTGATACACAGCTGTTACCGGCTGAGGCGGTTTCTCCACAGCGGGACAATATAGCCTTTACTAAAGCGATGCGCGAAAGTGCAGAAGATGACTGGCTGGCGCGAGGGCTTCGAGCTGAAGCTGAACAGCTTTACCTGCGTGAAACGCCCACCTTTACTTTGCATAATGACAGTTGGTGGCGCACGGATGGTACCCCTGGGATGTCTAAATTGAATGCCAATACTACAATGGCGCATTTAGAGTTTCCGTTTAGCCAAGGGCGGGCTTTTTTACGTGCTGATCATGTGCGTATGGATACCGGTACCTTAAAAAAGACTGATGGTAGTTATTCAGGTCGCTTTGGCAGTTGCTCGTTTGCCGGCGGGGGACAGTCGCTCGCGGGTTGTCAGCATGGGCTCACGCAAAAAGCCGATGGCACCAGCTTTGCCGCAGGCTGGTATGATGAGAAGCTATCTTTTGATCTTGGTACTACGCCTTATGGCTTTACTGTGCAGAACTGGGCCGGTGGTATCAGCTACACAGATAAAATAGGTTTAACCGGTTGGCGCCTTACAGCATCGCGCCGCCCCTTATCTAACTCTTTATTATCTTTTGCAGGCGCTAAAGACCCGCGTACAGGTACTGAATGGGGTGGGGTCATGGCCAATGGTGCAGCGCTGGGTTTAAGTTGGGATCAAGGCGGTGCTAATGGTGTTTGGGCGGACTTTAGTCATCACCAGCTGAGTGGTAAAAATGTTGCTGATAATTATCGCACACGCTTAATGGCAGGTTATTATCGGCGGCTGATTAATAATCCGAACGAAAGATTGACGCTCGGCATCAGCGGTATGCTTTGGCGTTATCAAAAGGACTTGGGCGAATACACTTTAGGTCAAGGTGGCTACTACAGCCCGCAACGCTATACTTCGCTATCTCTGCCTGTCAGCTATGCGCGGCGCACTGCGGATTGGTCATACGTTTTAGAAGGAAGCCTGTCTGTATCTCAAGCAAAGACACATGAGATGGACTACTACCCTATTCGCGGATTGATTGCAGAGCCGCTGCAAGAGCTGGCTGGCTTAGGCGTATCTGATACTGCTTTTATGGCGGCTAATCGCTCTAATGACGGCTCCAGTAGCGGCGTGGGTTATAGCATTCGCGGATTCCTCGAGCGCCGGTTAAATAATCATTGGGTGCTGGGCACAGGCTTAGACTGGCAATACAGTGAAGATTATTCACCCAGCCGAGCCGTGCTGTACTTACGTTATTCATTTGCACCATGGCAGGGTAATTTAAAATTGCCAGTCGAGCCGTTAACCCCTTACGCTGATTTCAAATAACAGTACTGAGTTAGAAGCTCAGTCGCACGGATAATTCATGACCAATGCTTGGCAGATTCAACAGATTGCGCAAAAAGTTCGCCGCGGCGCGGTGATTGCCTATCCTACGGAGGCGGTTTGGGGTTTGGGTTGTGATCCTTTTAACGCAACGGCTGTGGCGCGCTTGCTAGCTTTGAAAGAGCGGCCTGTGCATAAAGGTTTGATCTTAGTCGCGGCAGACATAAAGCAGTTTGCTTGGTTGCTGGACGGCTTAACTGCAGAGCAACTGCAGCAGTTAACAGACAGCTGGCCGGGCCCCAATACCTGGCTGGTGCCACACCATAACCGTGTGCCTGAGTGGATTTGTGGTGCACATGATAGTGTTGCTATTCGTGTCAGTGCTCATCCGCTGGTTGCGCAGCTTTGCACATTAACTGGCCCGTTGGTGTCGACTTCAGCCAACCCCAGCGGCCGTTTACCAGCGAAAAGCCGTTTACGCATTGAGCAGTATTTTCATGGCCAGCTTGATGCGGTGTTAAGCGGTGAGCTGGGCCAGAGCAGCAAGCCCAGCACCATCCGCGATTTGCGTACGGGGCAGGTGCTGCGTCCAGCTTAGGGTAATGGCCAACGAATATTTAGAGTTGCGCGCGTAGCTGCTGCAATACCGGCGCAGGGTCAGGGCGCACGCCTGTCCACAGATAAAAGGCTTCTGCTGCTTGCTCAACCAGCATGCCCAAGCCATCTAAAGTGCGCGCAGCGCCGTGTTGCTGCGCCCACTGATTAAAGACAGTGGTCTGCTTGCCGTACATCATATCGTAGCAGACGGTATCGCCGGCCTTGATCAAGGTGCTGGCTAGAGGTGGTAGGTCACCAGAGAGGCTGGCTGAGGTGCCATTGATAATGATATCCACAGGCTCGTCAATCCAGTCATAGCCACAGGCGGTCATCGGCCCTATGTCAGAAAACTCTTGCGCCAACTGCTCGGCTTTTTCAACGGTGCGATTGACGATGCACAGCTCTGCTGGTAGCTGAGCGAGCAGCGGCTCAAGCACACCGCGTACGGCACCACCGGCACCTAAAATTAAGATATTTTTACCGGCCAGCTCAACGTGGTTATTTAACAGATCATTGACTAACCCAGCG
This sequence comes from Pseudomonas sp. C27(2019), assembly GCF_008807395.1. Lineage (GTDB taxonomy): Bacteria > Pseudomonadota > Gammaproteobacteria > Pseudomonadales > Pseudomonadaceae > Denitrificimonas. The sequence continues at coordinate 3,209,943 of NZ_CP043320.1, forward strand.
CCATCAGTGTTATCACCGAGCAGGCGACCATCATCGAGTTTTTTCAGGGTGTTAACGGCTTTGGCGCGTAGCGCACGCTCACTGAGTTGATCAGCGAGGGCAAAGGCCTGTTCTTTAAAGGGCACAGTGACATTGGCGCCGCTGCCTGTTTTAAAAAATGCTGTAACTGCTGAAGTAAAGTCATCTAAAGGTGCCAGTAGCGGTTCATAGCTGATTTGTTGGCCCGTTTGTTCTGCAAACAAGCGATGAATCAGTGGTGATTTACTGTGAGCAATGGGATTGCCAAATACGCCATAATATTTCATTTTCTTTGTGCCTCGCCAAGCCAGTCACGGTCTTGTAAAAAGTATTGGGTCAGTCGTGCTTCGCGGCTGTTGGCTGCAGGCTTCCAGTCGTAGCCCCAGCGCACCTGCGGTGGCAGCGACATTAAAATCGATTCTGTGCGCCCGCCTGACTGCAGGCCAAATAAAGTACCGCGGTCAAAGACTAAGTTGAACTCAACATAGCGTCCCCGGCGGTAGGCTTGGAACTCACGCTCTTGCTCAGTGAATGGCGTATGCCGGCGGCGTTCCACAATCGGCATATAAGCCTCAAGAAAGGCTTCACCGACGGCGCGCATAAAAGCAAAGCAGGTGGCAAAATCCCACTGATTAAGGTCGTCAAAAAATAGACCGCCAATGCCGCGTGGTTCATCGCGGTGCTTCAGGTAAAAGTAGCGATCGCACCAGGCTTTATAGTCAGCATACACCGTCTCGCCAAACGGCGCGCAGGCATCATGTGCGACTTGGTGCCAATGCACACAGTCTTCTTCTTCAGGGTAATAAGGGGTAAGGTCAAAGCCGCCGCCAAACCACCAGATTGGATCTTCTCCCTCCTTTCTGCAACAAACAAGCGCACATTGGCGTGCGAGGTTGGAATATGTGGGTTTTTGGGTGAATCACCAAGGATAAACCCATGGCTTGGAATGAGCGGCCCGCAACTCGGGGCGGTGCGCGCTGGCCGATGGCGGTAAAGAGTCGCCATAGACATGGGAAAAATTCACGCCGCCTTTTTCAATTAATGCGCCATTTTCTAAAACGCGGGTACGGCCCCCGCCGCCACTGGACGCTGCCAGCTTTCCTTAAAAAAAGAGCCGCCATCGGCCTGCTCTAAAGTCGCACAAAATACGCTCTTGTAGGTCCAGCAAATAGTTTTTTACGTCATCAATTGTTGCTGTCAAAATACGCTCCAAAAAGGGTGTACAGCACCACTCAAAATACTGTTCAAAAGAAATAATTAGTCGTTGCAGGCAAGCATACCGATTATCACAATATTGGGCTAACTGAATCAGGCAAATACCGCTACAGTTGTTATTGCTGAGTGCTTGCCCTAGTATTCGCACGCCGCATAAACGCCTCAAGAGAGAACATTAAGGCTCTATGGACAAATCTTGTACAGGCCCTTGCTGGGCTTTATTCGCTATTATGATCAGTGTGTTTTTGACGGTTTATGATGGACTGACCACGCTGGTTTTGAGTCGCGAGTCTCCATACGTTACCCGATGCCGGTCGCTTGGAGATTTAAAATGGATCACACCGATACAACCCTTACGCTCGCCTTGAGCGATGCCATTGGAAATAATGATTTTGATAGTGCCTTGGCTGCTGTTAAGAGTCTGCGCCCTGTTGATCTAGCAGATGTTTTAGAGCAGCTAGAGCCGACCCTGTGCTGGCGCTTACTGGAACGCTTACCTAAGCGTGCGGAAGTATTTAGTTATATTGAAGCTGACGAGCAAGTGCGTTTAGCCGTGAGTTTCCGCGCGCCACGCTGGCTGAATTAGTCAGTGAAATGCCGGCCGATGAGCGCACCGACTTATTTAAACGTTTTGACCAAAATCAGCGTGATATTTACCGGCGTTGGCGCAAGCTGAGCGTGAAGACATTCGTAAACTATCGGCCTATGTGGAAGGTACGGCCGGCGCCCTGATGACTTCGGATTATGCGCGCTGAAACAAGACATGAGTGTCGCTCAATCCCTAGCGTACTTACGTGATGAAGCACCCGATGCAGAAACAATTTATCAGGTTTATGTGATTGATGATGAGCGGCGTTTGCTGGGCGTGGTGTCATTGCGTGATTTAATTCTCGCCGACCTGAATAAGACGATTGAAGATTTGATGACCAGTGATGTGGTTAGCGCTGATGTGGGAGATGATCAAGAAGATATTGCCAAGAAAATTGCTCGCTATGATTTGTTGGCGTTGCCAATTATTGATGAGATTGGCGTACTGATTGGTATTGTCACTTATGATGATGCTATGGATGTGGTCAGTGCAGAGGCAACCGATGATATTCATAAATCGGCGGGTGTTAGCACCGTTATTGGTAACTTGAAAGACGCCAGTATTGGTTTGCTGTATCGCAAACGTGTTTTTTGGTTGGTATTACTGGTGTTTGGTAACTTATTCTCTGGTGCTGGAATTGCTCATTTTGAAGACATTATCGCCGCCAATATTGTTTTAGTGTTTTTTCTGCCGTTGCTGGTGGACAGCGGTGGTAACGCCGGTTCGCAGTCAGCCACCCTTATGGTGCGCGCTCTAGCTACCGGTGAAGTGGTAATGCGGGATTGGCTGCACTTGATTGGACGTGAAGCCTTGGTGGCGCTCGCGTTGGGTTGTACGATGGCGGCAGCGGTATCTGTTTTAGGCTATGTTCGTGGTGACGAGACTGTGGCCTTGGTGCTGGCGTTAAGTATGGTTTCGATTGTGATGATCGGTTGCATGATAGGCATGAGTTTACCCTTTGTGCTGAGTAAATTTAATTTTGACCCCAGCGCCAGTGCACCGTTAATTACCTCGGTGTGCGATGCGACCGGTGTGGTGACTTATTTATTTATTGCTTCACGTTTGCTGGCTGACTTATCGGTGGTGCCTGTCTAAATAGCATGGCTGTAGCGTGCTTTAGGTTTCTAGTACAAGCGTAAAAAAGCCCCAGTTCTTTGTAGAGAGCTGGGGCTTTTTGGTTTAAAGCTTAGGCATAGACTCTGCGTTATTAAAGCAATCATCCAACATGGCTTTGTTGCGTACTGCACCTTTGTCAGCACTGGTGGCTAACAGCGCGTAGGCCTTAAGAGCTGTGGTCACTTTACGTGGACGTACTTCCACCGGCTTCCAGCCTTTGCCATCTTGCGCCAAACGGCGCTCGGCCAGCTCAGCATCGCTGATTTGTAGATTGATACTGCGGTTGGGGATATCAATTAAAATTGTATCGCCTTCCTGCACTAAGCCAATAGCACCACCGGCGGCGGCTTCTGGTGAAGCATGGCCAATGGATAAGCCTGAGGTGCCGCCAGAGAAGCGCCCGTCGGTCAGCAGCGCGCATTGCTCACCTAAGCCTTTGGACTTCAGGTAACTGGTGGGATAGAGCATTTCTTGCATGCCTGGGCCGCCTTTCGGGCCTTCGTAACGAATAATCACGATATCGCCAGGCTTCACCTCGTCTGCGAGAATGCCGCGCACCGCAGAGTCTTGGCTTTCGAAGATTTTTGCTGTGCCTTTAAAGACATGAATAGATTTATCCACACCAGCGGTTTTTACCACACAGCCATCTTCAGCGATATTACCGTAGAGCACGGCTAAGCCGCCTTCAGTAGAGTAAGCGTGTTCCACACTGCGGATACAGCCGCTTTCACGGTCTAAGTCCAGCGTCGGCCAGCGCGTAGCTTGGCTAAATGCAGTCTGGGTTGGAATGCCGCCTGGGCCTGCTTTAAAAGAAGGTGTGTACGGCTTCATCTTCAGTTTGAGTGATGTCCACTTAGCAATGGCCTCAGCCATAGTCTTTGCTGTGCACGGTTGGTAGGTCCGTGTGTAAGAAGCCACCGCGCGCCAATGAGCCTAAAATACTGAAAATACACCGGCGCGGTGCACATCTTCCATATGATAGTCCTTGATGTTGGGTGCGACTTTACACAGCTCCGGCACTGTACGCGATAAGCGGTCAATATCCAGTAAGTCAAAGTCCATTTCGGCTCTTGCGCAGCAGCTAACAGGTGCAGAATGGTGTTGGTTGAGCCGCCCATGGCAATGTCCAGCGACATGGCATTTTCAAAGGCTTTAAAGTTAGCAATATTGCGCGGTAGGGCTGAAGCGTCGTCTTTTATAGTAACGGTGGCACAGCTCAACAATGGTGCGACGGCTTCTAAGAACAGCTCTTCACGGTCAGCGTGAGTGGCCAGTACTGTGCCGTTACCTGGTAAACCTAGGCCTAAGGCTTCAACCAGACAGTTCATCGAGTTGGCAGTAAACATGCCTGAGCAAGAACCACAGGTGGGGCAGGCGCTACGCTCGTATTCGGCAACCTCTTCATCGGATGCGTCGTCATCCGCAGCAATCACCATGGCATCCACTAAATCTAAACCGTGGCTGGCCAGTTTGGTTTTACCCGCTTCCATTGGGCCGCCAGAGACAAACACCACTGGGATATTCAGACGCAAGGCGGCCATCAGCATGCCAGGGGTGATCTTATCGCAGTTGGAAATACACACCAAAGCATCGGCGCAGTGCGCATTGGCCATGTACTCAACCGAGTCGGCAATGATCTCACGGCTGGGCAGAGAATAGAGCATGCCATCGTGACCCATGGCGATGCCATCATCCACGGCAATGGTATTAAATTCTTGGCAACACCACCCGCGCGTTCAATTTCACGCGCCACTAATTGGCCCATGTCTTTGAGGTGCACGTGACCTGGCACAAACTGGGTAAAGGAGTTGGCAACTGCAATAATGGGCTTATGAAAATCTTCGTCGGTCATACCGGTTGCACGCCATAGTGCGCGAGCACCCGCCATGTTGCGGCCGAAGGTGGAGGTTTTCGAACGATAATCAGGCATGAGAACTTCCTGCAAAATAAAATAGGGCGATAAAAGCATCTGCAACTGTTGCCGCGGGGTGACCGTGCGATGCGCAAAGTATGCTTGGCTCGCCGAGGGTAGTGACGAGTAAAATTTGATTCTACGCTGCCCAGTGCGGCTCGGCAAAGGGCAGTGCTGATTTGCTTAGTGCTGTTAACTGTGCCAGTTTAACTGTTGGGTAAAATACGGCATACGGTGTATTTTAGATGGCGGGTTTCTGGGATGGCCGGGTGCATCGGGTGGTCAGCACTTTGTCCGCTTTGCTCCAGGATTTGAATATTGCGATCCAAATGCCGCGCACTGGCCAGCAAGGTGCTGTGCATGCTTTCTTCAGTGAAAAACGGCGAGCGAGATGAGCAAATTAAAATACCGTCACGGCTGAGTAAGCGATGCAATGCTCGTAGAGTTTGCGGTAACCGGCTTCGCCGCTTTTTACTTTTTTGCGCTTAATAAAAGCCGGTGGATCAACGATGATCACATCAAAACGTTCTTCGTCAGCTTTGAGAGCTTGCAAGGTTTCCAGCACATCACCTTCGGCGCAGAGCAGGGTTTCACCGATATCGTTAAGTTGCGCATTTTGTTCTAAGGCATCTAAAGCATGCGCAGAGGCATCGGCGCAGAGTACTTCAGTGGCACCGGCCAGCGCTGCGGGAATACCCCAGCTGCCAACATCGCTGTACACCGACAGCACGCGTTTGTCTGTGCAATAGACTGCCGCCTGTAGGCGGTTAAAGCGCTGATCGTAATGCCAGCCCAGTGCTTTCTTTTTGCAGCAAGGGCGCGTTATAGGTCAGGTCATTTTCGAGCAGCTGCACCCATTCCGGCACTTCGCCGTGGGCAACTTCTAAATAGCGCTCCAAGCCTTCTGCGTCGCGGGTATTGGCATCATTGCGCCAGAGCACACCAGTGGGCTTGCAAAACCTGTAAAAGCGCTTCAAGAATGATCTCTTTATGCGGCTCCATGCAGGCGGCAGTGATTTGCGCCACCAGAATATCGCCAAAACGATCGACTTCCAGTCCCGGTAATAAATCACCTTCGGCATGCAGTAAACGATAAAAAGGCGTGTCAAACAGGCGCTCGCGTAATGACAGAGCAATATTGAGGCGGTGCACCAGCAGTGATTTATCTAGACGGTGCTCAGTTTCACGTGAGACCAAGCGTGCGCACACCAGTGTTTGCGGGCTCATCACCACCACGCCTAGGGTTTTTCCTGAGGCGTTTTCTACAATGGCTTGGTCACCGACTTTAAACCCGCTTAAGGGCGAGAGCTTGGTATCAATTTCATTGCTATAGACCCATAAATGGCCGCTGCGTAAACGACGATCAGCATTAGATTTTAAGCGTAAAAAAGGCAGTGACATGGGACTCTCCAAATAAACAATGTGCAGAGTATAACGATTGTCTTGGGCGCTGGTCTGATTTTAGCAGTAGGATGGCGCGCTGAATTAGATCGGCCCGAATGAGGCCGCTGACACAGCAGTTGCTTGTGACTTATACGTGATGAATGGGAAGGTTATTAACATGTTTAAAAGGATGAGACAGCGCCCGAAATTATGGACGTTGTTGTTGCTTGCTGTAATTGCAGCAGTAACTCTATCGCGTTACTTGCACTGGGATGATCGTCTGCGGTTCTTATGGCAAGAGCACACTACCAGTACACAGGAGCAAGCGGACAGCATTTGGCTGCCAGGCTATCGCGCGGTAATTCAAGCCAAGCCGTTAGCAGGCTTGGCCGAGGCGGAAACCTCGGGTCTAAGCTGGAGTCCGCTGAGCAACACCTTGTTTACCGTGACGGGAAGAATCCCCAAACTGGTTGAGTTGTCGCTAACCGGGGTGTTACGGGTGGTCGAATTGCGCGGCTTTTCTGATCCTGAAGGGGTGGAAGTATTGAGTGACGGGCGCATTGCTATTATTGATGAGCGGCGAGGGGAGATGACGATTTTTCATCTGTCACCCGATGCCAGTTTATAGACGGTGATGCCTTGGTCTCGATCAGTTTGGGCTACCTGAATGCTGGCAATAAGGGTTTTGAAGGGGTGGCGTGGGATGCGCGCAACCAACGTATGCTGTTGGCCAAGGAGCGCAGCCCTTTGGTTTGTTTAGTTTGCCCTTTCCTGAGCAGGGGCGAAGATGACAGCGCAGCGCCACAGGCATTACTTGAGTTGCGCTCTAAACAGGTGTTTATGCGTGATCTTTCTTCACTGGCGGTTGATCAGCGCACTGGGCACGTATTGGTGTTGTCGGATGAGTCGCGCATGCTCTTGGAGCTGGATACCGAGGGTAACCCCGTCAGCTTTATTAGCTTAGCAGTGGGCTTTAATAACTTAGCGCGCAGTATCAAGCAAGCTGAGGGTGTGGCTATTGATGCAGAAGGGACTATTTATATCGTTAGCGAGCCGAACTTGTTTTATGTGTTTAAAAAGGACTAACGGAATCATCTCCTAGAAGCTTGTCGGGCTAAACCGATAAGCTTAATGCGCGAGGAATGTTATAGCGCTATGCAGCACATGCGCCTTAGCCGTTACTTGGCCAGA